>NZ_CP128477.1:1689285-2027142 GCF_030369675.1 Peteryoungia algae | reverse complement strand
GCATACCGCCGCAGGCCTTCCTCGACATTGGCGCTTTCCTCCAGGATCTGCCGGATGGCAGCATCGAAGGCGCTCTTCTCGCGCTCTACAAGCGCGCCGAACAGATCTTCCTTGCTCTGGAAATAAACGTAGATGGTTCCCTTGGAGACACCAGCCTCGCGGGTGACGTCGTTCATGCTCGCGGCGTCATAGCCGAGCTTCATGAAGACACGCTTGGCTCCGTCCAGGATCTGTCCCCGCTTGACGGGATCCGCGCCCGCAGCAAAGCGGCCAACTCCGGCAACGGAGTGGCAAGGGGAAGTCATGGCAGTTTCCTCGGATTGTTTCGACATATCCTGACCAAAGAAAAATTAACGTAATCGAGCAACCGCTGCGCAGAAGCTCGCCTGTGCCTCTTGATATGGGGGAAGAAACACTCTAAGTCAATCGAACCGAACGGTTCAGTTCGAATAATTTCAACCATTCCCCGGTCCGTGCCATGTCAACGATGCAAAGATCCACCGCCCTTCGTTCCAACTCCACTCCAGTCGATCGGAATGAGGCTGCGCCTGCGGCAGAGACGGATATCGGGGTGTCCCATCAGGCCCCTGAAGCGACGGCCTCGGCGCCCCGGCGCAGTCCGGTTCTGCCTGTTATTCTCGCCGCACTGCTCGCCGCCGGCGCCTGGTATGGCTACGGATGGTGGACGGACGGCCGGTTCATGGTGTCGACCGAAGACGCCTATATCGAAGGTGACATTGCAATCATCTCGCCCAAGGTTTCCGGCTATGTTGCCAAGGTGAATGTCGCCAGCAACCAGGTTGTTCATGCGGGTGATCCGCTGGTCACGCTGGATGGGGGCGATTATCAGATCGCCTATGATCAGGCCGTCGCCGGCAAGCAGAGTTCTTCCCTCGCGGTCAGCCGTATCGATGCCCAGATCGCCGGCGGCCAGGCGAGTGTTGCCGAAGCGAAGGCGCAACTCGGGGCACTCGAAGCCTCCGTGCGTGGCGCCGAGATCACCGAAAAACGTGCCAGCGAACTTGCCTCGAAGAGTGTCGGGACGACCGCGGATCTCGATAATGCAAGAGTTGCGCTCGAGCAGGCTCGCGCCAATCTCGTTGCCGGTCAGGCGGCTGTGGATTCCGCCGAGGCCAATCTTTCGATCCTGAAGGCGCAGCGCGACGAGGCGATCAATGCCGTGCGCGTGCAGGATCAGGTGGTGGCCAAAGCCAGACGCGACCTGGATTTCACCGTTCTCAAGGCGCCTTATGACGGCGTTGTGGGCAATCTGTCCGTCCAGGCGGGCGATCTCGTTTCCGCCGGCAAGCGGCTTGCAGCCCTGGTGCCGACCAATGAGCTTTACATCGAGGCGAACTTCAAGGAGACGCAGATCGCCGATCTCGTCCCGGGTTCCAAGGTCTCGATCCATGTCGATGCTTACGGTGACCAGCCGCTCGAAGGCACCGTGACCTCTATCGCCCCCGCTTCCGGTGCCATCTTCTCGATGCTGCCGGCTGAAAACGCGACGGGTAATTTCACCAAGGTGGTCCAGCGTGTGCCCGTCCGGATAGCTCTTCCCAAGGACGCGCTTGCCGGCGGCCATCTGCGTGCCGGCCTCAGTGTCATCGTCGACGTCGACACCCGCACGGCCCCTGACGGCCAGGCGCTTGCCGCGAAGTAAACCACCGGCAGTCGTTATCGAAAGGGCCTCGTCATGGCCGCAATCACCACTCAGGACGCCGCTTCCCTGGCACCCGCCGAGGAGCGCATGGACCCCAGGCGCGTCCTCGCATTCCTGGCAATGGTCTTCGGCATGTTTATGTCGATCCTCGACATCCAGATCGTCTCCGCATCACTCGCCGAGATCCAGGCCGGACTCGGCGCCGGCTCGGAGGAAGTCGCTTGGGTTCAGACATCCTATCTGATTGCCGAGGTGATCATGATTCCGTTGTCGGGCGTGCTCGCACGCATCGTATCGACGCGGGTGCTGTTCACCTTCTGCGCGGCCGGTTTCACGCTTGCCAGCGCTCTCTGCGCGACCGCCACCAATATCGAGCAGATGATCGTCTACCGCGCGATCCAGGGCTTCATCGGTGGTGGCATGATCCCCTCCGTGTTTGCGGCGGCTTTCACCATCTTTCCGCCTTCGAAGCGCAACATCGTCTCGCCGATGGTCGGACTTGTCGCCACACTCGCGCCGACAATCGGTCCGACGATCGGAGGCTATATCAGCCACGCCATGTCCTGGCACTGGCTGTTCCTGATCAATGTCGTGCCGGGTGTGATCGTCGCGGCAGCCGCCTGGAGCCTGATCGATTTCGACAAGCCGGACCTCAAGCTCTTGAAGAAGTTCGACTGGTGGGGGCTGGTCTCGATGGCGGTCTTCCTGGGCTCGATGGAATTCGTGCTGGAAGAGGGCAACAACAAGGACTGGTTCAACGATCATCATATTGTCATGGGCACCCTTGCCATGGTGATCGGCGGCTTCATCTTCTTCCGCCGTGTCTTCAGGGTGGAGTTGCCGGTCGTCGACCTGCGCGCCTTCTCCAATGCCAACTTCGCCTTCGGTTCGCTGTTCTCCTTTGTCATGGGGGTCGGGCTTTACGGGCTGACCTATCTCTATCCGCTCTATCTCGGGCGCATTCGCGGGTATGACAGCCTGATGATCGGCGAGACCATGTTCGTCTCAGGTGCGGCCATGTTCCTGACGGCACCGGTTGCCGGGGTTCTGTCGGGCAAGCTCGATCCGCGTGTGATGATGATGATCGGCTTTGGCGGCTTTGCGCTCGGCACCTACATGATGACCGGAATTACCGCGGACTGGGACTTTTACGAACTGCTCGTGCCGCAGATCCTGCGCGGCTGCTCGCTGATGCTGTGCATGGTGCCGATCAACAATCTGGCGCTCGGCACGCTGCCGCCTGATCGTATCAAGAATGCCTCGGGCCTCTTCAACCTGACCCGCAACCTCGGCGGGGCCGTGGGTCTTGCCATCATCAACACAATGCTGACGCAGCGAACCGACGATCATTATGCCCGCCTCTCCGAACAGCTGAACTGGGGCAATCAGGCAGCGCTGGACTGGCTTGCCAGCGTCGGCGCAAACTACGACAGCTATGGGCTCGATGGAACGGCCGTGGCGATCAAGAAGCTTTCCGGCGTTGTCACGCAGCAGGCCTGGCTCCTGTCTTTCATGGATGTGTTTCTCGGGCTGACGGTCCTCTTCGCCTGCCTGGTCTTCCTGGCGCTACTGCTGAAGAAGCCGACGGCGACGGCACCGGCCGGCGCCGGCCACTGACGGCACAGTGCCCGCGTAAGCTTGCGGGTCCAGTCTTCTTGCCGATCTCCAGGTCGCGGCCGCCCATACTGTGGGCGGCCTTTTTTTTGATCCAGAAGAGGTACGTACATCATAATCCTGATTTACGTACCTCAGGCGCTGGTGTAGGACAGGCGCCGGAGGAGAGAATGAAGCCGACCGTCCATGACATTGCGAGCCGCGCGGGCGTGAGCCTTGCCACCGTTGACCGGGTATTGAACCGGCGGCCGGGGGTCAGTGCACGGACCCGCGAAAAGGTGGACCTCGCCGTCAGCGAGCTCGGTTTCGTGCGCGATGTGGCCGCAGCCAATCTCGCCAAGGGTCGAACCTATCCGCTGACCTTCCTCATTCCTTCTAACGACAACTCCTTCATGCGAGGCTTGAGGCTCGCACTCGACGAGGCCGGGGAGCGGGCAGGCGTGGAGCGCATTGCGATCCGCCTTGTCGACGTGCCGGCCTTCGATGCGGCGGCGCTGGCGACAGCACTCAGGGACGCTGCAGCAGAGCAGCCGGCGGGCATCGCCTTCGTCGCCGTCGATGCGCCGGACGTGGCTGCAGCTGCCGCTGAGGTGGTCTCTGCCGGCATCCCGCTGGTGACGCTGGTTTCGGATCTCTCAGGCGCAGAACGCGATCATTATGCCGGCATCGACAATGCCGCTGCCGGACGCACGGCCGCGAGCCTGCTCGGGCGTTTTGTTGGTGGTCGCCGGGGTAAGGTCGCCGTACTCGCGGGTTCCATGCTGGTGCGTGATCACCGCGAGCGCTGCGAGGCTTTCGCCTCTGTGATCACTTCGGATTTCGCGGGCCTTGACCTGTTGCCCGTGTCGGAAGGCCGCGACGATCCTGACGTGGTCGAGCGGCTGGTCTCCGCGCTCTTTGTGGGCCACTCCGACATCGTCGCACTCTATAGCCTCGGTGCCGGCAATCGCGGACTGGTGCGTGCGCTGGAACGTGTGCCGCGGGAAAACCGACCGGTCGTCATCGCGCATGAGCTGACCGAGACGACGCGCGGCGCGCTGCAATCGGGCCTGTTCGATGCGGTCCTCAATCAGGATGCCGGCCACGAGGTGCGCAGCGCCATCCGCGTCCTGAAGGCCAAGGCCGACGGGCTTCCTGTCGTGGCCGCCCAGGAGCGCATTCGTATCGACATATTCCTGAAGGACAATCTGCCCTGAAGGCAGAGCATTGGAGGACACCCATGTATCTCGGATTGGATCTCGGCACATCCAGCGTCAAGGCTATGCTGATCGATGGCGATCAGAAGGTTGTCGGCGTCGGCCATGCGGCCTTGACCGTGCAGCGGCCGCATCCCGGCTGGTCGGAACAGGCGCCGGGCGACTGGCTGCGGGCGACCGAAGAGGCCGTTGCTGCGCTCAAGGCCTCGCATCCGAAGGAACTCGCTGCCGTCAGGGGCATCGGTCTTTCCGGCCACATGCATGGCGCGACGCTTGTCGACGCCAAGGACCGGGTGTTGCGACCCTGCATTCTCTGGAACGATACCCGCAGCCATGCGGAGGCTGCGGTACTGGACGCCGATCCGCGCTTCCGGGCACTGACGGGCAATATCGTCTTCCCCGGTTTCACGGCGCCGAAGCTTGCCTGGGTGAAAAGCAACGAGCCGGAGACCTTCGAGAAGGTCGCCAAAGTCTTGCTGCCGAAGGATTTCCTGCGGCTCTGGCTGACGGGGGAATATCTCTCCGACATGTCTGACTCGGCCGGTACCAGCTGGCTCGACACGGGCAAGCGGGCCTGGTCGGCGGAGCTGCTCGAAGCCACGGGGCTGAGCGTCGAACAGATGCCGGGTCTTGTCGAGGGGACCGATCGGGCCGGCACGCTGCGTGCGGAGCTTGCGATGAAATGGGGCCTCGGCGCAAACGTCGTCGTCGCCGGTGGAGCAGGGGACAATGCCGCTTCCGCCTGCGGCATGGGTACTGTTGCCGAAGGCCAGGCCTTCGTGTCGCTCGGCACGTCAGGCGTTCTCTTCGCGGCGAATGCATCCTATCTCCCGAAGCCGGAAAGTGCCGTGCATGCCTTCTGCCATGCGCTGCCGAAAACCTGGCACCAGATGGGCGTCATCCTGTCGGCAACCGATGCACTCAACTGGCATTCGACCGTGACCGGCAAATCGGCCGGCGAACTGACCGGCGAACTCGGCGATGCGCTTCATGCCCCGACGGGTGTCACCTTCCTTCCTTACCTCTCTGGCGAGCGGACACCCCACAACGATGCGAAGATCCGTGGCGCCTTCATCGGGCTTGGCCATGAAAGCGACCGGGCGGTGCTGACCCAGGCGGTGCTGGAAGGCGTAACCTTCGCCATTCGCGACAGCCTGGAAGCGCTGAAATCCGCCGGCACGAAGATCGACCGTGTTACCGCCATCGGCGGCGGGTCTCGCTCGCGCTACTGGCTGTCGTCGATCGCCACAGCTCTCGATATGCCGGTCGATATCCCGGCCGACGGCGATTTCGGGGCTGCCTTCGGCGCCGCACGCCTTGGGCTGATCGCGGCGACCGGCGCCGATCCGCTGTCGGTTTGCAGGGCGCCGGAAACGGCCGAGACGGTCGAGCCGGTCAAGGCGCTTACCTCGGCCTATGAGGCGGCATACGGCCGCTATCGGGCGCTTTATCCGGCGATCCGGGGACTTTGAAGATTTGCCACTGACCCTGGCTCTCTCCCCGCAAGCGAGAAGAGAGGCCGGAAACGGCGGCGGCGCATTCCTTCTCCCCGTTCACGGGGAGAAGAGGCCGGCAGGCGGGTGAAGGGGCAGCGTCGCGAGGCGCGTGAACACCAACACAAACACACACCAAGGAGGACTACCCATGAGCACAGGTTTCTTCGGCAATATCCAGAAGATCAAATATGAAGGCGAAGGCAGCACCAATCCGCTGGCCTTCCGTCACTACAATCCCGACGAAGTGGTCATGGGCAAGCGGATGGAAGACCATCTGCGTTTTGCCATCGCCTACTGGCATACCTTTGTCTGGCCGGGCACTGATCCGTTCGGCGGCAACACGTTCGAGCGTCCGTGGTTCAAGGATACGATGGATGCAGCGAAGATGAAGGCCGATGTCGCCTTCGAATTCTTCCAGTTGCTCGGCACGCCCTACTACTGCTTCCACGACGCGGATGTTCGCCCTGAAGGCGACAGCTTTGCCGAGAACACCAAGAACCTGAACGAGATCGTCGACTACTTCGCGAAGAAGCAGGAAGAGACCGGCGTCAAGCTGCTCTGGGGCACGGCGAACATGTTCTCACATCGCCGCTACATGTCGGGTGCCGCGACCAATCCGGATCCAGACGTCTTCGCCTTTGCCGCCGCAACCGTGAAAACCTGCATGGACGCGACGCTGAAGCTCGGCGGCGAGAATTACGTTTTGTGGGGCGGCCGCGAAGGCTACGAGACCCTGCTCAACACCGATCTCGGACGCGAGCTCGACCAGATGGGCCGCTTCCTGAACCTCGTGGTCGAATACAAGCACAAGATCGGCTTCAAGGGCGCGATCCTGATCGAGCCGAAGCCGCAGGAACCGTCGAAGCACCAGTATGACTACGACGTTGCGACGGTCTACGGCTTCCTGAAGCGCTACGGGCTCGAAAACGAAGTGAAGGTCAATATCGAGCAGGGCCATGCGATCCTCGCCGGCCACTCGTTCGAGCACGAGCTGGCGCTCGCCAATGCGCTCGGCATCTTCGGTTCGATCGACATGAACCGCAACGACTACCAGTCCGGCTGGGATACCGACCAGTTCCCGAACAATGTGCCGGAAATGGCGCTGGCCTATTACCAGGTCCTGCAAGCCGGCGGCTTCACGACAGGCGGCACCAATTTCGATGCCAAGCTGCGCCGCCAGTCGCTCGACGCCGAAGATCTGTTGATCGCTCACATCGGCGGTATGGATTGCTGCGCCCGCGGCCTGAAAGCCGCCGCCAAGATGGTGGAAGACAAGGCGCTGTCGGCGCCGCTCGGCAACCGTTACGCCGGTTGGGACAAGGCCGAGAACCAGAAGATGCTGCGTGGCGAGGAAGGCCTCGATGCAATCGCTGCCCGCGTCGAAGCCCAGAACGTCAATCCGAAGCCGGTCTCCGGCAAGCAGGAACTCTTGGAAAACGTCATCAACCGCTACGTTTGATCGGTATTGCTGACGTGACGACCAGGGCCGGGGCGCGAAAGCGTCCCGGCCTTTCCCGTTGCTGGGTCTGGCGCATCATCCAGGGCGGTTGGTCTTGATGTAGTCGACAAAGGCGCGCAGAGGTGCCGGCATCAGCCGGCGTTCCGGGTAGTAGAGGAAGGGGCCGGAAAAGCTCAACCACCAGGGTTCCAGCACCGGCAGCAATTCGCCGCTGGCGAAATGCGGTCTCAGCCAGTCTTCGAACAGCGCAAGGATGCCTGCACCGGAGATCGCGGCTCTGATGCCCAACTCGGTCGCATCCCCGGCTCGCACGAGCAGTTGGCCATTGGGCTCGACTACAAGTGTCTCGCCATCCTTCTCGAATTCCCAGGCCATGGCCGGACGCCCGGCAAACCGGCTGCGGATGCAGTTATGCGCCAGCAGATCGCGGGGATGCTGCGGATGACCGTGCGTGTTCAGGTAGGCAGGAGAGGCGCCAAGGCCGTAGCGCTGCAGGCGCGGGCCGATCGGCACGGCGATCATGTCCTGCGCCAGTCGCTCATCATAGCGGATGCCGGCATCGTAACCGGCGGCGATGACATCGATCAGGCTCTCGTCGGTGTCGATTTCCAGCCGGATGTCGGGATAGGCGGCGAGGAAGCCGGGGACGATCGCCGGCAGCACCAGTCTTGCAGCACTTGCCGGCACGTTGAGCCGCAGCGTGCCGGCGGCACGGCCATCGAAGCTCCTGACATGTTCGAGCGCTGCACCGATTTCCCCGAAGGCGGGTCCGATGCGTTCCATCAGTCCGCGCCCGGCATCGGTCGGCACGACGGCGCGTGTCGTGCGGTTGAGCAGGCGGATGCCGAGCTGGGCCTCCAGACGGCGCACCGCATCGCTCAGGGCAGAGGCGCTGGTATTGCCCAGCCGCGAGGCCTCGCGAAATCCGCCGGCGCGGGCGACTGCGAGAAAGGCGCTGACATCGCTCATCTCGGGTGTATCGGCCATTGCTGCTCCTGATTATTGTGCTGTTTTCCGGACGGCCTGTCCGGATTGCATCGGATTATCCTGAAAGTGTCGGCGCAGTACATAGCTGTTCACCACACATAGGAGAAATCGACATGGCCAATCTGACAAAAGCCGGCAGCTTCACGCTGGGCAACCTCACCGTCAAACGTCTCGGTTACGGCGCCATGCAACTGGCTGGACCGGGTGTCTTCGGGCCGCCCAAGGACCGCGCGGAGGCCGTGGCGGTCTTGCGCGAAGCGGTGGAAAGCGGCGTCGATCACATCGATACCAGCGACTTCTACGGCCCGCACATCACCAACCAGATCATTCGCGAGGCGCTGCACCCGTATGCCGACAACCTGGTCATCGTCACGAAGATCGGTGCCTTGCGCGGCGACGATGGCTCGTGGAACCCGGCCTTTTCGAAAGAGGCTCTGACCCGCGCCGTGCACGACAATCTGAAGAACCTCGGGCTCGACGCGCTCGATGTCGTCAACCTGCGGGCGATGTTCGATGTGCATGGCCCGGCGGAAGGTGATCTCGAAGAACCTCTGACCGTGCTTGCCGAATTGCAGCAACAGGGGCTGGTCAGGCATATCGGCCTTTCCAATGTCACGTCCAAGCAGGTGGCGGATGGCCGCAAGATCGCCGAGATCGTCTGCGTGCAGAACATGTACAACCTGGCGCACCGGGCCGACGACGCGCTGATCGACCAGTTGGCGGGCGAGGGGACGGCCTATGTGCCGTTCTTTCCGCTCGGCGGTTTCTCGCCGCTGCAGCCGTCAACCCTGTCCGACGTGGCCGCACGGCTGAACCTGACAGCAATGCAGGTGGCGCTCGCCTGGCTCTTGAAGCGGTCGCCAAACATCCTGCTCATTCCAGGTACCTCGTCGCGGGCGCATCTCAGGCAGAATCTCGCCGTCGCCGAAATCGATCTGCCTGTGGATGTTATGGCGGAACTGGACGGAGTTGGCGCGGCGGAGTGAGGGCGTCCCGGCGAAACGGCGCCGGAGAAGGCGTCGCTAGACGACCGGCCTTCAAGCGATGGCCGTAATCTCCAGTTCCTGATCGCCCACCGTCACCACATCGCCTACGGCCTTGCCCATCAGCCGGGCCGCGACGGGTGAAACGAAAGAGATGGAGCCGGTCTTGGGGTCAGCCTCGTCCTCGCCGACGATGCGATAGGTCTGGACGCGGCCGTCGTCGCGCTCAAACGTGACCGTGCTACCAAAGGCGACGACGGCATTGTTTTCCGGTGCCGGTATCACCTGTGCGGTCCGCAGCCGTTCGGTCAGGTAGCGCAGATCACGATAGGGCACAGCCGATTGGCGGCGACGCTCGTTGACGTCGTCTACAGCCTGGGCCGCGAGATAGGCGGCCCGCGCTTCCTCGGCTTCAGACTCCAGACGCTTTAGTCCCTCTGCCGTCACCAGGTTCGGATGTTGCGAGATTGGCCGGTCCGGCAGATGGAGTTCTGCTGCGGTTTCCGAACTCTCTTCCTTGGTGAAGGCAACGCTCACGATGATCTCCGATGGCAAATGGCAAGGTGACGCCGCGTGGCGCCCAAAAATACTGGTGTATCATAGGATGATCCAGGTCTAACGGCCAAGGACGGCTTTGGGTCCATCCCGGTTGGCGGGCAAATGCCGCCTTATCGCCGAGCAGGTCCCGTCACCGATCCTCGCACGATCAGATCCGGCATCAGCAGGATTTCCTGGCGTTCCGTCGGGCGGTCGGAAAGGGACTTGATGAGCAGCGACATGGCCTGCCGTCCAATCGCGGTGCGCGGCTGGCGGATGGTGGTGAGTGCCGGGTTTACATAGGTCGCCTGGGGCACGTCGTCGAAGCCGATGACGGAGAAGTCGTGCGGCAGGTCGTAGCCGCGGGCGGTAAGGCCGCTCAACACGCCAACGGCGGTGGCGTCGTTGACGCACATGAAGGCCGTCGGCAGCGTGTCGCGCATGAAGAGCTGTTCGACCGCCAGCCGTCCGCTTTCGATCGTGCCGTCACCCTCGAGCACGAAGCGTTGCTGCGGCGGAATGCGGGCGGCGTCGAGCGCCTTGTCGAAGCCCTGGCGACGGCGCTGGTGGCCAAGTCTCGTCTTGCTGTCGCCGATGAAGGCAATGCAGCGGTGCCCGGCCGACAGCAGATGTTCGGCCGCCTTGCGGGCGCCGGCGAGATCGTCAACGCCGACATAGGAAATCTTGGAGCCGAAGACGGGTTCGAAAACGGCGACCGAGGGCGGCAGACGCTGGCCGACGACCTGATGGCCGAAGGGTTCGTGACCGGTGAAAAGGACGAGTCCGGTCGCCTGACCGGAGCTCAGGAACTTCAGATATTCCAAGCCGCGCTCGGGATCGTTCTGGGTGTGGCCGATCAGGACGCCGTAACCGTGAGCACGTGCTTCGTTCTCCATCCCGATCAGGGTCGAGGAAAAGTTCGGGTCGCCGATATCGGGTGCCAGAATCAGGATCATGTTCGACCGGCCCATGCGCAGCGAGCGCGCCATGGCATTGGTCGTATAGCCGGTGATGGCAATCGCCTGATTGACGCGCTGGCGTGTGGTTTTCGCCACCTTGTCAGGCGTGTGGATCGCACGGCTCACCGTCGCGATCGATACTTCCGCGATGCGGGCCACGTCCTCGATCGTCGCTGGTGCTTGTTCCGGCACGCGCCCTCATCCCCTATCCGTCTGGAATCGTTGGAGACCTTACATTCACTGCTGCGACTGCGAAAGCCGATACGGAACAAATTGTCCCCGTGATTGAATGATGTAAACCTTTACATCCGGCATGTAAAGGTTTACACAAGAGGGCATAAGCGGTTGAGGAGCCGCCTGGGAGGATTGCATGAATTTGACTGGAGGCGAAGTGCGGACACCCGTGCTCGTGGCGGAGCGTATCTCCAAATCTTTTGGCGACGTGCAGGTGCTGTTCAGCGTCGATTTCGACGTGATGCCGGGCGAGGTTCATGCGCTCATGGGCGAAAACGGCGCGGGCAAGTCGACGCTGGTGAAGATACTGTCAGGCTTCGAGCAGGCGACGGCTGGACGTATCCTGCTCGATGGTGAGCCCGTGACGCTGCCGGCCAATGGGGCCGCCGAGGCGCTGGGCATCGTCCTCATCCATCAGGAATTCAATCTTGCCGACCATCTGACCGTCACCGAAAGTCTGTTTCTCGGCCGCGAAGTCACACGCTTCGGCCTGCTGGATCGCAAGGTGATGCGGGCAGAGGCGCGGCGCGTGCTCGACCAGTTGGGCTCCGCAATCGACGAGAATGCGCTGATCAGCTCGCTTGCCGTGGCCGACAAGCAGATGGTCGAGATCGCCAAGGCGATCAGCCGCAAGGCGCGGATCGTCTTCATGGATGAGCCGACCGCGGTTCTGTCGCGCGACGAGACCGAAGTGTTGTTCGACCAGGTGCGCAAGTTGCGTGCCCGGGGCACCAGCTTCGTCTTCGTCTCCCACAAGCTTGACGAGGTGATGGAGCTGACCGACCGCGTCACCGTCCTCCGCGACGGCCAGTGGGTGAAGACGGCGCCGACATCTGCACTCGACGGTGAGGCGATCGCTCAGCTGATGGTGGGTCGCGAGTTATCGAGCCTCTATCCCAACAAGCACGAGCCTGATGTCGATGAAGAGATCGTCCTGTCGGTCAAGGATCTCACGACCGGTTTCGTCAGGAATGCGAGCTTCGATCTGAAGCGTGGCGAGGTGCTCGGCTTTTCCGGCCTGATCGGCTCGGGGCGCACGGAGCTGATGGAGGCGGTCGCGGGTCTGCGTCCCCGTCTTTCCGGCGCGGTGCGGCTCAAGGGGGCCGTCCTTGATGCCGGCGATTTTCGCGAAGCGAACCGGCGGGGCCTCGCCTACATGACCAAGGATCGCAAGGGCAAGGGCTTGCTGCTCGGCGAGAGCATGACGGCCAACCTGACGCTGCAGTCGATGGACAATCATGTGCGCCACGGCTATCTCGACCCCGGCAGCGAGGCCAAGGCCATGGCGCGGGCCAAGCGCCGCTTCGATATTCGCGTGCGCGACGAGAAGGTCCGGGTCGGGCGCATGTCGGGCGGCAATCAGCAAAAGCTGCTGCTCGCCAAGATCATGGAAGTCGAGCCGGATATCATCATCATCGACGAGCCGACACGCGGCATCGATGTCGGCACCAAGCAGCAGATCTATCATTTTGTCGCAGCCCTGGCCCGTGAGGGGCGGTCGATCATCGTCATTTCCTCGGAAATGCCCGAGGTGATCGGGCTCTGCACGCGGGTGGCGGTCATGCGCGAAGGCCGGATGGTTGGCCTGCTTGAGGGCGAGGACATCAACGAACAGACAATCATGCGGTATGCCGCCGGCCTCAAGCGGCAGATGGCAAGCTGACGAGACTGACATGCCCGGCGAAATCCGGGTTTGAAACGGACACAGGGACGGCGCTGCCATCGACGACGAGGGCGCGCGGGAGGAGACGGGAAGACAATGACTGCCGAAACTGAAACGACCACACCTGGCCGTGGCGGCCGGACCTGGCGCGACGTGGACCTGCGCGCCGTGGCCCCTTTTGCAGCGCTGCTGATCCTGCTGATCGTCGGTGCCCTGGTGAACCCCAACTTCATCGGGCTCAACAACCTCGCCAATGTCGCGACGCGCTCTGCCTTCATCGCGATCATTGCCGTGGGCGCGACCTTTGTCATCTCGTCCGGAGACCTCGACCTTTCTGTCGGGTCGATGGTGGCCTTCGTCGCCAGTCTGATGATCCTGTTCATGAATTCCGGCGCGATTGCCGATCCCGGCCTGATGATCGCGGCTGCCATGGTGCTTGCCGTCGTCATCGGCTCGCTCTGCGGCCTCGCCAATGGCCTGATCACCACGGTCGGCAAGATCGAGCCCTTCATTGCCACACTCGGCACGATGGGCATTTATCGCGGCCTCACGACCTGGCTCTCCCAGGGCGGGGCGATCACGCTGCGCGATCCGGCCCAGCAGGAAATCTACCGTCCGGTCTATTTCGGCTCTATCCTCGGGTTGCCAGTCCCGATCGTCATCATTCTCGTCGTCACCGCGATTGCTGCCCTCGTGCTCTATCGCACACGCTATGGGCGCCACGTCGTCGCTGTGGGCTCAAACAGAGACGTCGCCCGCTACTCCGGTATTGCCGTCGATCGAGTGCGCACCATCGCCTTCGTCATCCAGGGGCTTTGCGTCGCCATTGCGGTGCTGCTCTACGTGCCGCGTCTCGGTTCGACGTCTGCCACCACAGGTATCCTCTGGGAACTGCAGGCGATCACAGCGGTCGTCGTCGGTGGCACGGCGCTGAAAGGCGGGGCGGGCCGCGTCTGGGGCACGATCTGCGGCGCCTTCATCCTGGAACTCGTCGGCAACATCATGCTGCTGTCGAACTTCATCTCCGAATATCTGATCGGCGCCATCCAGGGCACGATCATCATCATCGCAATGCTCGTCCAGCGGTCGCTGGCGCGCAAGGCGTAAGGAAACGACCGGGCAGGAGGGTCGCCCGGTTCGTTCGCACTCGACCCTCGTCACTTTGGGAGGAAACCAATGCACAAGAAACTTATGGGCATGGCCGTCGCCATGACCGCGCTCGTGTCGATCTTCGGCGCCGCGCAGGCCCAGGACGCCAAGACGATCGGCGTCTCGATCCCGGCTGCAACACATGGCTGGACATCGGGTGTCATCTATCACGCCGAGCGTATCGCCAAGCAGCTTATGGAGCGTCATCCGGGCCTCAACGTCGTCGTGAAGACGTCCGCTGACCCGTCCAGCCAGGCAAATGCCGTGCAGGATCTGGCGACACAGGGCATCGACGCCCTCGTCATTCTGCCGACGGATCCGGATCCGCTGGTCAACGCGATCCGCCAGATCAAGGATAGCGGCAAGTTCGTCGCTCTCGTCGACCGTGCGCCCTCCGTCAACGACAACACCGTCCGCGACCTCTATGTCGCCGGCAACAACCCTGCTCTCGGTGAAGTCGCCGGCAAATACATCGCCGAGACCACGCCGGATGCGGAAGTCGTCGTCATCCGCGGCATGCCGATCCCGATCGACCAGCAGCGCCAGGACGGTTTCGACAAGGGCATCGAAGGATCCAACGTAAAGATCCTCGATCGCCAGTTCGGCAACTGGAACCGTGACGACGCCTTCAAGGTGATGCAGGACTACCTGACCAAATATCCGAAGATCGACGTGGTCTGGTGCCAGGATGACGACATGGCTGTTGGCGTGCTGCAGGCGATCGAACAGGCCGGCCGTACCGACATCCAGTACATCATCGGCGGTGCCGGTTCGAAGGACATGATCAAGAAGGTCATGGATGGCGACAAGATGGTCCCGGTCAATGTTCTCTATCCGCCGTCAATGGTCGGCACGGCCATGGAGCTGACTGCCGCCGCTCTCTACGACAGCGTTCCGGTCCACGGGACCTATACGCTGGACGCGACGCTGATCACGCCTGAGAACGCGGAAGCTTACTACTTCCCGGATTCTCCGTTCTGATCCGGAAAGTCGAGCCCCATCAGTCTGCCCGGGTTTTTCCCGGGCAGACTTCTGCTGCAGCCATCATTGCGGTTGTGTCGAAATTCCATCTCCTGTAATCGTTCACGGAAACGTTGCAGGAATACTCAGGGAGGAGAATTCATGAAGACGATCAAGGGACCGGCGATCTTTCTCGGCCAGTTTGCGGGTGATGCCGCACCGTTCAACACCTGGGATGGAATTACCAAATGGGCGGCGGACAAGGGCTATGTCGGCGTTCAGGTTCCGACCTGGGCCGGGCAGCTCATGGACCTGAAAAAGGCTGCCGAATCCAAGGATTATTGCGATGAGCTCGCCGGTGTCGCCCGCCAGAATGGCGTTGAGATCACCGAACTCTCCACCCACCTTCAGGGCCAGCTGGTCGCCGTGCATCCGGCCTATGACGAAGCCTTTGACGGCTTTGCCGCACCGGAAGTGCGCGGCAATCCGAAGGCACGTCAGGAATGGGCCGTGCAGCAGGTCAAGTACGCGCTGAAGGCCTCTCGCAATCTCGGCATCAAGGCGCATGCGACCTTCTCGGGCGCGCTCGCCTGGCCCTACATCTATCCCTGGCCGCAGCGTCCCGCCGGTCTCGTCGAGACCGCTTTCGATGAACTCGCGCGCCGCTGGCTGCCGATCCTCGATTATGCCGAGGAGCAGGGCGTCGACGTCTGTTACGAGATCCATCCGGGTGAAGACCTGCATGACGGCGTGACCTTCGAGATGTTCCTCGAGCGGGTGAAGAACCACTCCCGCGCCAACATGCTCTATGACCCGTCGCACTATGTGCTGCAGTGCCTCGACTACCTCGACAACATCGACATCTACAAGGACCGGATCAAGATGTTCCACGTCAAGGACGCGGAGTTCAATCCGACCGGTCGGCAGGGTGTTTATGGCGGCTACCAGGGCTGGGTGGAGCGTGCAGGACGGTTCCGTTCGCTCGGTGACGGCCAGGTCGATTTCGGCGCAATCTTCTCGAAGATGGCGGCGAATGATTTCGACGGCTGGGCTGTTGTCGAATGGGAATGCGCGCTGAAGCATCCGGAAGACGGCGCCCGCGAAGGGGCAGATTTCGTCCGGGCGCATATCATCCGCGTGACTGAAAAGGCGTTCGACGACTTCGCCTCCGGCGGGACCGACGATGCGGCCAACCGCCGGATGCTGGGTCTCTGATCCCTAAACCTGCCTGAGGGCGGCGATGTCGCCGCTCTCGAGGTGGGGCAAGGCCCGTTCGATCTTGTCGATGGGCCAATCCCACCAGGCCAGTGCCAGCAGATCGGCGATCTTCTCGTCTGTGAAGCGCTGGCGCAGCACGGTTGCAGGATTGCCGCCGACGATGGTGTAGGCTGGCACATCACGGGTTACCACGGCGCGGGCGGCGATGATGGTGCCGGATCCGATCGTGACCCCCGGCATGATCGTTGCGCCATGGCCGATCCAGACGTCGTGGCCGACGATTGTGTCCTGAAAAGGCAGGTCCTGGTAGCCTTCGATGGTGTCAGGGCTGAAGACGCGGAAGGGATAGGTCGTTACGCCCGACATGGCATGGTTGGCCGAACTGGTGATGAGGATCGCCTCACGGGCAATCTGCACGAAGCGGCCGATCAGCAGCCGTTCCTGGCTGAAGGGGTAGAGATAGGGCGCGAGGATCGCCGCCGTCTCTTCCACTGTGCGGGAATGGGTGAAGTAGCTGAAGTCGCCGATCTCCATGCGGGGATGATCGATGACGGCGGCAAGCTGAACGGTCTCGCGATAGGGCGTGCCATCGGCGAGCGTGATGGGATGGGGTTGTCTCGGGTCGAGAAAAGGCATGGTTGAGATCCTTGCAAAAGCTTGGCTTGGGCGTCGCGTCAATCGCTGACACCGGCTTCAAATGCTTTGCCTCAGAAGAGGCGGATCTCAGTTGTTCACTGTCAGGGCATCCTTCTTTACGGATGTCAGTCTAACGGATCTGGAGCGTGAACTCCAGACGCAGCTTAAAGAAGGAGGACGCATCATGGCGATCGAAGCGAGCAAGACGGGCGAGCGGACACCGAAGATCCGGCTGGGCATGGTCGGCGGCGGGCAGGGGGCGTTTATCGGTGCGGTGCATCGCATGGCGGCCCGGTTGGACGACCACTATGATCTGGTTGCTGGCGCGCTTTCGTCGACGCCTGAGAAGTCGCTCGCGTCCGGACGTGACCTCGGCCTTGACCCGGAGCGTTGCTACGGTTCCTTCCAGGAGATGGCGGAGAAGGAAGCGGCGCGGGAAGACGGCATCCAGGCGGTGTCGATCGTGACGCCGAACCATGTGCATTTTGCTGCCGCCAAGGCCTTCCTCGAAAAGGGCATCCATGTCATCTGCGACAAGCCGCTGACATCGAACCTCGAAGACGCCAAGGCGCTCAAGGCCATTGCCGACAAGGCAAAGGCGCTGTTTATCCTGACGCATAACTATACCGGCTATCCGATGGTCCGCCACGCCCGCGAACTGGTGGCATCGGGTGACCTTGGCGACATCAGGCTTGTGCAGATGGAGTATCCGCAGGACTGGCTAGCCGAACCCGTCGAGCAGACTGGCGCGAAACAGGCCGTCTGGCGAACTGATCCGGCACAGTCCGGTGCTGGCGGTTCGACCGGGGACATCGGCACCCACGCCTACAATCTCGGCTCGTTCATCTCGGGCCTCGAGCTTGATGAGCTGGCCGCCGATGTGCACACCTTCGTCGAAGGACGCCGCCTCGACGACAACGCCCATGTCATGCTGCGCTTCAAGGGCGGTGCGAAGGGTATGCTGTGGTGCAGCCAGGTCGCGACCGGCAACGAGAACGGGCTGAAGGTTCGCATCTACGGCACCAAGGCCGGCATCGAATGGACGCAGGCAGATCCGAACTATCTCTGGTTCACGCGTCTGGGCGAACCGAAGCAGCTGATCACGCGCGGCGGGGCAGGGGCAAATGCCGCTGCGGCCCGCGTCACCCGGATCCCGTCCGGGCATCCGGAGGGGTATCTGGAAGCCTTCGCGACGATCTACACGGAAGCAGCGGCGGCCATCAACGCGGCGAAGTCTGGTGCTGCGGTCGATCCGGCGGTCGTCTATCCCACTGTCGATGACGGCGTGAAGGGCGTGGCGTTTGTCGAGGCTTGCATCGCGTCTTCGAAGCAAAATGGCGGTTGGGTGAAGGTGTAAGGTTCACGCTGGCGCAAATGCCCCTCACCCTGACCCTCTCCCCGCAAGCGGGGAGAGGGATGTCAGGCGTTTGCGGGTTAGGTCTTCTCCTCGCCTGCGGGGAGAAGGTGCCCGCAGGGCGGATGAGGGGCATGGCTTTCACGAGCCCTGCAGAAGCTTTGCAGATCCGCCCCTCACCTCGCCTCCGCTTCGATCGGTGATCCTCTCCCCGGGGGGCGAGGAGGTCACGCCGGCATTCTGCTCACCCCGGCGCTTCGCTCCGACGCTCCCCCTCAATGGGAGGGTGTGAAAACTGAAACGTTGCAGTTTTTTATTTCCGCCGTCTTCACCGCGTCGTCCGATTGCTCTAAACCGCTCATCGACTGACCAGCGGCGGCCCTTCCGCCTCGATCCGACGAAGGACATTTCCCATGATCGATCCCAAGGCTCTCGCCTCGCGTTTTCCCGGTGACTTCCTGTTCGGCGTAGCCACGGCCTCCTTCCAGATCGAAGGAGCGTCGAAGGCGGATGGGCGCAAGCCCTCGATTTGGGATGCGTTTTCCAACATGCCGGGCCGTGTGTTCGGGCGGCACAATGGCGATTTGGCCTGCGATCATTACAATCGCTGGGAAAGCGATCTCGACCTGATCAAGGACATGGGCGTCACCGGCTATCGCTTCTCGATCGCCTGGCCGCGTATCATTCCCGAAGGCACCGGCCCGATCAACGAAAAGGGTCTCGATTTCTACGACAAGCTCGTCGATGGCCTGAAGGCGCGCGGCATCAAGGCCTATGCGACGCTTTATCATTGGGATCTGCCGCTGGCGCTGATGGGCGAGGGGGGCTGGACGGCGCGGTCTACAGCGCAGGCCTTCCAGCGTTACACCAAGGTCGTCATGGAGCGGCTCGGCGATCGGCTCGATGCGGTTGCAACCTTCAACGAGCCCTGGTGCTCGGTCTGGCTCAGCCATCTCTACGGCATTCATGCACCTGGCGAACGCAACATGGATGCGGCACTGCATGCGCTGCATTACACCAATCTCGCGCATGGGCTCTCGGTGCAGGCGATCCGCGAAATCGCGCCGAATGTGCCGGTCGGGCTGGTGCTGAATGCGCATGAGACGCTGCCCGGCTCGGACAGCGCCGCCGACAAGGCGGCGGCCGAACGCGCGCATCAGTTCCACAACGGCGTCTTCTTCGATCCGGTGTTCAAAGGAGAGTATCCGGCAGACTTCCTGTCCGCGCTTGGTCGTCGCATGCCCAAGAGCGAGGAGGGGGATCTCGCGATCATCAGCCAGAAGCTCGACTGGTGGGGGCTCAACTACTACACGCCGATGCGTGTCGCCGACGATCCGACGCCGGGCGCAGAATTCCCGGCAACGTCAAATGCTCCGCCGGTCTCCGAGGTGAAGACCGATATCGGCTGGGAGGTCTATGCGCCGGCTTTGAAGTCGCTTATCGAGCGGCTCTATGCCCGCTACGATCTGCCGGTCTGCTACATCACCGAGAACGGCGCCTGCTACAATATGGACGTCGAGGGCGGCGAGGTCGAGGATCAGCCGCGGCTCGATTATTACGCCGAGCATCTCGACAAGGTCGCCGATCTGATTGCCGAGGGATATCCGATGCAGGGCTATTTCGCCTGGTCGCTGATGGACAATTTCGAATGGGCGGAAGGCTACAAGATGCGCTTCGGGCTGGTGCATGTCGACTACGACACCCAGGTCCGCACCATCAAGAAGAGCGGCAAGTGGTACCGCGATCTGGCGCTCGAATTTCCCAAGGGGAATTTCAAGCCGGACTGATGCAGCGGCGCGAACCGCCCCTAATTTAGCGTTCTCACCCGAGCTTGATCAGCTTGTTTCCGGAGTCGGCCTCGTTGCGCTGGTCGAACTCGGCGCGGGCCGACCGGATGCGGTCGTGATGGGTGAAGACCCAGCCTCCCAGTGCCCGGATCGGTTCGCCGAATGAGCGTCCGAGGTCCGTCAGCGCATACTCCACTTTTGGCGGCACGGTCGGTTGCACCGTCCGCTCGACGATGCCGTCTCTTTCCAGCGCCCGTAAAGTCAATGTCAGCATGCGCTGCGAGATCCCGACGACGGAGCGCTTGAGATCGGAAAAGCGCTGTGGTCCGTCGCCGAGCATCATGATGACAAGGACCGTCCACTTGTCGCCCAGCCGCGCCAGCATCTCGCTGACGGTCTGGCATTTTGTCGGGTCATAATTGTCGCACATGGCGGATCCAATCGTTCCATCGATGTAACCTGGTATCAGGAATGTGCCTTCTTGCACAAAATTGATGGTTACATATTTAGGCCTGGTTACGAATTGATACCAGACCCTGCTGGTCCTGCCAACTCCCAAGGCGCCGCACGGGTCCAACCAGGAGCGACAGCATGTCCGCACTCATTGAAAAGCTGAACTGGCGCTATGCCACCAAGAAGATGGACCCGGCCAAGGTCGTTTCCGAAGACAAGGTGGAGCGTATTCTCGAAGCGGCCCGCCTCGCGCCAACCTCCAGCGGCTTGCAGCCTTTCGAAGTCATCGTGGTGACGAACAAGGACGTTCGCGCCAAGATTCAGGAAATCGCCTGGAACCAGGCCCAGGTCACTGAGGGTTCGCATCTGCTCGTCTTCGCCGCTTGGGACAATTACACCGTCGAGCGTATCAACCACATGTTCGACCTCACCAATGAAGAGCGTGGAACCACGAACGAGGGCTTCGAGAACTATCGCCAGATGTTGCTCGACATGTATCCCGGGCGTGAAGCGGCGGTGAACTTCGAGCATGCTGCACGCCAGGCCTATATCGGCTTCGGCATGGCCGTTGCTGCTGCCGCCTTCGAGGGCGTCGACGCCACACCCATGGAAGGTTTCGATGCTGCCAAGCTCGACGAGATCCTGGGCCTGCGCGAAAAGGGCCTGCGTTCGGTCACCATTCTGCCGATCGGTTATCGTGCTGCCGAGGGCGATTGGCTTGCGAACCTGAAGAAGGTGCGTCGCCCGAAGGACGAGTTCGTTTCGACCGTCGCCTGACGACGGTCAACAGTCTCCCGCCGGCACCTCCAGGTCGGCCGTGAGGGCTCCGGGCAACCGGAGCCTTTTTTCATGATCGGCCAGACATCCGCATACCCCGATAAATCGTTATTCGGCATGCTGTTCAGCATGTTAAGCCAAATTGAACATATTGTGTCGCAAGGTGTAGTTTCAGCCTTGGGTAACTCGTATGCGGCTTCGCGATCTGAACGGACGGCTCCAACCACTCGCTACCCGACGGGTGGCAGTCGCGGCGTTGCTCGTGGTGTTCGCGACGATGGCGATGATGGTCGCCTCGATCGTGATGACCGCACTCGAGCGCGTCGCAAATTATGCCAATCACCTGGACGAGGAACGGTCGCGCGAGACGCTGGTCGGCGCCATCCAGACATTCGAGCACCAACTGGGTGCCACGCTGCTCGATTACACCGCCTGGGATGACGCGGCGGCCAATGCCTATGACAACCAGGACATGGCCTGGATGATCAGCAATTTCGGCGACATGACCTTCGACAGTGACCTCTTCGATGTCGCAATCGTGCTGGACGCGCAGGGCCAGCCGATGATGGCCTATGCCGACGGTTCCCCGATCGACGGGCGCGCCGAGGGGTATCTGACGCCGGCACTCATGGCGCTTTTCGAAAAGGTGCGCACGGGCCAGAGTGGGCTTGTTCCGCAAGCGCTCGGCTTCGTCAGGACCCAGAAGGGGATTGGCTCTGCCGGCGTTGCGCTCATCCGGCCCAAATCCGGCGACATCGGCAGGCCGCAGGACGAATTCGTCTATCTCTCCTTCATTCGGCACTTGTCGCCCTCGACCGTGGAGCGGATCTCGGAGGCCTATGTGCTTCCAGGCCTCGAGCTCATTCCGCCATCCTCAAGCAAGACCTCCGTCACGATCTCTGCCCCATCAGGCGAGCCGGTCGCGTCGCTTGCCTGGATTCCGCGCGTACCGGGCGATCAGAGCCGTGAACAGGTCAAGCCGTTGATCACGGCGGCGCTTGTGATCATCATCATCTACTGCCTTCTGCTCGTGGTCCTGGGAAATGCAGAGATGCGGCGCGTCCGGGCGGATGAGGCAAATGCCGTCAAGCTTGCGCAATCCGACCGGCTGAGCGGGCTTCTCAATCGCGCGGGATTGAACCAGTTTCTCGAGGACGCGGTCCAGCGCGGGCGTGACGCGGGCGAAGATGTCGTCCTGCTCTATCTCGATCTCGACGGGTTCAAGGAAGTCAATGATGCCTATGGCCACGCGACCGGGGACCGGTTGATCCGGGCTGTCGGGGCCGGTCTCTCGGTCCTGGTCGAGGAAAAAGCCGGGCTTGCCCGCATTGGCGGTGACGAGTTCGGGATCGTTTTGACCGGCAAGGATGCCCAGGTGCGGGCATCCCATCTCGCGGAGTCGATCCTCGCCTTCTTCGATGAGCCTGTGCTTCTCGGAGAGCGGACCGTCGTGGTCGGATGCAGCATTGGCGTGTGCGTTTCCGAGGGGGGGAGCGTCGACGGTGGCGAGCTCACACGGCGCGCCGACATGGCGATGTATTCCTCCAAGGATTGCGGGCGGGGCCGGTCGACGGTTTATGACCCGCGCATGGACGAGGAGCGCGAGACCCGCAACCAGATGGAAATCGATCTGCGCGCGGCGATCGCCCGCAGCGAGATCGAGGTGGTCTACCAGCCCGTCGTGGATGCCAAGACGTTTGCGCTGGTCAGTGTCGAGGCACTGGCCCGCTGGACCCGCAGGGGGCATGGCCCCGTTTCGCCAGATGTCTTCATCCCGATTGCAGAGACGAGCGGCTTGATCGATCAGCTCGGTCTCTGTGTCTTGCGCCAGTCGTTGCAGCAACTCTCTCACTGGCCGGAATTGAAGCTCTCGGTCAATGTGTCACCGGGGCAGTTCCGGGATCCGTCCTTCGTCGACCGTGTCGCTGCCATGTTCGAGGAGACCAATATCGAGGCCGGTCGTGTCGTCCTTGAAATGACGGAGACCTATTTCATTCAGAGCCCGGATCGCGCGCGTCTGGCCATGGAGCGGCTCCGGGCGCTCGGGCTGCGCATCGCGCTCGACGATTTCGGCGCAGGTTTCTCCAGCGTCGGTTATCTCAGGCAGTTCGGCTTCGATCGGATGAAGATCGACCGGTCGCTCGTCCAGTCGCTGGATCGCGGTCACCGCGCCGTCGAAATGCTGCAGGCGACGGTGGCATTGGCCCGGTCGCTCGGCATACCCGTGACGGCGGAAGGTGTGGAGACCGAACAGCAGGCCGTCATCCTGCGGCTTGCCGGCTGCGACCAGTTGCAGGGCTATCTCTTTGGCCGCCCACAATCGCCGGAAGAGATCGGTGCCTTGATGCTGCGGCCGATGGAACTGCGGGCCAAGGCCGCCGAGCTCGCTTTTGCCGGCAACCGCGACGGGGCGATGCTGGTCTGACATCGCGCGTGAACATTCGGGAACCCGGGACGGGGCTCGGGGCTTCTCCTTCCCTGAAAGGAGACTTCAGATGTTTACCACCGATACCTGGCTCAGAATTGTCTGCAGCATGATGATCAATGCCGTGATCTTCGGCGCTGGTGCTGTTCTCGTCCTGTCAGTCCCGGCTCTCGCCGCCCACGCAAAGATCCTGCTGCCGTTCGTCGTCATCGCCGCCTTTGCGGCCGCACCTTTCTTTGCTCTTGCCGTTGCTCCGCGCATGCGGTTGCGCAACTGGGGGCGCCGAGACTGGAAGCGCGGTGACGCAATTTCAGGATGAGCGGCTCTGACTGATCGGCGGCACTAGCCGCCGATGTGCTTGTCGCCGCGCTTCTTTGCCAGCGCGATCTGAAGCTGGCGCTGACGATACCGGTCGCGGTCTGCTTCGGTGCGGCTTTCATAACAATGGCTGCAGGAGACGCCTTCCTCGTAGTGAGGGTGCGTCACTTCCTCGGCCGTAATCGGATTACGGCAGGCGTGGCAAAGCTTGTGGTTGCCCTCTTTCAGGCCGTGAGTCACCGAGACGCGTTCGTCGAAGACAAAGCAGGCGCCGTCCCAGAGGCTCTCCTCTTCGGGAACCTGTTCCAGATATTTCAGGATGCCGCCCTTCAGGTGGTAGACGTCCTCAAAGCCCTGCTGCTTCATGAAGGCGGTCGCCTTTTCGCAGCGAATGCCGCCGGTGCAATACATGGCGATCTTCGGCTTGTTGTGCAGGCCGGGATTGTTCTTCACCCAGTCCGGAAATTCGCGGAAGGTCTTGGTGTTCGGATCGACCGCGCCGCGGAAGAGCCCGATCGCGGTCTCGTAATCGTTGCGGGTGTCGATGACGATGGTCTCGGGATCAGAGATCAGCTCGTTCCAGTCCTTGGGGTCGACATAGGTGCCGACGATCTCGTTGGGGTCGATGTCCTCGACGCCCATCGTCACGATTTCCTTCTTCAGCCGCACCTTCATGCGCAGGAAAGGCATCCTGGAGGCCCGGCTTTCCTTGTGCTCGAGGTTGGAAAATTCCGGCTGGCTGCGGATGAAGGCAAGCACGGTTGCTATCGCGGAATCGGTGCCGGCGATCGTGCCGTTGATGCCCTCATGGGCAATGAGCAACGTCCCCTTGACGCCATGCGACTTGCACAGCGTTTCCAACGGCTCCTGGAAGCTCTCAAACCGCGAAAACCTTGCGAAATGGTAGAGCGCGGCGACGCAAAAAGCGCCGCCTTCTTCGTGACGGGGTGCTGCAATGTGTTCGGTCATAGGCTGCGAAATACCGCCTCTCCCCTTGCAGCGCAACGGATTTCCGCTGGCCGCGCCAAGTTTGGGATTTGTCAATTCTTGCGCCTGGGGACGGGCGGTGGCCGGGATCAACCGGTCCGGCGCTGGATCGCTGCCCTCATCCACAGGGTCTCGATGATGTCGGCCTCGTCCTTCGCGGCGTCGGCAAAGATGCGGCCGGCCAAGGTCAGAGCCTCGCGGCGCAGGTCCATCTGGCGACGGATGATGATGGCTAGCAGGAAGGACTGACCTTCCCCATTGCCGAAGATTTCCGGTTCTTGGTCGAGCAGGGTGATGAGCACCGTCAGGTCGTGTTCGTGGCCGAGCAGGTCGACAAGTCTCTTTGCGTCCCGGCGCTTTGCACAAAAGGCGCTCGGCCAGAGGTCGCTCAGCAGGGACAGGTTCATCCAGTAGGCTTGCGAGGCCTTGCGAAGGTCATGGAAGGCTTCGCCATGGCTCTCGCCCTTGCAGGTGTCGAGCGCCTCGTGGGCCTCGTCGAGGCTTCTGCGCCAGCCCCGGGCGACGAGACGAGCGGTATGGCCGGCTTTCGAGGGCAGGGAAAGATCGTGCAGGGCCGAGACAGCGGCCCGGCATTCGGTAACGACACCGGACACTTTGGCCTCAAGGTCGCGTTCGCTCTCGGCGATGTCGTCGCGGCGCAGGGCCAGCACTTCGCGGGCTGCCGCGAGTGTCTCGGCCTCGTCGTCGGTCAGGGCGTGGACCGAGAGATGCTCGACCGTCTCGATCAGGGCCGTGGCATCGCGGATGCTCGAGAGGCTGCGGGCGGCCTCGCGCAATCTCGTATTCTCCCGGCGCCAGAAAGCCTTGTCGCCCCGCGCCACAAGGCGATAGAGATTGCGCAGGCGCTTGAAGATCTTGCGGGCCGCATGGATCGCCTCGTGCAGCCCCTCCGGTCTCGCCTCCAGCGTTTCGATCGCCTTTTCCAGTTCCCGGCGTGCAACGTTTTGCACTTCGGCGAGAAGCGGGCGGTCCGGCCTAATGCGATATGGCATGCACCAGCTCCGGCCGCGTGCGCTCAGTGGCGAGGACCTGGTTGGAATAGCGCTTGTCCCCGGTCACCTCGCGGCCGAGCCAGGCCGGCAGCGCCGGGGCATCGTCTTCGGAAGCCATCTCCACCTCGGCGGTGATGAGCCCGCGATAGACACCCTCGAACACGTCGATTTCCCAGGTGAAGCCCTCGAAGTTCACGGTAAAGCGGGTCTTTTCGATGACGTTTCCAATCGAGAAGGCCAGCATTTCCAAGGCGTCGTCATGGGAGATCGGGTATTCGAATTCGTCGCGCGTGAGCATGCCCTTGCCGAATTTTATCGTCAGTTGGGCGGTCTCGTCATTGCGGGTGCGGACGCGCACCGAGCGATCCGCCTCGGCGGCGATATAGGCTTGCCGAATTCGCGTTTCGGAAGTGACGGAGCTTTTCCAGCCATCGGTCCGGACGAGAAACTTGCGCTCGATTTCCTTCGCCATATGCTCACGCCCCGAAAATATTCCGCCGCCGGACCATAGCGGAGGCCGGAGTGTTAGGAAACCCGAAAGATTCCGTGTTACCTGTCGGGCTCGACATCGAAGTCGACGCGCGTTAGTGAACTGCCGATCTAATCGTTTTAAAAGAGGGTCCTGCCATGGGCGATAAAACCGAAAAGCTCCTCTCCACCCTGAAACTTCAGCCGGTCGTTCCGGTCCTGATCATCGAGGATGCCAAGACCGCAGTGCCTCTGGCGCGCGCGCTTGTCGCAGGCGGATTGAAGGCGATCGAGATCACGCTGCGCACCGCAGCCGCGCTCGAAGCCGTGCGTCTGGTGGCACGGGAAGTCGAGGGCGCCGTGGTCGGCGCCGGCACGATCCTCAATGCCGCCCATTATGCAGCAGCCGTCGATGCCGGTTCGCAGTTCATCGTCAGCCCCGGCACGACGCAGGAATTGCTCGATGTCGCCCGCCAGTCGGACATTCCGCTGCTTCCGGGTGCGGCGACCGCGTCCGAAGTCATGGCGCTGCGTGAAGAGGGCTACAAGGTTCTGAAGTTCTTCCCCGCAGAACAGGCCGGTGGTGCCGCCTATCTCAAGGCGCTGTCTTCGCCGCTCGCCGGCACGCTGTTCTGCCCGACCGGCGGCATCTCGTTGAAGAACGCCATGGACTATCTGTCGCTGCCGAACGTCGTCTGCGTCGGCGGTTCGTGGGTTGCACCGAAGGAACTGGTCTCGGCCGGTGACTGGGCAGGCATCACCAAACTCGCCAGCGAAGCCGCAGCCCTCAAGGGCTGACATTCACGTCGGCTCCAACGTCACGCTCTTTGTAAAATCGAAGTCGCTTCCTATCTAGGGAGCGACAGAGACAACAAGGAGACCAAGATGTTCGACGCCAAGAAGCTGCTGGATCAGTTCCTGGGATCACAGGTGCCGGGAGGATCCGGGTCGATCGGCCAGAAGGGCAATGATCTCCTGGGGATGGCCAAGGCCAATCCCTGGAAGAGTGGCGCTCTTGCGGCCGTTCTGCTTGGCACGAAGACCGGCCGCTCGATTGGCGGTAACGCCTTGAAGCTCGGCGGTCTCGCCGTGATCGCCGGTCTCGGCTATCAGGCCTACAAGAATTACCAGGCCGGTCAGAAACCTGAACCGTCCCAGGCGCTGCCCGAACTTCTGCCGCCGCCGAAGGATTCGCCTTTCAGCACTGAGCCCCAGGCCGTTTCCAACGACTTTGCCTTGTCGTTGGTGCGTGCAATGATCGCGGCCGCCAAGGTCGACGGTCATATCGACGCGGGCGAACGGTCGCGGATCATGGACAAGGTGCATCTGTCCGGTCTCGGCACGGAAGCGGAAGCTTTCATCGACGCGGAGCTCGCAAGGCCGATCGATCTCGATGCGCTTGTCGCCTCGGCCCAGACCGAGGAACAGCGGGTCGAAATCTACACCGCTTCGCGCCTCACCATCGAACCGGACACCCGCACTGAACGCGGCTATCTCGACATGCTCGCCGGCCGTCTTGGCCTTCCGGACGCGCTGGTCGATCATATCGAGGCGACCGTGGCCTCCGCCAAGATCAGTCTCTGATCGCCTGCGGCATCCGGTCCGCCCGGGTGCCGCTCCGACGGTTGCCTTTGTCGCCTGCCTGACTTAAGCCTCGGACGATTGATCAGCCTGAGGTTCTGCCATGCGTGACCTGTCCACCTTCAAGGGATGTCCGGCGCCACAGCCCGTCCGGCTGGAGGGGCGGTTCGTCGTGGTCGAACCCTATGATCGCGCGACCCATCTTAAAACCTTGTGGGAGGGCCTGGGTGGCCATGAGGTCAATTCGCTGCTCACCTATTTCACCCAGCCGGACTTTGCCGGGATCGATGATTTCGACGCATGGCTGACTGCCGTCCAGAAAAGCGGATGGATCACCGAGGTGTTTCTCGACAGGGCGACCGGGACGGTCGTCGGCATGGCCAACTACATGCGGCCCGATCCGGCAAACGGCGTTGTCGAGGTCGGTGGCGTCGCACATGGCCCCGCGATGAGCCGTTCGCCTCTCGCGACCGAAGCGCATTACCTGCTCGCGCGGCATGTCTTCGATGATCTCGGTTACCGCCGGTACGAGTGGAAGTGCCATAACGAGAACGTGCCGAGCAAGGTGACGGCGAAACGCTACGGTTTCAGCTTCGAGGGCGTCTTCCGCCAGCACATGCTGTCCAAGGGAAAGAACCGCGACACGGCCTGGTTCTCTATGATCGACAGAGAATGGCCACTGAACCGGGCCGCATTCGAGGCCTGGCTCGATCCTCAAAATTTCGACGAGGTCGGACGCCAGAAGCGCCGGCTGGAAGACCTGCGGGCCGAGCTGGCCGCGGCCCAGACCTGATAGGAAATCACATCGTGAAGCCGAACATCTTCAGCATCATCCTCTATGCCGGCACCGCCGTTGTCGTCGCAGCACTGGCCTATGGAAGCTACAAGAATGCCACCGTCGCCTTGTCGGTCGGCCTTTGTGTGGTGATAGGGCTCGTGGTTTATGCCTTCCGCTTTCTGCCGGAGCCGAAGAAGATCGCAAGGCAGGGTGCGGCTGCACCGTCCTCCCGCTCACAGACGAGACAGGCCGCAGTTGTCGTTGCCGTCATCTTCGGGCTGATGCTGCTCGTGCCGACCGTCGTGCTTTGGATCGGCCGCTATTCGCCGGAACTGGGCGCCTTTGTCGGCGCCATTGCGCTGATGGCGATCTTCCTGATCCTGTGGCTGCGCTCGCGTTATCAGCGGAGCCACGAGCCGGACGAGAGCTGATCGGCTCAAGCCGTCAGACTCGCAGCGAGCAGCAGCGCCCCGAGCAGAATGACGAGCACTGCCGCCGCCACTTCGATGGAGCCGGCAACGATACCGGCGCGGCGTGAGCCGGGGCCGGAGAGCCGGAGGGCCACGCTCTTGGCGCTGACGGCGAGGCTTGCCAATACCGAGACCGTTATTGCCGTGCCGAGCGCCATGGCGAGGACCGAGAGTATTCCGCCAAGCAGCAGACCGTTCAACAGTGAAAAGGTCATGACGAGCAATGCGCCGGAGCAGGGGCGCATGCCAACTGCAATCACGGCCGACCAGGCATCCCGTAGGCTGAAGGTATTGCCGCCGACAAGGCTCGGATCCGGCGCGTGGGCTATGCCGCATTCATGGCAGACGGAGCCCGGCGCCAGTGCATCATGGTCATGGGCGACGGCCATGGCCCGGAAGCGGGAGCCGGCCGTATCGCGCGGTGTCGATTGCGTCGCCGGCTCGGCAAAGAGCGAGGCCGTAACGCTGCCGGTGGCTGTGGTATCAGCCCCTCCGAACAGGGCTCCGCTCGCGCCCGTCGGCGTCCCTCTGGCGAAAGAAGCCCTGAGCTTGCGTATCAGGAGCCAGACGCCGAAGGCGACGATCATCGCGTAGCTCGCGATCTCCAGGGTCTGCGTCGCAGCGGTCATGCTGATCGATGTGCCGCGCAAGAAAATGTAGGTCACGCCGACCACGGCGATGGCGACGAAGGCCTGCAGGAAGGCCGAGACGAAGGAGACGAGAATGCCGCGGCGCAGTTCGATCTCGTTGGCTAGCAGATAGGACGAGATCACTGCCTTGCCGTGGCCGGGACCGGCGGCGTGGAAAATGCCATAGGCGAAGGAGAGGCCGACCAGGGTGACCAGGCTCCAGGGATCCTCGCGCATCGCCTTCAGCGCATTCGTCAACGATCGATAGAAGGCCTGCTGGTGGGTGTTGATCCATACCAGGATTTCGGCGAAGGGGCCGCTTGCGGGCTGGTAGCTCGGCTCGGCAGCGCCGATCCCGAGCGGCGAAGCGGCATGTGCGAAGCCGGCGGCCAAGAAGAGGGTGAGGGCGGCGACGGCGAAGCGTGCGGGTAACAGGCGCCCCGCGATCCTCAGCATGTCACCTCCAGCCGCGTCGCGAAGAGCTTGCCCATATCCGTGCCGGCCGGATCACTGAAGAAGGCCTCCGTCAGGTTCGACTGGTTCTGGGCGATCACCTGGTCGGGATCCGGGCGGACGACCTTGTGGGTGCAGGCCTCGAATGGCTTGCCCTCGACAACCATGTCCTCATCCTTGGCGAAGTCGATCGCGGTGTAGAGCGTGGGGTCATAGACGCCGAAGGTCATGGAGCCGCCGATCTTTACAGGCGTCTTGGGCTTGGCGACGAAGAAAACGAGAAGCTGATTGTCCTTGAAGTCGACATTGAAGATTTCCGGCTTGGCGACTTCGCTCGATGCGCCATCCGCGGTGATGAAGGTGAAGTAGCCGTAGTCGCCGAGCGAGTCGCGGATCGTATTTGCGATCTCGCTCAATTCGCCATGGTCGAGCTTCAGGTCGCTGTTCTTGTCGAAATCCATGAGGACGCTGGAGGAGAAGATGTCGTCGAAGCGCCAGACATTGCGCAGTTCCTTCAGCATGCCGTCGTCTGTCGCAACGATCTCCACGCGTGCTTCGGCAAAGATGTGCGGATGGGAGAGGGCCGGCGCTGCAAACGCCATGGCCGCTCCGGCCGCGCAGTAACCGAGGCTCTTCCGCATGCTTCAAACACCCTTCCCGCATTCCCACTGACGGTCCCTCCCTGTCCGATAATTGGGACGAAAGTGGGACTTCGTGCCCGCCATACCTTTCAGGAATAGCGCTTGAACCATGCGTGAAGGTAATCGACGAGGGCGCGGACCTTGGCCGGCAGATAGCGGCGATGCGGATAGACGGCATAGATGCCACGATCCTTGGCGATGAAGTCGTCGAACAGCGAGACGAGTTCACCGGAGGCGATATGGGGCCTGGCAATGAAATCCGGGATCATCGCGATGCCCATGCCGGCGCGGGCTGCCCGCAGTGTCGCCAGCGGACTGTTGACCTCGATCGGGCCTGTCACGCTGACCGAGATGGTCTCGCCGTTCGTATCGACGAAACGCAGACTGTTGTGCGAGCGCGAGTTGGTGTCGATGAGGAAGGGAACGCGCGACAACTCGCTCGGATGGGTCAGCGGGCCGTTCTCGGCTACGAAGGCGGGTGTGGCGCAGGCATAGACCTGGAAGTCGGAGAGCTTGCGCGCGATCATTCCGGAATCGTCGAGCTTGGTGATTCGGATGCCGAGGTCGAAGCCCTCCTCGATCAGATCGACGAAGCGGTCTTCGGCGACGATTTCAAGCGAGATCTGCGGATTTTCCTTGGCGAAATCGATCAGCGACTGGCCGACATCCGCGTCGATGAAGGTGCGGGGGACCGTCACCTTGAGCTTGCCCTTGAGGTCGGCATTGTTCTCGCGCACGAGATCGGCGAGGTTGTCGATCTCCTTCAGAATGTCGGAGGCGGTCCGAAAGTAGGTGTGGCCGGCCTCCGTCAGCGAGAATTGCCGCGTGGTGCGGTTGAGCAGAAGCGCGCCGAGTTCGTCTTCGAGCTCCCTGACATATTTGGACAGAAGTGCCTTCGAGCGGCCGGTCTTGCGGGCGGCTGCGGAAAAGCCCTCGGCTTCGACCACATCGATGAAGGCCCGTATTCGCGTGAGCGTGTCCATCTCAATCCCCCAATTTGTCGCTGTTTGTGAACGTATGGAGGAAATTGTTCAATGAACAGTATGCTGGGCAGCAAAATTAAGCAGGGCAAAAATTTCCTCTTGATTATGACGAACACATTTCTTATGTCCTGTTCAGCCCAAAGTCGCACGTGCCCGTGTGTGTCCGCCGACCCTCGAACTGGGATTTATCCCTAAGGTGAGGTTATCGGTAAGGTACCTGGAACTAACCCCTCCAGTCGCTATTCCGGCCAACCGGAAAATGCGAGGACATACGAAGCAACGACGGTGCGGGCCTTTCTAGTCTCTTCCGGCTTTCCATCAGCCGGAGTTACTTCAGAGGCACACCATCATTGCCGGAAGTGCGGTAGGGTTCCCCTCCAATCCATGGCAGACAAAGCGGATCTACTTGCTCGGTATCGAGCGTTTCGATCCATAGTTTCGCGCGTCGAGCGTTCGTACGGTACCGGTGTCTCCACCGACTGGTTTCGAGCGATGTCTCGCCGTCCTTTGTCCATCCGAAGCTTGGCAGCCTCGGATAACTGGAATTTGGAAGGTTAGATCGATGACCACTGCACGCATCCTCGACTTCATCAACACCCGACGTCCTGAAGGTCCCTGCCTCGTGGTTGACCTCGATGTCGTGCGCGACAATTTCGGTGCCTTCCGTCATGCCCTGCCGGACAGCGCCATCTACTACGCAGTCAAGGCGAACCCTGCGCCCGAGATCCTCCAGCTCCTGGCTTCGCTCGGTTCGAACTTCGACTGCGCTTCCGTTGCCGAAATCCAGATGGCGCTCGATGCCGGTGCGGATGCCTCGCGCATCTCGTTTGGCAACACCATCAAGAAGGAGCGCGACATCGCCCGGGCGTTTGCACTCGGTGTTGACCTCTATGCCGTCGACAGCCACGAGGAAGTCGAGAAGATCGCCCGTGCCGCTCCCGGCGCCCGTGTGTTCTGCCGCGTCCTGACGGACGGCGACGGCGCCGAATGGCCGCTTTCCCGCAAGTTCGGCTGCGTGCCGCAGATGGCCGTCGACGTTCTCGTCTACGCCCACCAGCTCGGTCTCGAAAGCTTCGGCGTCTCGTTCCATGTCGGCTCGCAGATGACCAAGGTCGATGCCTGGGACGGCGCTCTTGCCGACGCCAAGCGTGTGTTCAATTCGCTGGCCAAGCTGGGCATCGTCTTGAAGATGGTCAATATGGGTGGCGGTTTCCCGACCAAGTACCTGCGCGACATCCCGTCGGCAGAAGCCTATGGTCTGGCGATCAAGGAGTCGCTGAAGAAGCACTTCGGCAACAACATCCCGCAGACCATCATCGAGCCCGGCCGCGGCATGGTCGGCAATGCCGGCGTGATCAAGGCGGAAGTCGTGCTGATCTCGAAGAAGTCTGACAATGACGAGCACCGCTGGGTGTTCCTCGACATCGGCAAGTTCGGTGGTCTCGCCGAAACCATGGACGAAGCGATCCGTTACCCGATCCGCACCGCCCATGATGCCGATGCCATGGAGCCCTGCGTTCTCGCCGGTCCGACCTGCGATTCGGCCGATGTCATGTACGAGAAGAACATGTATCCGCTGCCGATCTCGCTTTCGATCGGCGACGAGGTTCTGATCGAGGGCACCGGCGCCTACACCACCACCTATTCGGCGGTGGCGTTCAACGGCTTCGACCCGCTGAAGTCCTACGTCATCTGACGTCTCCCGCGCCGGACAACCGGCGCGGACCTTCACAATCATCGTCATCGCTTGGGATGGGAGGCCAACATGGCCGCTGTTCTGACCAGCATGCGTGCGCTTTTCGCGCCTGCCTTTGTCATCGATACTGAAACGCCTGCCGACGTCGTCGCACGCGAGGCGCTGCTCGACCGCACCATGGGTCGCGATCGCCGCAAGAAGTCATCGGAGAAGATCCGTCACGGACGGATTCCGGCCGAGGGCCTGGCGCTCGTCGCGCGCGATGCCGCGGGCCATGTCATCGGTACGGTGCGCCTGTGGAACGTCGAAGCCGGAATCTGCCGTGAGGGCAGGGCGATCGATGCCCTGCTGCTCGGCCCGCTTGCCATCGATGCGATGCATGAGGGCAAGGGCATTGGTGGCGCATTGATGCGGGCAGCGCTTCTCGAAGCCCGCAAGCGCGGACACGGCGCCGTGCTTCTCGTTGGTGACGCCCCTTACTACGAGCGCTTCGGCTTCTTTGCCGACAAGACGCAGCATCTGGTGATGCCGGGTCCGTTTGCGCGCGACCGCTTCCTGGCACTGGAACTCGTGCCCGGCTGGCTCGAAGGAGCCGCCGGCATGGTGGTTCCATCCGGTCGCAAGCTGTCGCAGCCGACGGACCTGCGCCGCGCAGCCTGAGCAAGGCTCCCGGATGCTCGCTGAAGGGCCCGGTCGCGACTCGTCGCGCCGGGCCCTTTGCTTTGACGCAGCTTTCAAATTTGTGAGTTTCCGCGTTCCGCTTTAGGTTGCTGATCCGCCGTCTGCCACCTTGCGGGCTCAGAGCGGAAAAAGCGTGGCAACGCAGTTGCTTGAACGACGCGATACTGCGCCGTCGTATTGCTGCACGGCTGCCGGTGTGGCGGATTTCAGACATCGGCCACGTGTTGCTGACACAGTTGTCCTTTTTTCCGCCATATCAAGGAACCATTTTGCTGTTCGAAGCTTCCTGCTGCGGGGTCCGGCGCGAATTATTTCGCACGGGCGGGAACAAAAGCGCCGGTTGGGTTTAGATGGTTATGTTGTATAATCATCACATACTTTAACCAGAGGTGGCGTTATAAGTGGCCTTGTAACACAGGAGTTAAAAACATGATGAAGAGCATCCTTCTCGGATCTGCCGCCGCTCTGGCGATTTCGACCTCGGCTTTTGCAGCTGACGCAATCTACGAAGCTCCGGCTGAGCCGCCGGTGTCTGTCGAAACCGTGCCGCAGTTTTCCTGGGCAGGTGGCTATGCAGGTATCCTGACCGGCTATGGTTGGGGTGACGGCGAAGTCGGCGGTATCGACGATAGCTTCGATGGCGCCCGCTTTGGTGGCTTTGCAGGTTACAACTGGGATCTCGGCAACCAGCTGGTCGTCGGTGTCGAAGGCGACCTGAACTACGACTGGAACGAAGAAAACGTAGCCGGCGTAGACTACGAGACCGGCATGAACTGGTCGGCTCGTGCGCGCGTCGGCTATGCCATGGACCGCGCGCTGCTGTTCGCAGCCGGTGGTTACACCGGCACGAACATTGAGGGTGCTGGCGACGACGACACGCTGCATGGCTGGACCATCGGTGGTGGCGTCGACTACGCCCTGACCGACCGCATGTTCACCCGCGTCGAATATCGTTACAACGATTTCGGCAACGGCGACCTCGGCGGCGCAGACGTCGATTTCAGCCAGCACACGGTCAATGTCGGCCTCGCCGTCAAGTTCTGATCGGATCCAACGGATACGGAAAAGCCCGGCTTCCTCGCGGAAGCCGGGCTTTTTTGTGTCCGCTCGCCCGGGTTCAGGCGGCAGAATGGAGTGATTGCGGTCCTGACGCAGCGGTTGCAAACGCTGGTCGAAGGTATCGACCAGCGTAGTGCAGATCTTGCATTCGGCGCGGCGATGACGTCCGGGATCTGCACGCAAACAAGAGGTTTCGAGGCCTTGCTGTCAGCAATCAGCCGGTGATGTCGATGACGCCGCAGTCGCCCGCTTCGGAGGCGAAGGCCAGAAGCTTGCCGGTGCTGCTCCAGGCAAGCGAGGTGACTGCACCCTTGCCCGGACGGCGCAGAAGCGCCTCCTTGCCGTCTGTAACCCGCACGGCGAGGATCATGCCGTCGATGAAGCCGATGGCGAGAACCTCTTCCATCGGGTGAAACGCGACATGGGTGACGAGGATGTTGGCGCGGGTGCCGAGTTCGAGCGGCGCCTTGCCCATCGGGCCGTCCTTGCCGGAGAAGGGCCAGACGATTGCAGCCGGCGCCCCGGACGAGGCGAGCCATTTGCCCTTGGGCGACCAGGAGAGGGACTTCACCTTGGCAGGATAGCCTGTCATGCGCATGTGGCGGGTGTCGGCGGCCTTGCCGTCGAGCTTCCAGCCATGCAGGGCACTTTCCTGCATCATCGTCACGACGAAGCGGCCGTCAGGCGAGAAGGTCACGCCCGTATGGGCGCCCTTCCAGTCGAGATCCACGGGAGCCCCTGCCGTACCGACCCAATGGAGCGTGACGCCGTTGTAGCGGGCGACCGCGATGCGCAGTCCCTTGGGAGCGAAATCGACCGCCTCGACCGTGCGCTCTTCGGTGAATTCCTTCGTCGTGCCGTCGGCAAGGCGCACGAAGGTGGATTTGCCATGGGCATAGGCGACCGCCCCTTGCGGGCCGGGTGCCACGACCGAAATCCACTTGCGTGGCACATGGGCGAGTTCGGTGACGGTTCCATCATGGGCGACGCGCAGCACGCGGCCGTCTTCGCCGCCGGTCAGCAACGTCTGGCTCGCCGGATCCTTGACGCAGGTGAGGAGGCCGGCATTGGCCTCGGTCACCTTCTCGCCACCATCCAGTCGGTGGATGGCGCCCGTCGCGGCAGCAAAGACCGGGATGTCTCCGAGAAAATGGGTCGAGACAACATGACCTTCGATATCGAGAGGGGCGACTGTAGGCATACGTTCAGGCTTTCTTTCAGGCAGAGTTCTGGCGTTAAGGGGCAAATTGCCCCGGTCAGGCGGTGGCTTCGCAGGCCTTGAAGCTCGCTTCGAGCTTCTCGCGATCCAGCTCGCGGCCGATGAAGACGAGGCGGCTTTCGCGCTTCTCGCCATCCTTCCACGGGCGCTGGTGATCGCCTTCCACGATCATGTGAACGCCCTGAACCACATAGCGTTCCTCGTCGCCCTTGAAGGCGATGATGCCCTTGAGGCGCAGGATGTTCGGGCCTTGCGTCTGGGTCACCTTCTGGATCCAGGGGAAGAAGCGGTCCGGATTCATTTCGCCGCCGCGCAACGAGACGGACGTGACCGTCACATCGTGGATCGCCGAGGGCGCATGATCGTGGTGATGGTGACCGTGATCGTGATCGTGATCGTGATGCTGGTGGTCATGCCCGTGATCATGGTCATGATGGTGATGATCATGGCTGCAATCGGGACCGCAGACATGGTCGGGGTCCTCATGATCAAGGAAATGGGGATCGTTTTCCAGCGCGCGCTCGAGGTTGAAGGCGCCCTGGTCGAGGACCTTGGCGAGATCGACGCCCGAGCGGGTTGTCGAGTAGATGCGAGCGGACGGATTGATCGCGCGCACGATGTGCTCGATCTGGTGCAGTTCGTCATGGCTGACGAGATCGGACTTGTTGATCACGACGACATCGGCGAAGGCGATCTGGTCTTCGGCCTCACGGCTGTCCTTCAGGCGCAGCGGCAGATGCTTGGCGTCGACCAGAGCCACGACGGCATCCAGCTCCGTCTTGGAGCGGACGTCGTCGTCCATGAAGAAGGTCTGCGCGACCGGGACCGGGTCGGCAAGGCCGGTTGTCTCAACGATGATGCCGTCGAAGCGGCCCGGGCGGCGCATCAGGCCTTCAACGACCCGGATCAGGTCGCCACGCACCGTGCAGCAAACGCAGCCATTGTTCATTTCGTAGATTTCCTCGTCCGACTCGACGATCAGATCGTTGTCGATGCCGATCTCGCCGAATTCATTGACGATGACGGCATATTTCTTGCCGTGGTTCTCGGAGAGGATGCGATTGAGCAGTGTCGTCTTGCCGGAGCCGAGGTAGCCGGTAAGCACGGTGACGGGTGTCGGTTTCGCGGATGCTTCGGTCATGAAAGCCTCTGATGTCAGGGGGCGCCGGGCGATGCGGCTGTAATGGTATTACCCCCATATAGGCGTTCCGCTTCGCCAGTTCAAAGGCTTTCGTCAAGGTGTGTCGAGGTCGGAGATGTCGAACCTGTTCACGTCGTCCAGGAGCTCCAGCAGTCCCTCAAGAGCATGAGCAATCAACATCTCCCCTCGCTCTGCCGTTGCGGCCGCCGCGTTGCCGGCGACGCCGTCCTGGTTGAGGTCCGACATCTTCCAGCCGAAGGCATGCGGGCCATAGGCGCGCAGGTGTTTGTAGCGGGTGGCAAACTCCGACTGGCGGGAGGGGAAGGGGCGGGCCTTTGCCTTGTCGACCCGGTCCGGGGCGAGCGCCAGCATGACGGATGTTTCGATATCGCCGCCATGGATGTCGATCGCCTTGTCCTCCGGCCGCATCCAGCCGGCTGGAACACCGAAGCGGGTCCAGCTGGTGGCGACGACCAGCATGTTGAACCTCACACGGGCTTCGGTCGCCACGATGGTCAGCAGCGGTGAGTTGCCGCCATGGGCGTTGAGCAGCACGAGCTTGCGGATACCCCGGCGGTTCAGGTTCTCGGCGATGCCGAGCCAGCGCCCGATGGCTTCGTCATAGGTGAGTGTGCGCGTGCCTTGGACATCCATGTGTTCGACGGAGTAGCCGACCGGTTCCACCGGCAGGATGGTCACCGGAAGATGCCCGGGGAGGGTATCTGCCAGGCGTCTTGCAATGCCCGAGGCAATGATCGTGTCGGTCTCGAAGGGAAGGTGCGGGCCATGCTGTTCATGGGCGCCGAGCGGCAGCACGGCAATCCAGTCCGCGCGGTCCCTGGGCGCAAGGGCCGGATCGTTCTGCTCAAAGGACGACGCCGGTTTCACCATCTGGTCTAAGCTCCTGATCTTCGTTATGCATGGCAACCAGCCATCGCAGCGGGATAAAGCGAGGGTTGCAGCGCGTGTCCACCGGGGAGAGTCATGGCGAAAAAGGACAAGGCCGACAAGGACCGCGGCGAAAAGAAGAAACCCAAGAAGAAAAACCCACCGGGATCCGGCGTGCTGAGCGCTGCCGTGACCCAGGTCGCACGGGCTCTTCGCACGCGGCTCTCGCATGGCTTGGCCCAGAGCGGCCTCTATCCGGGGCAGGATGGGGTGGTCCAGCTGCTTGCCCAGGAAGATGGTCAAACGCCGGGTGCGCTCGCGCAGCAGCTCGGGGTCAAGGCGCCGACCATGACACGCACGATCGGGCGGATGGAAGCGCAGGGCTTCGTCCAGCGCCGCACCGACGACCGCGACGGACGGCTCACCAAGGTCTATCTCACCGACGAGGGGCGTGGCAGCGTCGCGCGCATCGAGGAAGCCATGCAGTCCTGCGAAGCGCAGGCAGTCCAGGGCCTCTCGGGTAAAGAGTTGAAGACGCTGGTGAAGCTGCTGTCGGTGATCGATGACAATCTCTCAGGCCAAGCCGCGGCCAGATCCTCCGATACCGCCGACGACGACGATTGATATCCCGGATTAAATTGTTTAATTAAATCGTTTAAGGGCTCGAATGCCCGCCGGCCTGCTGCGAGGGAGGAAACGTGGCACAAAAGGTAAAGCTTTCGACCATTGCGGAAACGCTCGGTCTTTCCACTGCCACCATATCGCTTGCCCTGCGCGACAGCCCGCTGGTTGCAGCCGATACCCGTGAAAAGATCAAGGATCAGGCGCGCGCGCTCGGCTATATCTACAACCGCCGTGCTGCCAGCCTTCGCACCTCGCGTTCCGGAATCATCGGTGTTGTCGTGCATGACATCATGAACCCGTTCTACGGGGAAATCCTGAAAGCCATCGAGACCGAGCTCGACCGCAGCCGTCATACTTTCATTCTCTCCAATCACTACGACAGCGTCGACAAGCAGCGCATGTTCATCGAGACGCTGCTGCAGCTCGGCGGCGACGGCGTGATCATGTCGCCGGCCATCGGCACACCGCCGGAAGACGTATTGCTGGCCGAGAACAACAATATGCCGGCGATCTTCGTCGCGCGTTCGATGGATGGGCTCGATGTGCCAATCTATCGCGGCGACGACACCTATGGCATTTCCCTGGCGACCAACCATCTGATCGGCCTTGGCCATCGGTCGATTGCCATGATCGGCGGCACGGACCAGACGTCGACAGGGCGAGACCGCTATCAGGGTTATGTAAATGCGTTGCGCAAGGCGGAGATTGAAGTCGATCCGGGGCTGCGTATTCCCGGGCCGAGAACCAAGCAGGGTGGCTTCGAGGCGGCAGTCAACTTCCTGTCCTTGCCGCAGAAACCGACGGCGGCCGTCTGCTGGAACGACCTGGTCGCGATCGGGTTGATGAATGGCATCGCGCGCGCGGGACTGATCCCAGGACAGGATATTTCCGTCACCGGCTATGACGACCTGGAGGAAGCTTCGATCGCAACGCCGTCGTTGACAACGGTTTGGAACGGGCAGGCGGAGGTCGGACGGCTTGCCGCGCGTGCCTTGCTCGATAAACTTGCCGGCAGCCACGAGCCCGACGGCATCCATCTGATCAAGCCCGAGATGCGAATCCGTCAGTCAACGGCTCCGATCCGCCGCTGAACCTCGGCCGTCTCTCGCGTCCGGCCGCCTCATCATTTTATTATTGTCAGGAGACAGTCATGTCCGATCGTACCCTCGTGTTGATCCCCGGTCGCATCCATCCCCGTGTGCGCGCCCGTCTGGCAGAACGTTTCGATGTTCTGGACGTCACTGACGCATCTGCGACGGAAGCCACGACCGAGCAATTGGCGCGCGTACGCGGTGCAGCCGTCTCAGGGCGCTTCCCTGCTTCCCTGATCGAACGTCTGCCGAAGCTCGAGGTGATCGGCAGTTTCGGGGTCGGCTATGACGGCGTCGATGTGGGTGCGGCTGCGGCTCGGGGTATTGTCGTGACGCATACGCCCGACGTGCTCAACGACGAGGTGGCAGACACCACGATCGCACTGCTTCTCAACACAGTGCGCCAATTCTATCGGGCCGAGCACTATCTGCGTGAGGGGCGTTGGGAGCGGGAAGGGGCTTTCCCGCTCTCGCCCCTGTCCCTGAAAGGGCGCAAGGTCGGTCTTCACGGCCTCGGTCGCATCGGAATGGAGATCGCCGCCAGGCTCGCCCCGTTCAAGGTCGATCTCGCCTACCATACCCGTCGCCCGCGCGAAGACGTGTCCTATGCCTATCATGACAGCCTGATCGGACTGGCCAAGGCGGTCGACATCCTGATCTCGATCGTCCCATCGACCCCTCAGACGAACGGAGCGATCAATGCCGAGGTCTTGACGGCGCTGGGATCAAGCGGCGTCCTGATCAATGTCGGTCGCGGCTCGACCGTGGATCAGCCCGCCCTGATCGAGGCGCTGCGGAACGGTACGATCGCAGCTGCCGGTCTCGATGTATTCGCTGCGGAGCCACATGTGCCGCAGGCGCTCATCGACCTGCCGAACGTCTCGCTTCTGCCGCATGTCGCCTCGGCTTCGATGCCGACGCGCGATGCCATGGCGGATCTCGTGGCCGACAACGTGATTGCCTGGTTCGACAGCGGTCGCCCGCTGACCCCGGTTCCCGAGACGCCTGTCCCGATGCACTGATTCGGTGGCCAGCCTTCCGCAAGCTTGATGTCGCATCCTGCGGCGATCATGAGGTTTCGCGCTGAAGGATGCTCCGATGAAGTCCTCTTTCGTCATTGTGGCGACGGCATTGTCGTGTGCGTGTATTTCTGCCGTCGGGATCACCTTCTGGTCTGCGCCGCAGCAGATCGCTAGGGACGCGGCAGATCCGATCGTTCTTGGGACCATTCCCGATGCTCTCGCGACGGGTCGACCCGTTGCGCTGTCGATGTACGTGCATTCGGCGTCTCCGCCGGCCATTTTCTCGGTGTCAAACTTTACGCTCAAGACGGTGTGTCTGGTGGAGCGTGGGGCTGCATTGACGAGCCGAAGCCGGGATTTCTTCGCGCCCCCGGATTGCGATGAGGTCTGGCCTGGTCTGGCGCGGGCGAGCAACTGGACGCAAAACGAGGATGGAAGTGTAAGCATTTCCGACGCCAATGGCGCGACGCTGCTGACGCTCGTGCGCGGTCGACATTTTTCCTACGAAGCCTCAGATGCGCCCGGCGCAGACCTTGCCCTGCTGATGCTGCCCTGAGCGGAGCAGTCTTCATCTTCGGCATGGCTTCCGACGGCCGAGCCAGGAGCAAGCGGCACTGAATGTCATTGTCGGCCAGCGCCTTGACCTCAAACACGGTGCGATTTGACGGTGTGCTGACGCGTCCGGATCAGGTGGCAATTGTTCGCGTATGCAATCTTGAGTGGCGGTAGGCTCGGTCCGTAAAGACGCCTGTCGCGATAAACGCCGGTCGTGCTCATGTTACCGGGTTTGCATGTTCGCGCTAACATGGCTGTGGGTCTGACTTCGCAGTTCCAACATGCTGTCTTCTCACCCAAAAGAATAGGACCCAAGCGCTTGAAAGGCCTTGGCTAAAATGGTTAGCTCGCGCATCGCTGCCGGGAGGGGCCGACGATGCCCGCCGGTGGGGCAACAAACTGGGAGGTAATTTATGGATCGTCGTTCATTCATCAAGAAGGCTGGGGTTGCCGGTGCAGGCGCTGCTGCGTCCGCCGTTCTCGCCGCGCCCGCCATCGCGCAGGAAAATCCAAAGGTCACGTGGCGCCTGACCTCGTCTTTCCCGAAGGCGCTGGATACCATTTTCGGTGCCGCAAATGACGTTGCGGATCACGTCAAGGCTGCCAGCAACGGCAATTTCGAAATCCAGGTCTTCTCTGGTGGCGAAATCGTGCCCGGTCTGCAGGCCAACGACGCGGTCGCTGCCGGCACCGTCGAGATGTCGCATACCGCCAACTACTATTACTGGGGCAAGGATCCGACCTATGCCCTGGCGACAGCTGTTCCCTTCGGTCTCAATGCCCGCTTGCAGAACGCCTGGTTCTATCAGGGCGGCGGCAATGAGCTAATGAACGAGTTCTTCGCGACCCAGGGTCTCTACGGCCTGCCTGCCGGCAATACCGGCGCGCAGATGGGTGGCTGGTTCCGCAAGGAGATCAATACACTCGACGACCTCAAGGGTCTGAAGATGCGTATCGGCGGCTTCGCCGGCAAGGTCATGGAAAAGCTCGGCGTCGTGCCGCAGCAGATCGCAGGCGGCGATATCTATCCGGCGCTTGAAAAGGGCACGATCGACGCCACCGAATGGGTCGGTCCTTATGACGACCAGAAGCTCGGCTTCTTCAAGGTCGCGCAGTACTACTACTATCCCGGCTGGTGGGAAGGTGGTGCTGCCCTGCACGCCATGGTCAACCTGGAAAAGTGGAACAGCCTTCCGCCCCACTACCAGGCGATCCTGCAGGATGCCTGTGCCTTTGCGAACGCCAACATGCTTGCAAAGTACGACGTGAAGAACCCGGTCGCTGTCAAGGAACTGGTCGGCTCCGGCGCTGTCCTGCGTCCGTTCAGCCAGGAAATCCTGACCGCCTGCTACGAAGCTGCGCTCTCGACTTATGAAGAGATCAACGGCTCCAATGCTGGCTTCAAGAAGATCTATGACAGTCAGCTGGCGTTCAAGAAGGACGCATATCTCTGGATGCAGCTGCCTGACTACACGTTCGACACCTTCATGATGATGCAGCAGCGCGCCAACAAGCTCTGAGACGTCGCTGAACTTCTGATTTCTATAGCCCCGGTCCTCGTGACCGGGGCTTTTTTTGTGCCGAGTTTCGGCGAAAGAAAACCCCGGCGCTGAGGCCGGGGTTTTGAAGTTCGGTCGTGGTGCAGCCGATTGGTGCTGCAGCCTACTGGATGACAGGTGGTTGGCTCAGGTCCATCGACGGTGCTGGCGCCGGTGTTGCCCCAGCCGGTGGCTCGACCGCCGGCGGCTGGCCAAGGTCGAGGGGCGGCAGGCCGAATGACGGCTGCTGACCCGTCGCGCCCGCGGGTGCCTGACTGTCGCTGCCGAGCGGCGGGAGGCCGAAGTCCGGCATTGTGATGCCACCTCCGCCTGTCGGCTGCGGAATGGTGATCTGGATCGTGCTCGGATCTCGCACCACGGCATCGCCCTTGTAATGCATCACAATGCCCGGGAAGGCGATGACAATGACGATCGCCAGGAACTGGATGACGATGAAGGGAAGAACCCCCTTGTAGATGTCTCCGGTCTTGATGCCGGCCCGCACCTGTCCCGTCACCTGGTCCTTCCATTGTCCTTCGGGAGCGACAGAGCGCAGGTAGAAGAGCGAGAAACCGAAAGGCGGTGTCAGGAAGGAGGTCTGCAGATTGATGCCGAGAATGATGCCGAACCAGACAAGGTCGATCCCGTGACTCTGCGCGACCGGCACCAGAAGCGGCACCATGATGAAGGCGATTTCGAAGAAATCGAGGAAGCAGCCGAGGATGAAGACGATGATCGTCACCACGATCAGGAAGCCGTATTCGCCACCCGGCAGGGCGAGCATCAGATCTTCGATCCAGACATTGCCGTTGATGCCGTAAAAGGTCAGACCGAAGACGCGGGCGCCGATCAGGATCATCATGACGAAGGCGGAGAGACGCGTGGTGGCGTCCAGCGCGTTCTTCAGAATACCAAGGGTCAGGCGTCCCTTGGCGGTGGCGATGATCAGGGCCCCGGTCGCTCCCATCGCGCCGCCTTCGGTCGGCGTTGCAATGCCGAGGAAGATGGTGCCGAGAACCAGGAAGATCAGCGCCAGCGGCGGCACCATGACGATGATCACCTGCTGTGCCAGCCGGGAGATCATGTTCAGGTTCATGCCGCGGTTGATCAGGGCAAAGACGTAGACGGATGTGACACCGAAGGCGAGTGCGGCAACGAGCTGCCATTCTGCGCTGGGAATGCCGGTGAAGAGAATGTGATAGCCAAGGAAATAGAGGCCGGCGCCGACTGCGATCATCACGAAAAGCGAGGTGACGCCGTCACCCAGGGTGCGGGCTTCCTTGGGAAGCGCCGGTGCCCATTCCGGTTTGATCAGCGTCACGGCGAAGATGTAGGCGCAGTAGGCGGCGATGATCATCAGGGCCGGATAGAGCGCGCCGACATACATGTCGCCGACCGAGCGGCCGAGCTGGTCGGCCATGACGATCAGGACGAGCGAGGGCGGGACGATCTGGGCGAGGGTGCCGGAGGCTGCAATCGTGCCCGAAACGAGCGGGCCGTTGTATTTGTAGCGCAGCATGATCGGCAGCGAGATCAGGCCCATGGCCATGACCGAGGCGGCGACGACGCCCGTGGTTGCTCCGAGGAGCGCGCCGACGAGAATGACCGCATAGGCAAGGCCGCCGCGCACGGGGCCGAACAGCTGGCCGATCGTGTCGAGCAGATCTTCGGCCATGCGTGACCGTTCGAGAATGATGCCCATCAGCGTGAAGAACGGGATCGACAGCAGGGTGTCGTTGTACATGATCCCGTAGATGCGCTCGGGATGGGATTGCAGAAGGGGCCAGAAGAGGCGGATCTCGGAAGAGAAGACCGAGAGTTCGACGCCGAGCACGAAGTAGATCAATCCACCGGCGGCGAGCGTGAAGGCGACGGGATAGCCGAGCAGCAGCAACAGCATGACGCTGGTGAACATGATCGGCGCGAGATTGTGTGCGATAATGTCGATCATGTCAGGCCTCCGAGCCTTCGGTCACTGGCGGCGCCATGTTCGGGTCGCTGATCCGGCCCATCAGCACGGCAGCGCGCTTGATGATTTCGGAAAAGGCCTGGGCGGTCAGCAGGAGGAAGCCGAGAAGGACAACGGCCTTGGCTGGCCAGATGACCAGGCCGCCGGCGCTCGATGACATCTCGCCCGACCGGAAGGACAGCCAGAACCAGGGCCATGCCAGATAGGCCATCAAAGCGGAAAAGGGCACAAGGAAGATGATGTGGAGGATCAGGTCGATCCAGTCCCGTGTCCGCCTCTTCCATCCGCTCGACAGGATGTCGATGCGGATATGCTCATTGCGAAGCAGGGCATAGGCGGCGGCGAGCATGAAGACGGTGCCGTAGAGGTACCATTGCAACTCCAGCCAGGCGTTCGAAGAAATGTCGAAGAGCTTGCGTATGACGGCATTGCCGGCGCTGATCAAGACGGCGGCCAGAAGCAGCCAGGAAACCCAGCGCCCGATGGCCCCGTTGATCGCGTCGATCAGCCGGGAAATAGCCAACAGAATTGTCATTGTATTTGTTCTCCCCTTGTCTTTTCGTGCTTAGAGCAATGGCAAACCGGGCGCAACCGGACAGGCCAGTGCTTGTCGGGCACCCGACGAAAGTTGAACTTTCTTGCGCTTGCAGGTCCAGGTGTGCCGCATCGGTACGGGAGGGGCGCCTGGCAGTCCCGTTGCATTTGAACATTTTCCCTATGCGGGACTTAACGGCTTGTGACGTACGCGTTTGCGTCCCGCTTCGAAGCAGTGCATTTTAGCCTTGGCTACGTTTCGTGATTTTTACTGTGACGTTTCAGGACAGGTTTTTCTGCCGGGAGCCGGCCATTGGGATGGGAAGAGACGTTTTTTGACAGCTGAGGTTTTCCGTCCAACCACGCCGGGAGGGCAAGTCATGGGGGCCGACAAGGGGCGCGACCGTAACGTGCCCACGGATGTCTACCTGTCGTTTGTAAGCTCTCTGTTCGACAACCGCTTCACGCTGTTCACCGGCATGGTGATCCATATCCTGACCTTCCTGACGGTCTTCGTGGAAACCGGCGCAACTTTCTATCTGCTGCTCTGCGGCTGTTTCGTCCTGATCTTTGCCTTTCGTCTGCGCTCCTTCTTTGTTTTTGACCGCGTGGACAAGCTGGCGCTCAGCCGTGCGCAGATCGCCGCATGGGAACGGCGCTACGTGTTGGGTGGCGCAGCGACGATGGCGATCCTGGGTATCGGCAGTGGCTACGCCTTGCTGGCGTTCCAGGGTACGTTTGCAGAACTTGCCTGCATCTCGGTTGCCATGGCGACAATGGTCTCCATTGTCGGTCGCAATTATGGTTCGCGGCTGGCGGTGGATCTGCAGACGCTGGCCTGCTGTGCGCCTATGGTGATCGGGAGTTTGCTGTCGCAGGATGTCTACAAGTCGCTTCTGTCGCTTTTGTTGGTCCCTTTCTGGTTGACCACGCGGGCAATGGCGAACGGGGTGCGCGACTTTCTCTATGAAAACGTCATAGCATCCCGGGAAATGGCGAAGATTGCCGATCGTTTCGACACGGCGCTCAGCAACATGACGCATGGACTTCTGATGCTCGATCCGGACAACAGGATCGAAGTGGTCAATCGCAAGGCTTGCGAGCTGCTCAATCTCGGAGATCGCCGGCGGCTGACGGGCTGCGATCTCGATGTCGTGCTGCGCTACGGCGTGCGTCACACCTTCGTCGAGGGTGCCATGCCCCGCCTCCTGCAGAAGCAGCTCTCGCAGCTGACACTGGGGATCTCAAACCGCGCCGTGATGCATTTCTCGGAGGATCTGGTGCTGGAGTTCTCGGCGCGGCGGCGGGATGAGGGTGGCGTCGTCCTGATATTCGAGGACGTCACTGCGCGCGTGCATGCGGACCGCAAGATCCTGCATATGGCCCGCTACGATAGCCTGACGGGACTGCCGCAACGGGCCTATTTCAGCCAGATCGTGCGCGAACGCCTGGAACAGGCCGATGCCGTCGGTGCCACGATCGGCCTGATGATTCTCGATGTTGCCGACTTCAAGCATGTGAACGATCTCAAGGGTCATCTCGCCGGCGACAGGCTGCTCTCGGCAATTGCGACTCGGCTCACGGAACTCGCAGCCGGCAAGGCCGTGGTGGGGCGGCTAGTCGGCGATCACTTCATTCTCTTCTTCCCGAATGCGGAGCAATCCGAAGATCTCGGCAACGAGATGCGACAGCTGCATCTCGCGGCATGCAGCCGCTACAAGGTGGATGGAGCTCAGATACCGGTCGTCTTCTCGGCCGGCGGCGTGCTGCTTGAGAGCGCGGAGCCGAAGCTGGAGGAGTGGCCGGTCAAGCTCGATATCGCGCTCTTCGAGTCAAAGGCGCGCAGCCGCGGCCAGTTCACACTCTTCGAAGAGGAGATGGATGCGCGCCATCTGGAACGGCAACGTTTAAAGGCGGATCTGCGTGCGGCCGTCGATGATCACGGCATCACCGTCGTCTATCAGCCGATGTTCACGCCCGACGGCCGTGGCCTCGTTTGTTGCGAGGCGCTGGCTCGCTGGCATCATGCCGAGAAGGGGGCTATCCCGCCCAATATCTTCATTCAGATCGCCGAAGAGATGGGCATTGTCTCGTCCATCACGCAACAGGTGCTGCGCAAGGCTTGCATCGACTGTCGCAGCTGGCCTGAAACCATCGGCGTCTCGGTCAATCTGTCCGTCCATGACCTTCGCCACGAAGACCTGTCAGACACGGTCGAGGCAATCCTGAGGGAGACGGGGCTTGCACCACAGCGTCTGCATCTTGAAGTCACCGAGAGCAGCCTGATCGAAGAATTGTCCGAAGCGCGTGCGGTCCTCGATCGCTTGCGCAGCCTTGGTATCACGATCTCGATCGATGATTTCGGAACGGGGTTCTCAAGCCTCAGCTACCTGGATACGCTTCCGGTCGATGTTGTGAAGATCGATCGCTCCTTCGTCCGTGATATCGGACAGGACCCGCGGCGGCTGAAACTGTTGCGCGGCATTGTCGCGCTCACACGGGGCCTCGACATCGGGATTGTCGTTGAGGGCGTGGAGACGCGTGAGCAGCTGTCGCTGATCAGGAAACATGACTGCGCGGACCTGGTGCAGGGATATGTTTTTTCGATGCCGATCGCGCCGCAGGCCGTGGAGTCGCTTGCCGAGATAGCGGAAATCACCGGGCTTGACGGGTAGGGCGCCACAGTTCGGCGCATCGGAAACAAGACCCGTCCAACACCTGCGGAAGATCCTGAAATGCTGCACAGACTGCTGCTCGTCATCCGCAATCGGTCCCGGACGTCACCGTTAACCTTAATTGCGAAGACTTTAATCAATTATTAATATCTAGGGGCGCGAAGCGGCGCACTGCGTGATACCCAAAAGTATCGGCGGTAACCGTAGCGAGCGTCTGGCATGGAAGCTGAAGGCTTTTCGGAACGACTGATGCGTCATCTCGATTTCATCGAGTACCGGCGGATCGAGGCTCACGAGGATTTCGAGGAGATCGAGCAGCTCCGCTACAAGACCTACAAGGCAGCCGACATGATCCCGCGCGCGGCGCCGAGCATGATCGACGCGGCCGATTTCGATCCGCATGCCTATGTTTTCGGGATCTACTATTTCGAAGAGCTGGTCAGCACGATCAGGCTCCATCACGTGACCCCGGAGCATCCGCTCTCGCAGTCAGCCCAGGTGTTTCCCGATGTCATGGAAGCCTATCTGGATGCGGGGCTGACACTCATCGACCCTGCGCGCTTTGCGGTCGATCCCGCTTTTGCATCCGAGGTGTCCGTTCTTCCCTATATCACGCTCAGACCGAGCATCGTTGCTGCTGCCTATTTCAAGGCCGACCGGGTCCTCCAACCCGTGCGACCGGCCCACGCGGCCTTCTACAAACGCGTCTTTTATGCTGAGACCGTCGTCGAGCGGCGGATGACGGAAGTGTATGGGCGGGAGCTCACCCTCATGGCGACGAACACCCATACGACGGGGGAGAAGCTTTTGAAGCGCTACCCGTTTTTCGACTCGGGCGTCTACGAGCGGCGCATGATGTTCGGGCGTGGGGAGAGGGCTTTGCCCACGACACCCCTGACGATCCTCCCCTCGGCGCGGCTTGTGGCAGCCGGCAAGATTTCAGGCGCCGTCGCCGGACGGGATTATTGACGCAAGGCCGCAGATGCGATTGCACTCCCGCTGGCGTTTGTGTATGCGGGAAAAAGATGAAATTTTGCCCGCAGCCGTGTCCGGTGTGATTCTGCCGTGGGTGCCGCAGTCCTGAAAATTGGGAGATCGAACATGAGCGAACATCATTCCGGTCCGGTCGAAACCGGTGCCACGATGGACTACAAGGAGCACGAAAAGACCTATGACCTTTTCATTGCCGGCGCCAAGTATGGCACCGCGCTCCTGATCGCTCTGATGATTGCCATGGCTGCCGGATTCTTCGCAGGCGCTGGTCTGCTCGGCGGTCTGTTCATCTGGATCGTTCTGTCTGTCGCCGGCGTCTTCATGATGCGCTGAACCTCGCAGAATCTCTGAACTGTGAGAGGCGGTCCGGAAACGGGCCGTCTTTTTCTTTGCGCGAATGCCTGGAACGAGACGCGCGGCCATAAAAAAACGGCGGGTCTCCCCGCCGTTCTCATATCCTTGCCTCGTCCAGGCTTCAGGTGGTGCCGCGTGTGCGGGCAAGACCCTGCTTGGCCGGCTCATATTTCGGGTCGAGGCGCAGCGCATGGCTGTAGGACTTGGCAGCCCGTGCCTTGTCGCCGCGGCGTTCGTAGACGAGCGCCTGGTTCGCCCAGCTTTCGGCGATGCTGTTGTTCAGCTCGATTGCCAGATTGAAATCGGCAAAGGCGTTTTCATCGTCGTTCAGCGCGATATAGGAGACGCCACGGCCATTATACGGCTCCGGTGCGCGCGACGAGAGCGAGATGGCCTTCGAGAAGTCGTCGATCGCCTTGGCGTGGTCTCCGCGCAGCTGGTAGATCAGGCCGCGATTGTGGTAGGCGCGGCCATCGGTGGTGTCGAGCTGGATGGCGCGGTTGAAGTCGCCGAAGGCTTCGTCGATACGGCCGGCCTGGCGATAGATGTTGCCGCGACCGATATAGGCGACGTCGTAGTTCGGGTTGATCTTCAGCGCCGCATTGTAGTCGGCGGCCGCTTCGACCGGCTTGCCCATGTTGCGGTAAACCAGCGCGCGGTTGGCATAGGCCTGGAAGAATTGCGGATTGATCTGCAGCGCGGTGTTGAAATCGTCAAGCGCCGGCTTGAACTGACCGGCGCGGCCATAGGCCGAACCGCGCACATTGTAACCTTCCGGAGCGCGCGGATTGGCCTGGATGACGGCGGTCAGGGACGCAATGTTTTCATTGGAGCCCTGAGCGCGATCGAGGCGGATGACATCGGTCGTTTCCGTCGTCGTCGCGCAGCCTGCCAGAGTCAGGGCGGCGAGCAGGGCCACCGCAGACGCGAGGCTATGCTTGCGGTCGGTGTTGGAGGCGGTCGTCAGCACGGAGGTTTTCGTCATGAGGCGCATCATCCGGCCGCTGCCTGCGCCGCATCAGGCCCCAGACAGCGCAAGTTGGTGTTTCATATCAAAAGAGCGGCGGCGATTCCTTTCGCCCCCGCCCTCATTTCACAGGAAAACGTCTAAAACGGGGCCGATCAACGGCCGCGAGCAGCCGGCAGCAGGCCTTCGCGCTGCATCTTCTTGCGTGCCAGCTTGCGGACGCGGCGAACAGCCTCGGCCTTCTCGCGTGCGCGCTTCTCAGACGGCTTTTCGAAGAAATCGTGCATCTTCATTTCGCGGAAGACACCTTCGCGCTGCAGCTTCTTCTTGAGAGCGCGGAGCGCCTGGTCAACGTTGTTGTCGCGGACTAGTACCTGCACGTTTATCCCGTTCCTTTGGTTGTTAGGGTTGGTCCTTCCGCCGATGGAGGTCACATCAACGGAAACAGCGTATTGCTTCGCGCGGACCCTGAGTCCGGCGATTAAGGGTGCGAATTACCAGAAGAGGTGGGCAAAGTCCATATGGTGCAAGGCTTGTAGCCGAGAATTTTCGGTCGCGAAGAGTGCGTTTGGCAAGGTGTCGAAAGCCGGGTGACATTGCGTCGCAAAACGGACGTCATGTTGAGGGTTGATCTGCGAGTTGTATCGTCCTACCCCAGTGCCTGAACCACAGGAGTTTAAGGCGAATGCGCAAATATTCGGTCTTTGCCGTTGTCCGTGAGGCCATGCGTGCCCACAAGGGATGGGAGGCTCAGTGGGTCTCTCCCGAGCCGCGGCAGTCCTATGACGTCATCATCATCGGCGCAGGCGGTCATGGCCTGGGTGCCGCCTATTATCTCGCCAAGGAGCACGGCATCACCAATGTCGCCGTGATCGAGAAGGGCTGGCTCGGTGGTGGCAATACCGGTCGAAACACGACGATCATCCGGTCCAACTATCTCTATGAAGAGAGCATGGACATCTACGAGCATTCGCTGAAGCTCTGGGAGGGCCTGTCCCAGGATTTGAACTATAATGTCATGTATTCGCCGCGCGGCGTGATGATGCTGTCGCACAATGTGCATGACCAGCAGTCCTTCAAGCGGCATGTCAACGCCAACAGTCTCTATGGCATCGACAATGAGTGGTTGACGCCGGAACAGGCCAAGGCTTTCTGCCCGCCGCTCGACATCTCGAAGAATGCCCGCTACCCGATCAATGGTGCGGCCCTCCAGCGGCGTGGCGGCACGGCGCGCCATGATGCGGTTGCCTGGGGTTATGCCCGTGCAGCGTCCGATCGCGGTGTGCATATTATCCAGAACACCGAAGTGACGGGCCTGCGTCGCGGGCCGAACGGCGAAGTGACCGGCGTCGAGACCACGCGCGGCTTCATCGGCGCGAAGAAGGTCGGCGTTTCCGCAGCCGGCCACTCCTCGGTGGTCATGGGCATGGCGGGCGTGCGTCTTCCTGTTCACTCCACGCCGCTCCAGGCGCTTGTGTCTGAGCCGCTGAAGCCCATCTTCCCCTGCGTTGTCATGTCGAACACCGTACATGCCTATATTTCGCAGTCGGACAAGGGTGAGCTGGTCATCGGTGCCGGTACCGACCAGTATAATTCCTACAGCCAGACCGGCGGCATGCAGATCATCACGCATACGCTGGACGCCATCTGCGAACTCTTCCCGATGTTCCGTCGTGTGAAGATGATGCGCCAGTGGGGCGGGATCACCGACAACACGGCCGACCGCTCGCCGATCCAGAGCGTCACGCCGGTTCAGAACCTCTTCGTCAATGCCGGATGGGGGACGGGTGGCTTCAAGGCGACGCCGGGTTCGGCCAATCTCTTTGCCCATCTCATCGCCAAGGGCGAGCCGCACAGGCTGGCCCAGGGCCTGACGCTCGACCGGTTCCGTACCGGCCGCCTCATCGACGAGGCAGCCGCCGCTGCCGTGGCGCACTGAATTTAGGGATAGCCCAACATGCTGGTCATCAAATGCCCCTATTGCGAAGAAGAGCGAGCAGAGCTCGAATTTCGCGCTGCCGGTGAAGCGCATATCGCGCGCCCTGCCGATATCGCCTCGATCACGGATGAGGAATTCGCCGATTACTTCTTCCTGCGCGACAATCCGAAGGGCCTGATCTTCGAACGCTGGCGCCATATCCATGGCTGCGGGCGCTTCTTCAACGCGGCCCGCGACACCATCTCCGACAAGATCCTGCTGACCTACAAGGCTGGTGAGCCCATGCCCGATCCCGCAACATTGGTTGCCCCGTCTGCATCGAAGGGAGAAAAGGCATGAGTGCTGCCAACCGTATTCCCGGCAAGGGCCGCCTGACGCCCGCCCTGACGGCCCGTTTCACCATCGATGGCCGTACGTTGACGGCATATGAAGGCGATACCGTCGCGTCCGCGATGATTGCCAATGGCATGCATCTCGCCGGCCGCTCGTTCAAGTATCACCGTCCGCGCGGCATTCTGACCGCCGGTCCGGAAGAGCCGAATGCGTTGCTTGACGTCTCGCGGGACGCTGCCCGTCGCCAGCCCAACGTGCGGGCAACGGTGCAGGAGGTCTTCGACGGGATGAAGATCGAAACGCAGAACCGCTGGCCGTCGCTGTCGCTCGACATCGGCGAGGTCAACAACCTGCTCTCGCCCTTCTTCGCCGCCGGTTTCTACTACAAGACCTTCATGTGGCCGAAGGCCGCCTGGCACCAGATCTACGAACCCTTCATCCGCCGTGCGGCCGGTCTCGGCCATGCGCCCAAGGAAGCGGATCCGGACCACTACGCCAACCGCTATGCGCATTGCGACGTTCTGGTGATGGGCGGCGGTGCGGCTGGTCTTGCTTCGGCACTGGCGGCAGCCCAGACGGGCGTGCGCGTCATGATCGTCGATGAACAGCCGGAGATGGGCGGCGCCTTCCACTTCGACACGGGCGCGACCGTCGACGGCCAGAGCGGCTGGGACTGGGCGCAAAGTGTGGTCGCCAAGCTCAAGGCCATGCCGAACGTCACCGTGCTCTCGCGCACCACAGCCTTCGGCTATCACAACCACAACTACGTGGCGCTGGTCGAACGCGTCACGGACCATATTGCCAAGCCGTCGAGGAACCAGCCGCGCGAGCGGCTGTGGCAGGTCCGCGCCAAGCGGGTGGTCATCGCCAGCGGTTCGATCGAACGGCACATGGTCTTCGCCAACAATGACCGTCCGGGCATCATGCTGGCCTCTGCGGCCCGTACCTATCTGAACCATTTCGGCGTCGCCGTCGGTGCGAAAGTTGGCGTCTATACGGCGCATGACTCGGCCTATGAAGCGGCAATCGATCTGAAGAAGGCAGGCGTCTCGGTGCCGGTCATCGTCGACGCCCGCGAGAAGCCGGGCGAGGGTGTTCTGGCCCAGGCGCGTGCGCTCGGCATCGAGGTGCTGACCGGCCATGGCGTGGTCGACACGGCAGGTCGCCTGCGCGTCCGCTCGATCACGGTACGCCGCAATGGCGGCGGTTCCACCCGCAAGATCGAGGTCGATTCGCTTCTGATGTCGGCCGGCTGGACACCGTCTGTGCACATGTTCTCGCAGTCGCGCGGCAAGCTGAAATATGATGCCGCCAACGACCGTTTCCTGCCTGACGTCTACGCGCAGGATTGCGTCTCCGTCGGTGGCTGCAATGGCACTGACGATCTGCAGGCGCTGCTCGACGAGGCAACGGCTGCCGGTGTTTCCTCGGCCAAGGCTGCGGGTGCGACCGAGACGCCTTCCGTTTCGCTCACCGGTTCCAATGCCCATGCCTGGACCGGCGGCATGATCGGCGCTGCCGAAGGGGCGGGCCGTGAGGACAACGTCAAGGCTTTCGTCGACTTCCAGCATGATGTCTGCGCCAAGGACATCCGTCTTGCCGTGCGTGAGGGCATGCATTCGATCGAACACATCAAGCGCTTCACCACCAACGGCATGGCGTCTGACCAGGGCAAGCTGTCCAACATGCATGGCCTCGCCATTGCAGCCGAGGTGCTCGGCAAGGAGATCCCGCAGGTCGGTCTCACCACCTTCCGCGCGCCCTATACGCCTGTCACCTTCGGTACGCTGATCAACCACTCGCGTGATGCGCTGTTTGATCCGACCCGCAAGACGCCGATGCATGCCTATGAAGTTTCCCAGGGCGCTGTCTACGAAGACGTCGGCAACTGGAAGCGTGCCTGGTATTACCCGAAGCCGGGCGAAGACATGCATGCCTCCGTCAACCGCGAATGCAAGACCGTGCGCGACACGGCCGGTGTGTTCAATGCCTCGACGCTCGGCAAGATCGAGGTTGTCGGGCCTGATGCGGCCAAGTTCCTCAACCTGATGTATACCAATGCCTGGGACACGCTGAAACCGGGCAAGGCACGCTATGGCATCATGACGCGGGAAGACGGCTTCATCTATGACGATGGTGTCGTCGGGCGTCTGGCCGAGGATCGTTTCCACGTGACGACCACGACGGGCGGTGCGCCGCGCGTCATGCACCACATGGAAGACTATCTGCAGACCGAATTCCCGCAGCTGAAGGTCTGGCTCACCTCGACCACGGAACAATGGGCGGTCATTGCCGTCCAGGGTCCGAAGGCACGCGACATCATTGCGCCCTTCGTCGAGGGCATCGACATTTCGAACGAAGCCTTTCCGCATATGAGCGTGGCCGAAGGCAAATTCTGTGGCGTGCCGACACGGCTCTTCCGCGTCTCCTTCACCGGCGAGCTCGGTTTCGAAGTCAATGTTCCCGCCGACTTCGGCGCTGATGTCCTCCGTCAGATCTGGGAGCGGGCTCAGTCACTCGGCGCTTGCCTCTACGGCACCGAGACCATGCACGTGCTGCGCGCCGAGAAGGGGTACATCATCGTCGGTCAGGATACCGACGGCACATTGACTGCCGATGATGCGGGGCTCTCCTGGGCGGTGTCGAAGAAGAAGACCGATTTCGTCGGTATTCGCGGCATGAAACGTCCGGATCTGGTCAAGGAAGGCCGCAAGCAGCTGGTCGGGCTGATGACCAAGGACCCGAACGAGGTTCTCGAGGAAGGCGGCCAGATCGTTGCCGATCCGAACCAGCCGAAGCCGATGACCATGCTCGGGCATGTGACCTCGTCCTACTGGTCAGAAAATCTCGGGCGCTCGATCGCGATTGCCATGGTGGCCGGCGGACGCGGGCGCATGGGCGAGACGCTCTATGTGCCGATGAAGGACAAGACCATCGCGGTCGAAGTGACCGACATGGTGTTCGTAGACAAGGAAGGAGGCCGCATCCATGGTTGATATGTCTGTTGCAGACCGCAGGACCGTTCTTGCCGGCTTCCATGGCGGCAGCGCCAAGGTGCGGTTGACGCCGGCAATTCCCGCGACCCGCGTGTCGTTGCGTGCGGGTGCCGATGCGGTCGCCGGCCTCTCCAAGTCGCTTGGCGTGAAGCTTCCGATGAAGCCGAAGGCTTCGGCCTCTGCCAAGGGGCGCACGGCATTCTGGATCGGGCCGGACGAGTGGTTGCTGATCGACGAGAAGGGCGATGCGCTGATGGCCGACTGCGCAACATCCGGCGTGGTTCACTCTGCCACCGACATCTCCCATCGCAACACTGCGATCATCGTCTCGGGTCCGGCCGCTGCCGACACGCTCAACGCGGCGAGCCCGCTCGACCTCACGCTTGCCGCCTTCCCGGTCGGTGCCGTGACGCGCACCGTGTTCGGCAAGATCGAGATCATCCTCTACCGCGTCGAGGAAGAGACGTTCCGCGTCGAATGCTGGCGGTCGTTTGCCGAATACGCCTTCGGCATGCTGGTCGAGGGCGCAGAGGATGCCTCTCTCTGAGGGGCGGGGATGTTCGATGGGGTTTGAGGAGGCCGGGGTGACCCGGCCTTTTTTTTTTGAGGGCGGATGCGGCGCAAGTGCGGTGACGGCATTGCGAGGTAGCACGCGACTCGGAAGTGTGGAGAGCGGATGGCGGCTTTGCGCCAATTGCAGTCATTGCGGCTGTCGCAAAACTCCCTATTCTGCAACGTTGTGAATGTCAGGAATACAAGTGTCGCTCTAGTTGGGAACTTTGCGGCAATGAGGGCCGGGATATGATATATGCGCATAGCGATTACTGGTAGTTCCGGGCGGGTTGGCCGCACTATTTTCAGCGCTTTGGCAAACAATCATAATGTTGTCGGCATCGATCGCTCACCGTTTTCAACCACCCATCTTGTCGGAGACTTCGCCGATGAACGGCTCCTGAGCAGCGCATTCGAGGGCGCTGATGCGGTGATTCATACGGCCGCGCTGCACGCACCACATGTCGGACACGCTGCCGACGAGGAATTCCGCCGCATCAATGTGGAAGGAACTCGCCTCGTTGCGAAAGTCGCAATTGCTTCGGGCGTGAAGCGACTGGTCTTCACCAGCACAACAGCTTTGTATGGTCACGCTGTTGCTTCTGGTTCCTGCACATGGATTGATGAAAACACGCCTCCGCAGCCCAAGAGTATTTACCACCACACAAAACTCGAAGCGGAGCGTGTCTTGGAAGACATGGCGTGCGCGCAGTTGGGCGTGCGCGTTCTGCGCATGTCGCGTAGTTTTCCTGAACCGTGCGATGTGATGGCGGCCTATCGATTGCATCGTGGCGTTGATGTTAGAGATGTTGCGGACGCACATGTGTTGGCACTGATGAACGAAGGAGCGCATTTCCAGCGCTATGTAATCTCGGCGGCCACCCCATTTTTCCTTCAAGACTGTAAGGCCCTCGCGTCTGATGCAGTGCCCGTCATTAAACGACGAGCGCCATCCCTTGCCGCCGAATTCGACCGAAGGGGCTGGGGTCTGCCAAAGACCATAGATCGCGTATACTGTTCCGCTGAAGCCATGCGTCGGCTTGCCTGGACGCCGCACTATGGATTCGAGGAGGTGCTCGCGCAGATGGACCGACGCAGTTTGGAGGTTCTACCCACCGGTTCGCGTATCAACCGGAAGGCCGAGTAGCCTGTCGCGAAATTCAATGTTTTGCTACAATGGCGGCAGCCTCCTCTTTAGGTAGTCGCCGGGCTTTCCTCAAATATTGGGATTTTCAAGACTCCAATGTCCGACAGTTGATGTCCGCTTCGGGCCGATAGTGGGCGTGAGACCGGCTCTGTTCAACTCAAGCGTCTGAACCTTCCCACCCAACCCATTTCACCCAGCGCCCGTGAAAATCCGCGCGGCCAATCTCGCGGGTTTCGCCTGTCGGCCACAGCGTGAGCAGGATTGCGGCGCCCTCCGGCTTGCCGTCGGCTTCGAGCTGCAGGCGGGCGAGGGGCGCTTCTTGCGTTGCCCGGCCTCCAGCGTCGGCGATGAGGGCTTCGCCTTCGGCCTTCAGCGCTGGTGGCAGATATTGCCAGGCGATGGTGTGGCAGATGACATGCGTCACGCTAGGCCGCGGCAAGGCGAGGCGTTGCCGTAGCCAGTCGATCGCGTCGGCTTTCTCGACCTTCAGGCCGCTCTCCGTAGCCATGGCAAGGGCCGCTGCCGTTCGGTCGAGGCGGTCCTGCTGGTCGGCCCATATATAGGAGAAGAGCCGCAGGCGGTCGTCCTCGGAGGCCGGGTCGAGGGGATTGCGGTCGCAGCCGGCGCGCTCGGCCACCTCTATGTCAGCCCCGGGGGGAGGTGGACCTTCCCAGCGCGGGGCGAGGTCGACTGACGAGGCCTTGCCCCAACTGAAATCGCCCAGCCGATAGGCGTAGCGGTCCCATTGCAGGTTCAGGCCGGCGCTGGCGCCGACTTCCGACAGGACCAGCGGTTTTCCGGTCAATGTCGCGATGGTCAGAAAGCCGGGAAGCAGGGCGGATGAACGGCGCACCTCGTTGGTCTGCGGGGCCGATGCAAGGCGCTCGAGAATGAAGGCCTCGTCGCGGTGGATGGCGGCCTCCACGCTGGACCAGAATGTGTCGTCGCCGACGGTATGGGGTGGATAGACGGCTGACAATGCCGGGTCCCGGCGAGAGCGGACCAGCGCATGCAGCGTGCCCGCCAGCCGCAGCGCCAGCGCGTCGCCAGTGCCGTCCGGATTTCCGGGCCAGCCGAGGATCGTGGCACCGACCGGGGTTTCTTCGGTCAGCCGCTCTGCCACGAGCGTGCAGAGACGAGCGGTAAACGGCGACCCAAGATCTTCACAGGCCCTGGCCTGACGGAGAAAGCTCTGCCGGATGACTTCAGCGCGCTCATCGTTCATGGCCGTCCTCGTTCCAGGTATCAGATGTTGTCCGGCCGATCCTTCGGGTCGAACTGGGAGATGGTGATCCAGTCGGCGGTCAGCGCCGGCTTGCGCTCGCCCTCGATTTCGACGGTCACCTCATAGGTGTTCATCAGCATGCCGGCCCCACGGAAGCGGGCTGCCGCGAGTTTGAACGATCCCCGGATACGTTTGCCCGTCCTGACCGGCGACATGAAACGCAGCTTGTCGAAGCCGTAATTGATGCCGAGAGTCTGCTCGCGGATCTTGGGCAGGCAGTTGAAGTTCATGGCCGACAGCAGCGAAACCGTCAGAAATCCGTGGGCGATCGTGCCGCCGAAAGGCGTTTCGGCCGCAGCCCGCACCGGGTCGGTGTGAATGAACTGATGGTCCATGGTGGCGCCTGCGAAGGCGTCGATCATCGTCTGGTCGACGGTGATCCAGTCAGACACGCCGACAACGCTTCCGACGAGGCCCGGCACGTCCCTGAGTGAAATCTCTTGCGGCATGAAAAGACCCGATCCTTCAATAATTCCCGCAGGCTACAGCCGCTTGGTGTCATGCGGAATAGGGTTCGGTCACAGATCGGCGAGAATTCTAGCTCTCGACCCAGAAATCCACCGTCCGAGGCTTTACGCTCGCCTTGGCAGCACTTCGTCCGGTGTGCAGACGGCGCCATTTGCGCCTTTCTGCAATCGGCAGACTATAATCCTGTGTGTCCGCGGACCGGTTCACCAGCACAGCGACGCGACAATCCTTGCCGGTTTCGCGATCGATGGCCGTGAGCAGCATGGCAAAGGAGCCGAGATCCGGGGTCTGCCAGTCGCCGGCGGTCATCGGCAGGCCTTCGACATTCAGCCATTCGACATCGCCATCGCCTGCCAGAACGGCCGTGTCCATGAAACAGGAGAAGCGCTGGCGCATGGCGGCGAGGCGCGCGGTGGATTCGATCAAGTCTTCATCTGTCTTCGACCAGTCAAGCCAGGTGAGCGCATTGTCCTGGCAATAGGCATTGTTGTTGCCGCGTTGCGTGCGGCCGAACTCGTCGCCGGCAGTGAGCATGACGGCACCGCGGCTGGCAAAAAGCGTGGAGAGCAGGGCTTCGACATCCTGGCGGCGCTTCTTCAGGATCGCCTTGTCTGTGGTTTCGCCCTCGGTGCCGTTGTTCCAGGAATGGTTCTCGTTGTGGCCGTCCCGGTTTTCCTCGCCGTTCGCCTCGTTGTGCTTGTGCTCAAAGGAGACGAGGTCGTAGAGCGAGAAGCCGTCATGGGCGGCGATGAAGTTGACGCTGCGGGTCTGGCTGTGACCGTCATGGGCGAAGAGATCGGCGGAGCCGGCCAGCGCCGTTGCAAGATCGCCCGTCGTTCCCGCATCGCCGCGCCAGTGGCGGCGGATGGTGTCGCGGGCGCGGTCGTTCCATTCGAGGAAGGCGGGCGGGAAACGGCCGAGCTGGTATCCGCCGGGGCCGATGTCCCAGGGTTCGGCGATCAGGATGCGGTCCTCCAGCACCTCGTCTTCGAGAATGGCCTTGAGGGTCGGGGCGTCCTGATGGAAGCCGTCCCAATGGCGGCCCATGATCGGGGCGAGGTCGAAGCGGAAGCCGTCGACTCCGGCAGAGAGGACGAAGTGGCGCAGGGTGTCGACGATCAGCCGGCGGACAATGGGGTGGTCGCAGGCGAGCGTGTTGCCGCAGCCGGTGTCGTTGACGAGAGTTCCGGGATCGCCCGCCACATGGCGGAAGAGGGAGCGATTGTCGATGCCGCGCAGGGAGAGCGTGGTGCCGTGGACATCGCTTTCGCCGGTGTGGTTGAAGACCAGGTCGAGGATGACGCCGATGCCTTCGGCATGCAGGGCCGCGACCGTCTCGCGCAATTCCTTCACGCCGCCGGGCACGAGACGCGGATCGAGCGCCATCATGGCGACGGGGTTGTAGCCCCAGCTGTTGGTGAGGCCGAGCGGTGGAAGATGACGCTCGTCGATCCAGGCGGTGATCGGCATGAGCTCGACCATGTCGACGCCGATGCGGCGCAGATGGGCGAGGATGGCGGGATGGGCGAGGGCGGATAGCGTGCCGCGTTGAGCCTCGGGCACGTCAGGATGCAGCATGGTCAGCGCCTTGACGTTGACCTCGTAGATGAAGCCGGTGCGCTCACCGAGTGGCATCATGGGCTTCAGCAGCTTGTGCGCCTTCACGATCGACTTCGGCATCAGATCGGCCGTCTCGACGCCGAACTGGCCAAGCCTAGGATCATAAACAAAAGACCGGTCCAGCTCGGTGGCGTAGGGGTCGATCAGCAGCTTGGATGGGTCGTACCAGTGGCCTTCGGCCGGATCATACGGGCCGTGGATGCGGAAGCCGTAGCGTGCGCCTTCCTTCAAGCCTTCAACGAAGACGTGGTTTACGTCGTCTTCGTCGCGGGACATGGGGATGCGGACCAGTTCAGCCTCGCCCCGCTCGTCGAAGAGGCAGAGCTCCACGCGATCCGCATGATGCGACCAGAGACGAAAATCGGCGCCAGTCTTGCCGAGGGTGGCTCCGAGCATCGCGTCCGTCATATTTCGCCCCATGGTCCGGTTGATTCGCTCGCCTTGCCGAACCATAGCAGGCGAGCGTTTTTCGGCCAGAGCAGCTGCGCTTACATTGCCTTGAGGTTCACACCCTTCACGGCTGCTTCCCTGCGCTCGCTGTAGCGATCGGTAAGGTGATCCGAGATGTCGCGTGTCAGCAGCGTGAATTTGATCAATTCCTCGCAGACGTCGACGACGCGCTCGTAATAGGACGAGGGCTTCATGCGTCCGTTGCCGTCGAATTCCTGCCATGCCTTGGCGACGGAGGACTGGTTTGGAATGGTGATCATCCGCATCCAGCGGCCGAGCAGACGCATGGCATTGACGGCATTGAACGACTGAGAGCCGCCAGAGACCTGCATGACGGCGAGCGTCTTTCCCTGGGTCGGACGGACGGCGCCGACGGACAAGGGAATCCAGTCGATCTGTGCCTTCATGATGCCGGTCAGCGTGCCGTGACGCTCTGGGCTCACCCAGACCTGCCCTTCGGACCAGGTGGATAGGTCACGCAACTCCTGCACCTTGGGATGACTGACGGGTGCATCGTCGGGCAGGGGCAGGCCGGAGGGATCGAAGACCTTGACCTCGGCCCCGAAATGCTCCAGCAGGCGCTTGGCTTCCATTGCCAGGAACCGGCTGAAGGAAACCTGGCGCAGCGAACCGTAGAGGATCAGGATGCGCGGCTTGTGGGTGGAGAAGGGTTGCCGCAGCGCCTCCAGATCCGGCATGCGCAGGTGATCGAGATCGGCGGCCGGCAGGTTGGGATCTCCATCAGACAATGCGCTTGCCCTCCGCATCGAGCACGGCCTCGCCATCTTCCTTGACGAAGGCGGCGGTAAAAGCGTCTGATGGCAGAATGTCGAGGACCACTTCGGAGGGACGGCAGAGGCGGGTGCCCATGTCGGTGACCACAAGCGGGCGGTTGATCAGGATCGGTGTCGCGATCATTGCGTCGAGCAGCTGGTCGTCCGAAAGGGCCGGATCGGCAAGGCCGAGTTCCTCATAGGGCGTGCCCTTTTCGCGGATCGCCTGGCGCACGGAAAGGCCCGAAGCGGCGATCATGGCTGCGAGGTCTTCCTTGCTCGGCGGGGTCTTCAGATATTCAATGACAACAGGCTCGATGCCGGCATGGCGGATGAGGTCCAGCGTGTTGCGCGAGGTGCCGCAGGCGGGGTTGTGGTAGATGGTGACGGTCATGGATGTTCAGGCCTTTGCTTGCGTGGCGTTTCGGGCGGTCACGGCGCTGCCGGCCTCGTACCAGGGCTTGCTGCGATTGACGATTGCAACCAGGATCAGCATGACGGGGACTTCGATCAGGACGCCGACAACGGTGGCTAGGGCTGCACCCGAATTGAAGCCGAAGATGCTGATGGCAGTAGCGACTGCCAGTTCGAAGAAGTTGGAGGCGCCGATCAGCGCGGAAGGTCCGGCAATACAATGGGCTTCACCGGTCATGCGGTTTGCCAGATATGCAAAGCCGAAGATGAAGACGGTCTGAAGGAAGATCGGCACAGCGAGGATCGCGATCACGATCGGCTGGGCGAGGATCTGATTGCCCTGGAAGGCAAAGAGCAGCACGACAGTGAAGAGAAGTGCACCAATCGACAGCGGCTGGATATTGTCCTGGAAGCGCTGCAGGGCACGGCCATCGCCGCTGCCAAGCGCCCGGCGCAATATCTGTGCGACGATGACGGGGACGACGATAAAAAGGGCGACCGAGATCAGAAGCGTATCCCACGGCACGATAATCGAGGAAACCCCGAGCAGGATGGCCACGATCGGGGCGAATGCCAGCACCATGACGGCATCGTTGAGGGCGACCTGGGTCAGGGTGAAGGGGGCATCGCCTCGTGTCAGGTTGGACCAGACGAAGACCATGGCGGTGCAGGGCGCGGCCCCCAGGAGGATCAGGCCGGCAATGTAGCTGTCGATCTGGTCACTGGGCAGGAAGGGTGCAAAGAGCCAGCCGATGAAGATCCAGCCCAGAACCGCCATGGAAAAGGGCTTCACCGCCCAGTTGGCGAAGAGGGTAACGCTCATGCCGCGCCAATGCGTGCCGACCTCGCGAATGGCGGCGAAGTCGATCTTCATCAGCATGGGAATGATCATCAACCAGATCAGCACGGCGACCGGCAGGTTTACCTTGGCGATCTCGGCCGAACCAATGAGCTGGAAAAGGCCTGGAAACAGGGAGCCAAGCGCGATGCCGGCAACAATGGCCAATGCGACCCAGAGGGTCAGGTAGCGTTCAAACGTGGACATGTTCAGGCGACCTCGGGATTGGAGCTTGCAGCGTCGGTCGCCTTGCCGATTTCGTTCAGGCGCTTCTGCAAAGACAGCTTGTCGAGGCTCATCATCGGCAGGCTGACGAAGATCGAAATGCGGTTGTTGAGCATGCGATGGGTGTCGGCGAAGGCGAAATGCTTCTCGCTATCGGTGCCTTCGGCTGCAGCCGGATCCGGTACGCCCCAATGGGCGGTCATCGGCTGGCCCGGCCAGACCGGGCAGGCTTCGGCGGCGGCATTGTCACAGACGGTGAAGACGAAATCGAGTTCCGGTGCGCCCGGTCCCGCAAGCTCGTCCCAGTTCTTCGAGCGAGCAAAGCTCGTGTCGTAATTCATGCCCTTCAGAAGCTGCAGCGTGTAGGGATGAACTTCACCCTTGGGCTGGGAGCCTGCAGAATATGCCTTGAACCTGCCCTGGCCGAGACGGTTCAGGATCGCTTCGGCGATGATCGAGCGGGCGGAATTGCCGGTGCAGAGGAAGAGCACGTTGTAGATCTTGTCGGACATGGCCGGTCTCTCAGTTTGGATGTGTGGGTCGAAGTGGAGGGCTGCAGCAGGCGAGATCGTCGATCAGCGGCTGGCAGAGGCTGGCATTGCCGCCGCAGCAATCCTTGAGCAGGTATAGGGCGACGGCGCGAAAGCGATCGAGATCGGCGCGGTAGAGGATCGAGCGGCTCTGGCGCTCGCCCGTGACCAGGCCGGCCTGGGACAATGTCGACAGATGCGCCGACATGGTGTTTTGCGGTACGCCGATCAGGCGCGCGAGTTCTCCGGCGGGAATACCATCCGGCTCATGCGCCACGAGCAGACGGAATGTCTGGAGGCGGGTCGGCTGGGCCAGGGCGGCCAGCGCCGCGATCGTCGTTTTTTCATCCATATATCCAGAATAGTGGATATGATGGCAGAGTCAATTGCGGGCGTGCCACTGCCAAAGAAAAACCCCGGTGTCGAAGACACCGGGGTTTCACTGCGCGAGAAGATCTCTGGGATCAGGTGATGACAGTCGGCTCATTCATGCCGGTGTAGCGCCTGATCTCGGCCACTTCCTCGGCTGCCACGATCAGATCGGCAAGTGCTGCCTGCGTCTCGATGCCGTGGCTGCTGGTGTCGGGTTCGTAGCGCTCGACATAGAGGCGCAGCGTGGCGCCCGAGGTGCCGGTGCCGGAGAGGCGGAAGACAATGCGGCTGCCGCCTTCGAAAAGGATGCGGATGCCCTGGTTCTTCGAGACGGAGTGGTCGATCGGGTCGTGATAGGCGAAGTCGTCGGCGGCGCTGACGTTCAGGCCGTTGATTTCAGTGCCGGGCAGGCTGTCGAGCTTTGCACGGAGGGCTGTGACGAGGGCGTTGGCACTGTCCGTATCGACGCCTTCATAGTCGTGGCGGGAATAGTAGTTGCGGCCGTATTCGGCCCAATGGGCCTCGACGATCTCTTTCACGCTCTGCTTGCGGGCAGCAATGATGTTGAGCCAGAAGAGCACGGCCCAGAGACCGTCCTTTTCGCGCACATGGTCGGAGCCGGTGCCGAAGCTTTCTTCGCCGCAGACGGTGACCTTGCCGGCATCCATCAGGTTGCCAAAAAACTTCCAGCCGGTCGGGGTCTCATACATGCCGATGCCGAGCTTTTCCGCGACGCGGTCAGCGGCGGCACTTGTCGGCATCGAGCGGGCGATACCGGCAATCCCGTTTTTGTAGCCGGGCGCACATGTGGCGTTGGCGGCGATCATCGCAAGGCTGTCGGAAGGTGTGACGAACATGCCCTTGCCGACGACCATGTTGCGGTCGCCATCGCCGTCGGAAGCAGCGCCGAAGTCGGGACCTTCGGGGCTCATGACATCGTCATAGAGTTCCTTGGCGTGCACGAGGTTCGGATCCGGGTGGTGGTGGCCGAAGTCGGGCAGGGGGATTTCGTTGCGAACAGAACCGGCAGGCGCCCCAAGGCGCTTCTCAAGGATTTCGACGGCATAGGGGCCGGTGACGGCGCTCATGCTGTCGATCACCACGCGGAAACCACCTGCAATCAGAGCGCGAATGGCGGGGAAGTCGAACAGGGCTTCCATCAGGTCGGCATAGTCGGCAACCGGATCGATCACCTCCACCGTCATGCCTGCGAGATCGAAGGCACCGATCGTGTCGAGATCGATATCGGCCACGTCGGCGATCTTGTAACTGTCGATGTTGCGGGTTCTGGCAAAGATCGCATCGGTGATCTTTTCCGGAGCCGGGCCGCCATTGCCGATATTGTATTTGATGCCGAAGTCTTCGGTCGGGCCGCCGGGATTGTGGCTGGCCGACAGCACGATGCCGCCAAAGGCCTTGTATTTGCGGATGACATGCGAGGCGGCGGGGGTCGACAGTATGCCGCCCTTTCCGACCATGACCTTGCCGAAGCCATTGGCGGCGGCCATTTTCAGTGCCACCTGGATGACTTCGCGATTGTAATAGCGACCGTCACCGCCAATCACCAGCGTCTGGCCTTCGAAGCCTTCGAGGCTGTCGAAGATCGCCTGGATGAAGTTTTCCGCATAGTTCTCCTGCTGGAAGACCGGAACCTTCTTGCGCAGGCCGGATGTGCCCGGTTTCTGGTCCGCATACGGTTTCGTGGACACGGTCGAGATCATCGATTACTGGCCTTTCGCGACGAGGCGTTGATAAAGATCGGCATAGGCGGCTGCGCTCCTGTTCCAGGAGACGTCCGACTTCATGCCCTGCTTCTGCATCTGCGACCAGAGGCGCTGGTCACGGTAGAGCCTGAGCGTGCGGCGGATGGCGCGGCGGAAGGCGTCCGTGGTCACAGGCGCAAACTGGATGCCGGTCGCGACGCCGGCGGCAAGCGCTGCTTCATTCGCGTCGACAATGGTGTCGGCAAGGCCGCCGGTGCGGGCGACAAGGGGAATGCAGCCGTAGCGCAGTGCGTAGAGCTGGGTCAGGCCGCAGGGCTCGAAGCGTGATGGTACGAGGATCACGTCGGATGCGGCCTGCATCAAATGCGAGAGCGTCTCGTCGTAGCCAAGCACCATGCCGACGCGGCCGCGGTGATGCGTGGCGCCGGTCTGCAAGGCGGACTCGATGCTACTGTCGCCAGAGCCGAGGATTGCGAGCCTTCCGCCGGCATCGATGATTTCGTCGATCACCTCTGGCACGAGGTCCAGGCCCTTCTGCCAGGTGAGGCGCGAGATCACGCAGAAGATCGGGCCATCATCGCCGTCAAAGGCGAAACGCTCGACAAGGGCTGCCCTGTTCCCCGCGCGCTTCTTCAATGACGTGGCCGAGTAGTGGCTCGCCAGCAGCGGGTCGGACGAGGGGTTCCAGACATCGGCATCGATGCCGTTGACGATGCCATAGAGGTCGTCGGCGCGGCTGGCGATCACGCCATCTAGGCCCATGCCGAATTCGGGCGTCAGGATTTCATCGGCATAAGAGGGGCTGACCGTCGAAAGTGCGTGTGCTGTGAGGAGGCCGCTCTTCAGATAGCTGATGGTGCCGTAATATTCGAGCGCCTCATGCCAGGCATGTCCCGGAAGGCCGAGATCGGGGAAGACTGTCGCACCGAACTGGCCCTGGAAAGCGATATTGTGAATCGTGATCAGACTCGGGACTTCCGGCGCCTCGGCATAACGCATGTAGACGGGCACGAGGGCCGCCTGCCAGTCATGAACGTGAACCAGATCCGGCTTGAAGCCGGGGAGCGCGCCGGAGGCGATCTCCGCGCCCACCTTGGAGAGCACGGCGAAGCGTTTCCAATTGTCCGGATAGTCACGACCCTGGCTGTCGAGATAGGGACCGCCCGATCGCTCGTAGAGCGGCGGGCAGTCGAGGATGAGCAGGTCGAGACCCTCGTGGCGGACCTCGAGCAGGGTCGCACGCTCATCGAGGATATCCTCGAATTCGTGGACCTTTCTCGGTTTCTTGACGGCCTTCATCACCGCTGGGTAGCCGGGAATAAGGGTTTTCGTGTCGACGCCACGGGCGGCGAGCGCGATCGGCAACGCGCCCGCAACGTCGGCGAGGCCTCCGGTCTTGATCAAAGGATAGAGTTCGGAGGCGACCGAGAGGACCTTCATGAATATGTCTAACCCAGTTTGTCGAGCATTGCCTGTGTGATGAGGCATATCCCGTTTTCGCTGCGGCGGAAGCGCTTGGCATCCATTTCCGGATCCTCGCCGACGATGAGCCCTTCGGGGATCACCACGCCATGGTCTATCACGACATTGGTGAGACGCGCATGACGGCCGATCTGCACCTTGGGCAGGACGACCGCACCTTCGAGACGGGAATAGGAATTGGCGCGAACGCCGGTGAACAGCAGGCTCTTGTACAGTGAAGAGCCGGAAATGATGCAATCCCCCGAGACCAGCGAGGAAATCGCCGAGCCGCGTCGCCCCTCGTCGTCATGGACGAACTTGGCCGGCGGGGTGTTTTCCGAATAGGTCCAGATCGGCCATGTCTTGTCGTAGAGGTCGAGTTCCGGGACGATGTCGGTGAGGTCGATATTGGCCTGCCAGTAAGCATCGATCGTGCCGACATCGCGCCAGTAGGGGGTGCGCTCGAAATCGGAGCGGACGCAGGACTGGGCAAAGCGGTGGGCGACTGCCTTGCCGCTCTTTACCACATAGGGGATGATGTCCTTGCCGAAGTCACGGCTGGAGTCGGGATCGGCGGCGTCGCGGCGCAGCAATTCCATCAGGAACTTGGTGTTGAAGACATAGATGCCCATCGAGGCGAGCGCGCAGTCTTCATTGCCGGGAATGCCCGGCGGGTCGGCGGGCTTTTCGACGAAGTCGATGATCCTGTCGGTGGCATCGACATGCATGACGCCGAAACCGACGGCTTCCATGCGCGGCACTTCGAGGCAGCCGATGGTGACGTCGGCGCCGGTGTCCACATGCTGCTGAAGCATGAGTTCGTAGTCCATCTTGTAGATGTGGTCACCGGCGAGAATGACCATGTATTCCGGCGCGTAGGATTCGATGATGTCGGCGTTCTGGAAGACGGCGTCGGCGGTGCCTTCATACCACTGGGTCTCCGAGACGCGCTGGGATGCCGGCAGGATGTCGAAGCTTTCGTTGCGCTCAGGGCGGAAGAAGTTCCAGCCGAGCTGCATGTGGCGGATCAGCGAATGGGCCTTGTACTGGGTGGCCACGCCAATGCGGCGAATGCCGGAATTGAGGGCGTTGGACAAGGCAAAGTCGATGATGCGGGCCTTGCCACCAAAATAGACGGCGGGCTTCGCGCGGCGGTCCGTCAGCTCCTTGAGGCGGCTTCCGCGACCGCCGGCCAGCACATAGGCCATGGCGTCGCGTGACAGGCTTTTTGTTTTCTTTTCCGTCATGTGTATCCTCCCCTTACTGTTCCAATTCCAGCATGATCACGGCCAGCGGCGGCAGGGTCAGACCTGCTCTCGCCCATCCGCTTCCCGTGGCATGCGCCTCCACGCGGCCACCATTACCCTTGCCGCTGCCGCCATAGATCTCGGCATCGGTATTCATTATCTCACGCCAACGGCCGGCCGCAGGCAAGCTCAATTCGTATCGTTCGTGATAGGCCGGCGTCAGGTTGCAGATGACGGCGATCGGCTTTTCGCCGGGCGCCTTGCGCAGCCAGGCGAAGACCGAATTCTCCTGGTCGTCGCCGACGATCCATTCGAACCCTTCACCTTCGCAATCGCGCGCATGCAGTGCCGCCTTCGAGCGGTAGGTGAAGTTCAGATCGCGGACGAGCCGGCGCATGCCCTCATGCGGCGCGTAATCGAGCAGGTTCCAGTCGAGCGAGCGCTCCTCCGACCACTCGCCCCACTGGGCAAATTCCTGGCCCATGAACAGCAGTTTCTTGCCCGGATGGCCCCACATCAATCCGTAATAGGCGCGCAGATTGGCAAATTTCTGCCAGTCGTCGCCGGGCATCTTGGCGATCATCGAACCCTTGCCGTGCACGACTTCGTCGTGGGAAATCGGCAGGACAAAGTTTTCCGAGAAGGCGTAGAGCAGACCGAATGTCAGTTCGTTGTGGTGGTGCTTGCGATAGATCGGGTCTCTGGCGAAATAGCTCAGAGTGTCGTGCATGAAGCCCATGTTCCACTTGAAGCCGAAGCCGAGACCACCCTCATGCACGGGCTGCGACACCTTGGGCCAGGAGGTGCTTTCCTCCGCAATGGTCATGATGCCGGGGTGGCTGCCATAGGCATGGTGGTTCATCTGCTGGAGGAAGCGCACGGCCTCGAGGTTTTCCCGACCGCCATACTCATTTGGGATCCACTCGCCTTCCTTGCGGGAATAATCGAGGTAGAGCATCGAGGCGACGGCATCGACGCGCAGGCCGTCGAGGTGGAATTTCTCGGCCCAGTAAAGGGCATTGTTGATCAGGTAGGACAGGACTTCCTGGCGGCCGAAATTGTAGATCGCCGTGTTCCAGTCCGGGTGGAAGCCCTGGCGCGGGTCGGCATGCTCATAGAGCGCGGTACCATCGAAGTGGCGGAGCCCGTGCGCGTCCGTCGGAAAATGCGCCGGCACCCAGTCGAGGATAACGCCGAGGCCGACCTTGTGGCAGCCGTTGACGAAGCGGGCGAAGCCCTCCGGTTCGCCGAAGCGGGCGCTTGGCGCGTAGAGCCCAGTCGTCTGGTAGCCCCAGGAGGGATCATAGGGGTGCTCGGTGACCGGCATGAATTCGATATGGGTGAAGCCCATGTCGATGCAGTAGGGTATCAGCCGAGCCGCCATTTCGTCCCATGACAGCATGGAGCAATCATCGCGGCGTTGCCACGAGCCCGCATGGACCTCGTAGATGGAGATCGGCTGGCGCCTCTGGTCGATACTCGACCAGTGCTTGCGGTGGTCCTCGTCGTCCCAGACCTGCTCCAGTTCCGGCGTTGTAACCGAGGCATTCTTCGGCCGCAGTTCGGCACGGCGGGCATAGGGATCCGCTTTCAATGGCTGAAGTTCGCCATGCGGGCCGACAATCTCGAACTTGTAGGTGGACCCGGCGCGCACGTCGGGCGCGAAGATTTCCCAGATTCCGGTGTCGCGGCGCAGTCGCATGACGTGGCGGCGACCATCCCAGTCGTTGAAGTCGCCGACGACCGAGACGCGTCGCGCATTGGGAGCCCAGACGGCGAAGTGGAAGCCATCGACGCCCTGATGTTTCATCGGATGGGCGCCCATCTTGTCGAAGAGGCGCAAATGCGATCCTTCGCGGATGAAGTAATCGTCCATCGGCCCCAGAATGGGCCAGAAGCTGTAGGGATCGGTCACTGTCCATTCGGCGTCGCCGCGCGTGGCCCGATAGCGCACCGGCAGGACACCGGCAAGCTTCACAGCACCCGAGAAGAAGCCTGCATCGTGATGCCGGGCCAGCGTGCCGATCTCTTCACCGGCGAGATTGTAGGCGACCACGGTTTCGGCGCCGGGGATAAAGCAGCGGGCGAGGTAGCCTTCGCCGGCCTCGTGGACACCGAGAAAGGAGAAGGGATCGCCATGGGATCCGTGGATGATCGCTTCGATTTCTGTTGCCGACGGTGTGTGCGGCTTCACTTCGTCACCGCTCCTCTTCGGTGATTTTGCCATCAAGCTCTCCAGATGTCCGCGTTGTACTGCCGGATGGTGCGGTCCGACGAGAACCAGCCCATGCGCGCGGTATTGCGGATGGTCTTGGAATACCAGGCGGAAGTATCAGTCCAGATGTCGTCCACCTCACGCTGCGCCTTGGCATAGGCGTCGAAATCGGCGGCAACCATGAACCAGTCATGCTGGTATATGCCCTGCATCAGCTCGGCATAACGGTCGCGGTCGTCAGGCGAAAAGACGCCCGATGCGATCGAGGACAAGGCCTGTTGCAGTTCACGCGACGCATCGATCGCGGCGCGCGGATTGTGCCCCTCGGCTCTCACGCGACCGACCTCGTCTGCGGTCATTCCAAATATCACGATGTTCTCCTCGCCGACATGATCGCGCATTTCGACATTGGCGCCGTCAAGCGTTCCAATCGTCAATGCACCGTTCAACGCGAACTTCATGTTGCCGGTTCCCGACGCTTCCATGCCGGCCGTGGAAATCTGCTCGGAGAGGTCGGCGGCCGGTACCATGACTTCGGCGAGAGAGACGTTGTAATTGGGAATGAAGACGACCTTGAGGAGACCGCGGACCGACGGATCCGTGTTGATGACGCGCGCGACGTCGTTGGCCAGTTTGATGATCAGTTTCGCATTGTGGTAGCTGGGTGCAGCCTTGCCGGCGAAGAGTTTTACGCGTGGTACCCAGTCGCGTTCCGGATGCGAGCGGATCTGGTCGAAGAGGGCGACCGTCTCGATGATGTTCAAGAGCTGGCGCTTGTATTCATGGATGCGCTTGATCTGGATGTCGAACATCGCATGCGGATTGAGCTTGATGCCCATGCGACTGGCAACGAGGCTCGCGAGCTTCTGCTTGTTGGCCAACTTCACCGCCGCGAACTTCTGCTGGAAGGCAGCGTCGTCGGCGAAGGCATCGAGGCCCTTGAGCTTGGTGGCGTCATCGAGGAATTCGGGGCCGATCGCTTCCTTGATCAGGTCTGTCAGATCCGGATTGCACTGCATCAGCCAGCGGCGCGGGGTGATGCCGTTGGTCTTGTTGTTGATCCGCGTCGGATAGAGCTTGTGAAGATCGGAGAAGACCGTCTCCTTCATCAGCTCGGTATGCAGAGCCGATACGCCGTTGATCGAGTGGGAGCCCATGAAGGCGAGATTGCCCATGCGCACACGGCGGTCGCCACTTTCGTCGATCAGCGAGATCTGACGGATCTCGTGATCGGTGAAGCCACGGTTCTTGCGGGCGTCGAGCAGGATCTTGGCATTGATTGCATAGACGAGCTGCATGTGACGCGGCAGGAGGCGTTCGAAGAGCGGCACGGGCCAGCTTTCCAGCGCTTCGGGCAGAAGTGTGTGGTTGGTGTAGGAGAAGGTCTTGGAACAAATCTCCCATGCGTCGTTGAAGGCGACGCCATGGACGTCGACCAGGAGGCGCATGAGTTCGACGACGGAGACGGCCGGGTGGGTGTCGTTGAGCTGGATGGCGACCTTGTCGGGCAACTGCGCGAGCGTGTTGCCCTGCTGCAGGTGGCGGCGGACGATGTCCTGGAGGGAGGCCGAACAGAAGAAGAATTCCTGGCGCAGGCGCAGTTCCTGACCGGCAGATGTCGCATCGGCCGGATAGAGGACCCGGGTCAGGGATTCGGCCTTGTTGCTCTCGCGCAGAGCGCCGATGTGGTCACCGGCGTTGAATGCGTCGAGCAGGATCGGGTCGATCGGTTGCGCCGACCACAGGCGCAGCGTGTTGACACGTTCGCCGCGCCAGCCGACAGCCGGCGTATCGAAGGCGGTCGCGATGACGCGCTCGCCCTGTTTCCAGACGTAACGGGGCTCGCCGTCGGGGCCTTCTGTCGTCTCGACCGTGCCGCCATAGCCGACTTCATAGGAGCTTTCGCGGCGTTCGAATTCCCAGGGATTGCCGTGGGCGAGCCAGCTTTCCGGCAGTTCGACCTGCCAGCCTTCTGCCATCTGCTGGCGAAACAGTCCGTGGACATAACGAATGCCATAGCCATAGGCGGGGATGTTGACCGTTGCCATGCTTTCCATGAAGCAGGCCGCCAGACGTCCAAGTCCGCCATTTCCGAGTGCTGCATCCGGCTCGAGGCCGGCGATCACGTCGAATTCGACAGAGAGCGACTGGAGTGCAAGCCGCATGTCGTCGATGAGGCCGAGGTTCGACATCGCATCGCGCAGCAGGCGGCCGATGAGGAATTCGAGCGAGAGATAATAAACCCGCTTGCCGTTGTTCATGTAGGTGTTGCGGGTGGATTCCATCCACTTGTCGATGATGCGGTCGCGGACCACGAGAATGGTGGCGGTCAGCCAGTCATGCGGTGTGGCGACCTTGGCATCCTTGCCGATGCTGTAGGTCAGCTTTTCCATGATCTCGCCGGCCAAGGCATCCGGATCGGAAACTTCGCGCTTGGGAAGGGGAAGGTCGACTTTGTGGGGAGTCTTGATCATCGGTCCGCCTGGCGTTGCTCGTTTCTCCGGGCGGCTCCGATGCAATCGCAGGCGCCGAACCCTGGGACGGCAGTTTACGCATCGAAATGGAACAGTTGCAACAGCGGCGAGCGGGCGCGGAGAAAATTGTTCAAGCGGGCAGCATGGCATGCAAATTCTTGAATTTATTCTTTTATCCCGACATTGCGAACATACGATAAGACCGCAGTCGAGATGACTGCGGTCGAATTTTCAGAAAAATCCAAAACGTTTTGGATGTGGTCAGTTGGTGAGGCGGGTCGAGGCCTGTACCGCCTTGTCGCCGATCTCCTTGAAAGCCGCGACCAGCTCGGCAGCATCCTGTGCGTCGTAGTAGTGCGACGTGCTTGTCGCGCAGTATTCGAGGAGCGCCTGACCCTTGCTCGGGGCCATGAAGGCGACGGTGAAAATCTCAACGCCGGCCTTCTTGGCGCTCTCGCAGGTCGCCTTGGTCTTCGTGTCGGCGCTCGACTGGTTGTTGTCGCCATCGGTCATGAAGACGATGAACTTGCTTGGAACCTGGCCATTCTTGTTCTTATGCGCCGTGTCCTCGGACGACTTTATGACGTCGGTATAGGCACGGGCCATCGCATCGGACGAGTCCGTTCCGCCGCTGGCTACGAGCGCCTGAACATAACTCAATGTATGCGCGCTGCCCCAATTGAATGAAGCAGGGGTATACATCTTTGCCTCATACGCGACTGCCGCGGTGCGAACATACTTGCTCTCGGGGTCAGCCGTGGTCAACTGCGTCGTCAGATTGGCAACGGCCAGTTTGAGCGCATCGATTTTGACGACGTAGTTGGTCGCCTGGTAGCTGCAGGTTTTCTTGTTTCCGCAGCTGTAATAAACGGTCTTGGTCGGCTGTGCCTCGTTCACCATCGTGGTATCCCAGGCCATCGATCCGGATCGGTCGAGCACCAGATACATCGACAGGGCATTTTTGCTTTCGGTGGTGGCTTGGGCCGAGGCCGTGACCCCCAGTGTCACTTCCTTCCAGCCCAGAAGACCGGTCAAGCCATTGGTCGGCATGACGTAGGATGTCGACAGGGTCACGTCGAAAGTCTTGCCGGATGAGCTGGACTTTCGCTCGACGTTACCGACCGCGCCTGCAAGCGGGTCCTCGTCGGCGGGGATGTCGGAGCTGTCACCGCTGGCGCCCGGAACGACATTGTAGAACTGGGCCTTCATGAACTTGCGCGCCAGTTCGAGAGCGGCCTCGTCCGACAGGTTGTCATTCTTGGCCAGCGCGTTGGCTGCCGAGAGAACGGCGGAATCGGCCGAGTCCTGCAGGGCGGCGCGCACCTGGACCATTCTGTTGTAGTCCATCGCAACCCCGGCGGTCGCGGCGACGACCGGAATGATTATGGCGGTCGTAATGCCGAAATTGCCGGCCCGGTCGCTCAAGAATCGGGAGACGATCGATTTTTTCTGTCTGTCAGGTTTCGTCATCATGTCCATCCAACATCAGCGTTTGGAAGGTTATAGACCGGGACCTGTTGCGATCCGTTTAAGCTGATCGCTAAAATTCGATGCAACGATGCTCTATTGCCCTATTGCCGGACAGGAATGACATCCACCGCCTGATCCGTCTGATGACTGCCATAGCTCTTCAACACGCCGATGACGGGTGCCACATCGGCGTAATCGCGCCCGTAGCCAACCACGATATGGTCCGTTCCGGCGGCGATGTCATTGGTCGGGTCGAGTTCCAGCCAGCCGGTCAGCTTGCCGCACCAGACCCTCACCCAGGCATGCATGGCGTCGGCACCCTCCAGCCGCTCCTTGCCAGGAGGCGGAATGGTCCGCAGGAAACCGCTGACATAGCCCGAGGGAATGCCCAGGCTGCGCAGGGCGACGATCATCACATGGGAAAAATCCTGGCAGACGCCATGCTTGCTTGCGAAGGCCTCGGCCGGCGTCGTGTCGACCGTGGTCGCCTCGGCATCGTATTTGAAGTCCTTGTGGATGCGGCTGCAGAGCGTCTCGGCGATCTGGCGCACGGTCATGCTTGGCTTCAGCATGGATTGCACATAGGCCGAGATCGCCTTGTCGCGGGGCAGGCGCGGGCTGGTGCCGAGAAAATGGTGCGGCGATTCGGCGTCCAGCGACCAGGTCTCGGCTATCTCCTGCGGAAGGCTGTCGAGCAGCGGCGAGAAGTCGGCGGTCATCGGCTGGGGCTGAACCAGGACGCGGGCCTGCATGCGGATGTCGAGCTTTTCATGGGGTCCGCGCAGGATGGCGTGGCTCGCGGGATGGCGGAAGAAGTCGTTGAATGTCGTGATCTCGTCGGGCTCCGGCGTCACCTTTATGGCACCGGCGATGAGCCGCTGGCGATCCGGCAGAGACAGCGGCAGCAGGCGCAGCATGTGGTGGGCCCCGGTGGCCGGGACCTCGTAGCGATAGCCGATATGGAGCGAGAGGTCGTAGAGCATGGCCTCAGCTCAGATAGGTCTGGGCGAGGATGTCGGAGAACTTCTCCAGTTCCCGCTCCAGATTGGTGTAGACCTCGGCCGACATGCCCTCTGGCGTCATGACCGCCAGGCCCGAATGCAGACGCATGGCCTCGCGGAAAAGGCTCGACATCTGGCCGTTGACCATGGCGTTCGGCAGTTGCTCGACCTCGATGCGAATTTCGTTGAGCTGGAAGAGGATCGAGCGCGGGTTGAGAGGGTCGAGTGCGAGGAGGTCGGTCACCGTCAGGCGTGCCGTCGAGACGTTGTAACGTCGACGGTGGGTCATGACGTTGTCGCCGATCTCCAGGAGCATGTCGAGCGCGCCATCCGGAGCGTCCGGACCGGTCATGTGGCCAAGCAGGCGGGTCATGTGCAGGCAGCGTTCCAGCAGACGGCCGATCGTCAGGAAGCGCCAGCCGGTGAAACGGTACATGTTTTCGTGCACCAGACCGGCGAAGCCCGCAAGCTTGCGCAGGAGGATGGTCATGGCATGCGCCGCGTCGTCACCCGGCTTCACCTTCTCGTGGAAGCGCTTGGAGGTCTTCGACAGGTCGTTCAGTGCCAGCCATCCATCCGGTGAGAAGCGGTCGCGGATGTTGCTCGCGGAATAAACAGCGCTGTCGATGTTGCGCAGCAGGCTTTCCGGCACGCCCGACTGGGTGTCGACGTCGATGTTCGAGAGATACTCGCTGACAAAGGCGAGCAGCGGCTGATCCGGATTGGCGCTCTCGGCATAGCGCGCATGCCAGGCGCGCATGATGCGCAAGACACCTTCGCCGCGCTCGATGTATCGGCCGAGCCAGAAGAGGTTGTCGGCAGCTCGGCTCGGCAGACTGCCGGGCATATTGCGGGTGAACGTTTCCTCGTCCGGCAGCAGGGAGGTTCGGTCGACCGGCTTGTCGGAGACAATCCAGACATCGGCAGCATTGCCGCCGGACTGCATGGCAATCGCCGAGACATCGGATCCGCTGCCGATGCGCGCGAAGCCGCCCGGCATGATCTGCCAGCCATTTTTCGTGCGGGCGGCGAAGACGCGCAGCGACATCGGTCGCGGCGTCAGCTTGCCATCGACGATGGCCGGTGTCGTCGACAGGGTGACCACTTCCTGGCCGACAAGATTGCCGGCTTCCGTTTCCAGCCACTCGGCGGTGGTGCGTCCCTGCGGGTCCTTGTAGCGCGATCCCATCACGGATCGCCCGCCGTCGTCGAAGAAGGGCAGACGGGAGAAGGCCGAACCGATGACCATGCGGTCGAGATGGTTTGCCACGTGTTCGCGTTCTGCCTTCTGTCCACACCACCATGTGGCGACCGAGGGAAGCTTCAGCTCTTCGCCGAGCAGATGGCGCGAGAGGGTGGGCATGAAGGCAAGCAGCGCGCGAGTTTCGAGAATGCCGGAGCCGAGTGCGTTGACGAAGGTGACGGCGCCGTTGCGCAAGGCCTCCACCATGCCGGGCGTGCCGATATAGGAATTCTGATCGAGTTCGAGCGGATCCGCGAAGGCGGCATCCAGGCGGCGCCATAACACGCTGACGGGCTTGAGGCCGGCGACGGTTCGGACCATCACCCGGCCGTTGACGACGGTCAGATCCTCACCTTCGAGCAGCATGATGCCGAGATAGCGGGCGATATAGGCGTGCTCGAAATAGGTCTCGTTGGCCGGGCCCGGCGACAACACGGCGATACGTTCATCGCTGTTGCGGGTGCGTGCCTGCAGCGCCTTGCGGAAGGCGCCGAAGAAGGAGGCAAGGCGATGAACATGCGTCTCGGCATAGATGTCGGAGAAGGCGCGTGCCGTCGCGACCCGGTTTTCGAGCGCAAAGCCGGCCCCGGACGGGGCCTGGGTCCGGTCGGCGAGAACCCACCAGTTGCCGTCAGGGCCACGGCCGATCTCGAACGAACAGAAATGCAGGTAGTGGCCACCGGCCGGTTTGATGCCAACGAGCGGCCGAAGGAATTCGGGATTGGAGGCGATCAGCTGCGGCGGCAGGAACCCTTCCTGCACGAGCCTGTTTTCGGAGTAGATGTCGGCGACAACGGCTTCCAGCAGGTTCGCGCGCTGCACCAGACCTTCGCCCAGAGCCTGCCATTCGGCATCCGAGATTATCACCGGGATATGGGAGAAGGGCCAGGCCCGCTCGCTCGACCCACCAGAACCATAGGCGCGGTAGAAGACGCCGGCATCACGCAGGTAGCGATCGGCCCGGGCGAATCGTTCGTGCAGTTCGTGTTCCGGCATCGTGTCGATGGCCGAGACCAGCGCCTGCCAGACAGGCCGCACATTGCCCTGTGTATCGAGCATCTCATCGGCAGCGCCCGCCAGCGCGCGATAGCCGGCCGTGTGGGCCTCGCTTTTCGGCGGGTCTGGCGGGGAAAGCTCCGCTGCCGTCTTTTGTGCCATCAGATCAGATACCTTGCGGTCGTCTCAGGTCCAAAGTGTGTGGAAACTCCGGCGACACGGTTTCGGGCCATAGGGGATAGGAGCCGGCTGTATGGCCCCAAGGCTCGAAACGTGCAAGCCGACGGGCTTCCGCTTCATTCCCATTCACAGGGAAAGTGTCATAGGTCCGGCCTCCAGGGTGTGCGACGTGGTAAACGCAGCCCCCGATCGACCGGGCAGACCATGTATCATAGATGTCGAATGTTAGCGGTGTGTTGACGGGCAGAACCGGATGCAGGCCGGAGGCCGGCTGCCAGGCCTTGTAGCGTACGCCGCCGACTGCCACACCATTCACGTCAGACTTGCGCAGCGGAACCTGGCGCCCGTTGCAGGCCACGACGAAGCGTTCGGGATTGGCTGTCTCCAGCTGCACCTGCAGGCGTTCGACAGACGAGTCCACGTAACGGACCGTGCCGCCGGGCGCGCCTTCCTCGCCCATGACATGCCAGGGTTCCAGCGCCTGGCGCAGCTCGAGTTTCGATCCCTCGTAGGTAACTTCTCCGACGAAGGGAAAGCGGAATTCGAGCTGGGCTGCAAACCATTCCGGCTTGAAGTCGAAACCGTTCTCGCGCAGGTCCGCCAGGACTTCGAGGAAGTCCAGCCAGAGATAATGCGGCAGCATGAAGCGGTCGTGCAGGCTCGTTCCCCAACGGACGAAACGACCACCGATGGGATTTCTCCAGAAGCGGGCGATCAGGGCGCGGACCAGCAATTGCTGGGCAAGCGACATGCGCGCATTCGGCGGCATCTCGAAGCCTCGGAACTCGACGAGGCCGAGACGACCGGTCGGGCCATCCGGCGAGAACAGCTTGTCGATGCAGATTTCCGAGCGGTGGGTGTTGCCGGTGACATCGATCAAGAGGTTCCGGAACAGGCGATCGACGAGCCAGGGCAGGGGGGCTTCCTCACCGCTTGCCGGCATCGGCACCTGGGCCATGGCGATTTCCAGCTCGTAGAGGCTGTCATGGCGGGCTTCATCGAAGCGCGGCGCCTGGCTGGTCGGGCCGATGAACATGCCGGAAAACATGTAGGACAAGGCCGGGTGACGCTGCCAGTGCAGGATCAGGCTCTTGAGCAGGTCGGGACGGCGCAGGAAGGGGCTGTCGGCGGGATTGGCGCCGCCGACCACGACATGGTTGCCACCGCCCGTTCCGGTGTGGCGGCCGTCGATCATGAACTTGTCGGCGCCGAGACGGGTCTGGCGTGCCTCTTCATAGATTGTGTTGGTCGTCGCCACACAGTCCTGCCAGCTTTCGGCCGGGTGAATGTTCACCTCGATGACACCCGGGTCGGGTGCCACGCGGATGACGTTGATGCGCTCGTCCTGCGGGGGGGCGTAACCTTCGATGTGAACGGGCAGGCCAAGACCGCGGGCAGCCGTTTCGGCTGCTGCCACCAATTCGAGATAGTCCTCGACTTCTTCGACGGGTGGCATAAACACGCAGAGGCGCCCATCGCGAGCCTCGACGCTCATCGCGGTGCGCACTGCCCCTCTGATGTCCTCGACCGATCCGGCGATGGTCTGTTCGTTGCGGTCCTGCTGGGGCTCGCCGGTCCTGCGGGAGATTTCCGGCATGGCGCGCCCTTCGCGCACAACCGGGCCGAAATCGCGCGGGGCGAAATCCGGCAGGGGCGTGCGCAGGACCGAGGGATCGGTGGTGTGGATGTAGGGATACTCCGAAGGCGGCACATAGGGCAGCGTCCCGAGCGGCATTCGAAAGCCGATCGGGCTGTCTCCCGGGATGAGGAAGATCTTGCCGCGGCGCGTGCGCCATTTCTCGCTGACCCAGCGTCGGCCAGCAGCCTTGGCATTCCAGGCCTGGACCGGCAGGATGTAGCCGGTCGGGTTCGTCAGGCCGCGCTCGAAGACCTTGGCGATGCGGGCGCGCTCTTCCGGGCTTTCGAGCTTGGAATTCGAGGGATCGACATTCTCGGGCAGGCTGCCCTCCTTGATGATCCATTCGGCCGGATCCTCGAAGGCCGGGATGATCATCTCGGTTTCGATCTCGAGCTCCGCTGCGATCCCCGCCATCAGGGCTTGCGCCTGTTCGTGGGTGACGCCCGTATCCTTCTCTTCGGCGGCGATCAGCGCCGGATCATGCCAGATCGGCTTGCCGTCCTTCCGCCAGTAGAGCGAGAAGGTCCAGCGCGGCAGGCTTTCGCCCGGATACCATTTGCCCTGGCCATAATGCAGGAAGCCCCCGGGGGCGAATTTTTCGCGCAGCCGGCGGATGAGCTGATCGGCGAGGTCGCGCTTGGTCGGACCGACGGCATCGGTGTTCCATTCGGCGGACTGGAAGTCGTCGATCGATACGAATGTCGGCTCGCCGCCCATGGTGAGGCGCACATCATGTGCCTTCAGGTCACCGTCGACCTTGAGGCCGAGCGCGTTCAGGGCGTCCCAGCTGTCGTCGGAGAATGGCTTGGTGATGCGCGGATGTTCGGCGACGCGTTTCACCTGCATGTCGAAGGCGAATTCTGTATTGGCCTGGCCGACATAGCCGCCGGAGATCGGTGCTGCGTTCTTGAAATGCGGGGTCGCAGCCAGCGGAATGTGGCTTTCCCCCGTCAAAAGGCCAGAGGTCGGATCAAGGCCGATCCAGCCGGCGCCGGGGATGTAAACTTCCGCCCAGGCATGCAGGTCGGTGAAGTCGACCTCGGTGCCGGATGGCCCATCAAGCGCCTTCAGATCAGGTGCGAGCTGGATGAGGTAGCCGGAGACGAAGCGGGCGGCAAAACCGAGACGGCGCAGGATCTGGACGAGCAGCCAGCTTGAATCGCGGCAGGAGCCGCGCGCCGAGGTGAGCGTTTCCTCGGGCGTCTGGACGCCTGGCTCCATGCGGATCACATAGCCCACGTCGTGCTGCAGCCGGGCGTTCAGCCCCACCACCATGTCGATCGTGCCCTGGCCGGGCGTCGTGTCGACGGTGGACATGAAGACATCCAGCGCTGGAGACGAAGGTTCCGGCGTCATGTAGATCTTCAGGTCGTCGCGCAGGTCTTCGGGGTAGTCGAAGGGCCATTTGACCGCGATTTCCTCGGTGAAGAAGTCGAAGGGATTGTAGACCGTCATGTCGGCGACCAGATCGACTTCGATCTTGAACTCGGTGACCGGGTCCGGGAAGACGAAGCGGGCGAGATAGTTGCCGTAGGGGTCCTGCTGCAGGTTGACGAAGTGGTTCTCGGGCGTGACCTTCAAGGAATGCGAGAGAACCTTGGTCCGGGAATGGGCGGCAGGCTTCAGCCGGATGATCTGCGGTCCGAGCTGGACCGGGTTGTCATAGGTGTAGTGGGTGAGATGATAGATGCTTGCCTTGATTGACATACGGTACCACTTCGCTGTTCGCCCTGCCGCTTTTTCCGGCTTGCATCGATCTTGTGCAATGCAGCGCCATAAAGCAAGCGGCCCGGACGGTTGAAGCCGCCGGGCCGCCATGATGCGGTGTATGATCCGATGTCAGCTGCGGCCGAATTCATCGACCAGACGGATGATGTCATCCTCGCCGAGATAGGAGCCGGTCTGCACCTCAATCACCTCGAGCCGGATCTTGCCGGGGTTGGCGAGGCGGTGCACGGAGCCCTGCGGAATATAGATCGACTGGTTCTCGTGCAGGACGGTGACCTTGTCGTCGATCGTCACTTCCGCCGTGCCGCGCACGCAGACCCAGTGTTCTGCGCGGTGGTGATGCTTTTGCAGCGAGAGCTTCTTTTCCGGATGGACGAAGAGGCGCTTCACCTGGAAACGGTCGCCGTTGAGGATCGAGGTGTAGCCACCCCAGGGACGCAGCGCTGTCGGGTGGTTCTCGGTCAGGTGCGCCGTCTTCTCATTTGCGGCGAGCATCTTGACGAGATTGCCGACCTCCTGGGCCCGATCGAGGCGGCCGACATAGACGGCATCTTCGGAGGCGATGACGGCAACACCGTCCATGCCCTGAACAGCGAGATGGGCGTTGCGCGACATGACGAGCGAATTTGTGGTGTCGGAGACGGTGGCGTTGCCGTTCACCACATTTCCGTTCTCGTCGCCTTCGGCGAGCTTCCAGATCGCGTCCCAGCTGCCAAGGTCCGACCAGGTGATCGGCGAGGGCACGACAGCGGCGTTCGGGGTCTTTTCCATGATCGCATAGTCGATGGAGATGCTGGGGCTTTCAGCAAAGCTTTCCCCGTCGAGGCGGGTGAAGTCGAGGTCGCCCTTGGCGTTCTCGACCGATTTCTCGACGGCAGCCAGGACTTCCGGCGCCAGTTCCTGCAGTTCTGCGATCATCTGGCCGGCGGAAAAGACAAACATGCCGGAGTTCCAGGCATAGTTGCCGCTGGCCAGCATTTCCTCTGCGACTTCCGCATTGGGCTTCTCGACGAAACGCGAGACCGTGTGCACGCCGTTGCCGACGTCCGCGCCGATCTCGATGTAACCGTACCCGGTCGCAGGTTCGGTTGGCGTGATGCCGAAGGTGACGATCTTGCCGTTTCGGGCGGCGGATGCGGCCTTTTGAACGCAGGCACGATAGGTGTCGTCGACGGTGATCTCATGGTCGGAGGGCAGGATCTGGATGAGGGTGTCGCTGCCATGGCGCTGGCTGACGATGACGGCGGCAGCGGCGACGGCAGCTGCCGTGTTGCGTGCCTCCGGCTCCAGGATGATGCCGTCGAGCTTGACGCCGAGTTCACGCGCCTGTTCGGCCACCAGGAAGCGGAAGTCCTCGTTGGTGACGACGATCGGCGCGTCATAGATCGCTTCGTCGGAGACGCGGGCCAAGGTCTTCTGCAGCAAGGTCTCGTCGCCGAGGAAACGGATGAACTGCTTGGCGGCGGCTGCGCGCGACAATGGCCAGAGACGGGTTCCCTTGCCGCCGGCCATGATGACCGGCACGATCTTGATGCTCATTTTTTCTTGCCTTTCGATGTCTTGCCGGAGCGAGAGGTCTTCGCTTCTCGCTCTGTTCGACGGATCTGCTTACGCATTATGCAACGCGGTCGCGGCAGATTTGTTACATGTTTGTGCCGATGTTCCAAGCCTGTCGCAAGATTGTCTTTGCTGATCACGGCTGATGCACAAGTCGTTGCAGGTGGGTATGATGGCCGCGTCGCGGTCCTTTATTGCGGCCATCCCTGTTTCCATCCGAAGAGAGTGTGTCTTGCCCGCTTCCCGTCCCCTGTTCACCGTTCCATCCGCGCCACACGTTCCGATCCTCGGGATGGAGGACGGCTTTCCGATCCACCGCATCTTCTGTGTGGGACGCAATTACGCGGCGCATGCCGCAGAGCTCGGCAACACTGTTGATCGTGTCGCCCCTTTCTATTTCACCAAGCCGCCGACAGGGCTCGTTCTCGAAGGCGGCACAATCGCCTATCCGCCGGGAACGGAGGACTATCACCACGAGATCGAGCTTGTGATCGCGATCGGTGCACCCGCCTTCCGGGTCTCCACCGACGAAGCCATGACGGCCGTGTTCGGCTATGCGGTGGGGCTCGACATGACGCGGCGTGACCTGCAGCAGGTGATGAAGGACAAGCAGCGGCCCTGGGATATCGCCAAGGCCTTTGAAGACTCGGCTGTCATCGGCGCGATCACGCCGGCTGCGGAATTTAAGCCTGGAGCGCAGCGGATCTCGCTTCTCGTCAATGATCGGCTGCGCCAGGAGGGGCAGCTCTCCGACATGATCTGGTCAGTGCCTGAAATCGTCAGTCATCTCTCGCGCTACTATCATCTGACGCCTGGTGACTTGATCTTTACCGGCACACCGTCGGGTGTCGGTGCACTCCAGCCGGGCGACCGGCTCGCCGGTGCCGTCGAAGGGCTTTCGCCGATCACGGTCAGCATCGGCCCGGCGGCCTGACATGGCTCTCCCGGGGGAAGGACAGGGCCTGGCGCTGGTGCCAGGCCGTGAATGTGGCAGCTGTTCGCTCTGCTGCATCCTTCCCGACATCGCAGAATTCGACAAACCGGCGAACCAGCCCTGCCGCCATTGCCTGCCCGGTGGCGGCTGTGATGCCTATGCCGCGCGGCCCGCGACCTGTCGCGATTTCTACTGCCTCTGGCGCATCGATCCGACGCTTGGGCCCGAATGGGAGCCGCGCGTGAGCCGGATGATGCTGTATGCGCAAGGGGCGCAGCTGACGGTGCTGGTGGAGCCGGCGGCGGGCGCGAAGTGGCGAGATGCGCCTTATATCGACTTGCTTGAGGAGAGGGCGCGGACGCTGAAGGCTGAGGGGGGCTATGTCGTGGTCTATGCGGGGGAGGATGTGGCGGTGGTGAAGGGGTGAGTTGCAGGGGAGATGCAAGTTCGGCCGGCCAGTCGATCATGAGTTCTTTCGAGAGCGGCCTGCGAGCGCAACAACACTTTCTCTGCTCTTCCTGCGCCGTCATGGAGACGCCGGTCCCCGTTGCTGCAATCAGCCCCAAACACGCCTGATTGCCTCCATTGCGGCCAGTATCGTTGGATCTGCGGAGCGCGCCCTCAAGGAGAGAAAGCTCAGCTTAGTAGGAATCTTGACGTTTTCCGCGATGACGAGACCGTTCGACTGCTGTTCGTGAAGGGCGATGGACTCGCGACAGAGACTGAGTCCCACCCCTGTCCGCACCATGGCAAGCATTGATGTTTCCTGGTCCACATGGGCAACCACATTCTGTCGCAGGCCCAGATCTGCGAATAGGCGCGACAGCAAACGATTGTGAACGGAAGCCGGCGGCGTGCCGATCCAGGGGAGCGATGCCAGCTGTCTCCAGTCTGCGCCACGCACGAGGCTTGCGAAGGATGGCGGGGCGACAACCCGGTAGGTCAGCTGCGCCAGTTCCCGCGAATCGAACAAGGGGGCGGCCGCCTCTCCCGCGATGTCCGAGGAGGGCTCATGGTATCTTGGGTCGCCGAGATAGAAGCCGGCATCGAGCTCATTTCGCCTCAGCCCCTCCGGTACCTCGCCGCTCATCCCGTGGCGCAGTGTGGTTTCAATGCCCGGCCCGTGCTCGATAAGCGCTTTCAGGAAGGCGCCCAATCGGGTGAACTCGGGATCGATGATCGTGCCGATCCGCAGTTTCCCTCGAACGCGCGTCGACAGATGCCCGGCCGTCTGGCCGAAATCCGTGAGCGCTGCCAGCACCTGTTCCGCTTTGGCGGCGAGCAGGGCTCCGTCCTGGGTCAGTTCCAGGCCGGAAGAGGTCCGCCGGAACAGCGTTACGCCCGTATCCGCGGCAAGTCGTTTCAACTGGAGGGTGACAGCCGGCTGGGTGACATGCATCTGCTCTGCCGCACGCGTCACGTTGCCTTCCCGTGCAACGGCGGCGAATGCCTTCAATGTTCTCAAGTCGATCGATGGTGGCATATTAATTCTGCTTATGATGCCTTGCGTTATTTGTCATTAGATTCCCGGCTTGTTTCTACGTTAATGCTGAGAGCAAGCGGGGTGGGAGTGTGGCATGCCAAGGAATGATGCGAGATTTGCTCCGTGTAGAGTGTGGCATCGCGACCGGAGGGCGAGCCCATGACCCGTGGCGCTTCACGTCCGTCGGATGACGTTTTTGATTATATCATCGTGGGCGGTGGCTCTGCAGGATGTCTGATCGCAAATCGTCTCAGCCGCGATCCGGCAATCCGTGTCTTGCTGCTGGAGGCGGGCCGGAAGGACGACTATCTCTGGATCCATATCCCGGTCGGCTATCTCTATTGCATCGGCAATCCGCGTACCGATTGGCTTTTCAAAACCGAGCCCGATGCCGGCCTGAACGGTCGGTCTCTGCGTTATCCGCGCGGCAAGACGCTTGGCGGCTGCTCCTCGATCAATGGCATGATCTATATGCGCGGCCAGGCGCGTGATTTCGACGGCTGGGCGACCACCACCGGCGACGACGCCTGGTCCTGGCAGAACTGCCTGCCCGACTTCAAGGCGCATGAGGATCATTTCCGGCTGGATGACGGCGCGGACCCGAAAACCGGCGACAACAGCCGCTTTTCAGATATGCACGGTCACGGCGGCGAATGGCGGATCGAAAAGCAGCGCCTGCGGTGGGACATTCTCGAATCCTTCGCCGAGGCTGCAGTCGAGGCCGGCATTCCTCGCTCCGAAGATTTCAACAGTGGCGACAATGAGGGCGTCGGCTATTTCGAGGTCAATCAGCGCTCCGGCTGGCGGTGGAACACGTCGAAGGCCTTCTTGCGCCCGGCAAAGGGGCGCCCCAATCTCAGCGTCTGGACCCAATCCCATGTGGAGCGACTGATCCTTGAAACGTCGGGGTCGGGCCGCAAGCGGTGCGCGGGTGTGGTGGTTCAGCGGCAAGGGCGCAGTGTGCAAGTTCGGGCGCGTCGGGAAGTCATCCTGTCCGCCGGCGCAATCGGCTCGCCGCAGCTCCTGCAATTGTCGGGTATCGGTCCGGCCGGGCTTCTGAAGCAGCATGGCATCGAGGTTGCGCATGATCTGCCGGGCGTCGGCGAGAACCTGCAGGACCATTTGCAGATCCGCACGGTCTTCAAGGTCGGCAAAGCGAAAACCTTGAATACGCTGGCGGGCAGTGTTTTCGGCAAGGCGATGATCGGGCTTGAATATGTGCTGAAGCGCAGTGGCCCGATGAGCATGTCGCCCTCGCAACTCGGCGCTTTCACCCGCTCGGATGATAGCCAACCTCACGCCAACCTGGAATATCATGTCCAGCCGCTCAGTCTGGATGCTTTCGGCGAGCCATTGCACACCGTTCCTGCCTTCACCGCGAGCGTCTGCAATCTCAATCCGACAAGTGTCGGCAGCGTGCGCATTCGCTCGGCCGATTTCTCGGATGCGCCGGCCATCGCGCCGAACTACCTGAGCACCGAGGAAGACCGGAAAATTGCTGCGGACAGCTTGAGACAGGTCCGTAAAATCGTCGCACAGCCGGCGCTGGCGAAATACAAGCCCGAGGAATGGAAGCCGGGGATCCAGTACCAGACGGACGAGGAACTCGCGACGCTCGCCGGTGATATCGCCAGCACGATCTTCCATCCTGTCGGAACGACCAGGATGGGGCGACACGACGACCCGATGGCAGTCGTCGACAGCCGGTTGCGGGTGCGGGGAATTTCCGACCTGCGCGTCGTTGATGCCGGGGTCATGCCGAACATCACCAGCGGCAACACCAATGCACCGACTTTGATGATTGCCGAAAAAGCGGCCGCTTTTATTCTTCAGGACGCTGCCGAAAACGCGTGACGCGCTGGCAAGTCCCGGACTCAATCAGGACAATGACAATGGTAGTCAACACTCGAGACAAACTCCCCCTCCACGGTGTCAAGGTCGTAGACTTTGGCCAGTATATCGCTGGTCCGGCCGTAGCCATGATCCTTGGCGACCTCGGAGCGACGGTGGTTCACATCGATCCGCCCGGTGGTCCTCTTTGGCAGAGCCCGGCCAATGCGACACTCAATCGCAACAAGCTGATCGTCACCATTGATCTGAAGTCGCCGGAAGGCCTCGAGCAGGCGCTGGCGCTGATTGCGGAAGCAGACATCGTCATCGAAAACTTCAGGCCGGGGAAACTCGAGGCGCTGAAGATAGACTTCGCTGGTCTCAGGCAGGAGCGGCCGGAACTGATCACCCTTTCCATTCCGGGCTTTGCATCGAATGACGAGGAACGACGCGAGCTACGCGCCTATGAGAGCATCATTGCGGCAAGCTCGGGTGTGTTTACCGATATGGGCCTCAATCGCGTGCTGATGGGCGTCAATCCATCATTTTCTCCGCTGCCGCTTGCCTCCGCCTACGGCGCAATGCTGGCGGCTTCCGCCGCTGTGCTCGCCCTGCAGGCGCGTGAACGTACCGGCCTTGGCGACCACATCGAAGTCCCGCTCGCCAGCGCCGTCATGGAAGGGCTCTGCTACAACTCGATCCAGATCGATGGCTTGCCGGCTCGCTACATCACCCAGCGGGAGCAGGAGATCGCCCGCAGGCGGGTCGAGGGCCTGCCGATGAACCTCGCCTATGAGGAACTGCAGGAGCTTCTTGATCCGTTCTACCGAAGCTACCTCTGCAAGGACGGACGCATGTTCTATGTTGTCTGCCCCAGCCACAAGCATCATGCAAAACGCTGTCTGCAGGCCCTCGGTATCTACGAGGAGCTGGTTGCCGACGGATTGATGGAGGAGGAGGATACATACCTTCCGACCTCCGAATGGAAATCCGACGTCTCGCTTGGTGTTTACCCGCTACCCAAGTTCTGGGCAGACAAGATTGCCGCGAGAATGAAGCAGGTCTTCCTCACCCGGACAGCCAAGGAATGGGAGCGGATCTTCGGACGTGGCGGTTTTCCCGGCGCGCCGCAACGCTGGTTGCAGGAATGGATCAATGATGATCACGCCGAGACGGCGGGTCTGATGATTGACGTTCAGGATCCGGAATACGGAACCATGATCCAGCCCGGACCCGTCGTCTGGCTTGAGGACAGCGGCGAGGCGGCCCTGTCTCCGGTGCCAAGGCGCTGGGTGCCATTTTCCAGCGCATTGGACCTCCTAAAGAAGCAGAAGACCAAACTGCCACGGGTTACCGATTCCAATGATCGCAGCGGTTGGCTTGAGGGCGTTCGCGTGCTCGACCTGTGCAATGTCATCGCCGGACCGCATTCCGTGTATTACCTCGCCCGGTTTGGCGCTGAAGTGATCAAGCTCGACCCTGCATCACCTCTGTACGATTGCTGGAATACCGTCATTTTTGGCATGTCGCACATGCGCGGCAAGCGATCGGCACTCATCGACATCAAATCCGCCGAGGGGCGCAAGGCGTTCGAGGCATTGGTGAAGTCGGTCGATGTCATTGTCTGGAATGCGCCGGACAACCAGGTCCGTCAGATGGGGCTCGATGCCGATGCGCTGGCGAAGATCAATCCTGACGCCATCTTCTGCAAACTCGACTGCTTCAGCGGGGTCAGCCGCGGCCCTCGGACCGACTATGTCGGCTATGACGATCTCGTGCAGGCGGCGACCGGTATCATGCTGCGTTTCGGCGGATCGATGCATGAGCCTGAAGAGCATGCGCATGTCGGCACCATCGACGTCATGTGTGGCTTCGGCGGTGCTCTCGCCGTGGCGGCCGCCCTTTACCAGAAGCTTAAGACCGGTCGGATTGGCCGTGGGCGAACCTCGCTCTCCGCCAATAGCGGCTTGCTGCAGATCCCCTTCTGCTACGACTATCGCGACCGAGGCCTCTTCAATGAACCCTCCGGCCGGTATGTTCCTGGATACGATGCGCTGACGCGCTTCTATTACACGGCGTCCGGCGACTATCTCCTGTTCAGCTCGAACGAGCATGATGTGCCAAGTCTGGATGGTCTGGAGGACTTCAAGGGCATTGCCGGTCTGCCGAAAGACGAGCGCGATGCGTTTCTTTCCAGCATCTTTGCCAAGGATACCTCTCAGGCTTGGCTGCAAAAATTGCATGCGGCAGGTTTCGGCGCGGCCATTTGCGACAATATTGACGCCCTGAGGTCGCGCTATTCACGGGAGGCCGACGGAACCAACGGCATCGACCGGGGAAGCTATTCCTTTTCGACGTACACCGACCACCCAAGCGGTCATGTCGTCACACAACTCGACCCCTATGCCATCCGACCAAGCCGCAGCGCGATCGTCTCTCCGCCGCCCGCGGAGAAATACGGCGCCTCCACCGTGACGGTTCTTGAAGAGCTCGGCTATACGAGCGACGAAATCGAGAGGCTGCTGGCTGACGGTGTGGTCAGCGAGAGCTGGAGCTCGGAGTATTTGCCAAGCTGACCGGGATCTGCGGTTTCTGTTCCTCAAGGGGGACCAGAGCCGCAGTCAGCCTGCCGGAGTGCGCAGACGCGTTGACGGGCTTCAGATCGGACCCTTGCACTCGCGAGGACGTCTTGACGCGTTCCAGAGCCCTGGCGCGTGTCACTGTGCGGGTGGCCGGCTTGCCTGCCATGAGCGGATCCCAAAGCGACGGGCCTGATGGAGGGCCCTCGGATGAATTCGGGGCGAATCAATCCCCGCTTACCTGTCGGGTATCGATTGATGTCGTGCAGAGATGTTCGGGCGAAACCGGAAAATCAAAAGGGCTCGCCGTTTCCGGCAAGCCCTTGAAAGAATTCGAATGGTGGGCGTGACAGGGATTGAACCTGTGACCCCTACGATGTCAACGTAGTGCTCTCCCGCTGAGCTACACGCCCATCCGATGGCGGCTTAAGACCACAAAACCTGTTCGCCCGTCAATAGGCATTTTGCAGTTTTGTGAAGAGATTTTTTCAACCTCTCGACAAGGCCTTACGCAGCAAGGAGTTTGTTCACTTCGTCGACGAGATCGCGGAGGTGGAAAGGCTTGGACAAGACCTTTGCATCCTTCGGCGCCTTCGAATCGGCGTTCAGCGCGACGGCAGCAAAGCCGGTGATGAACATGACCTTCAGGTCCGGATCGAGCTCGGTGGCGCGGCGTGCCAGTTCGATGCCGTCCATTTCCGGCATCACGATGTCGGTCAAGAGAAGGGAGAAGGGTTCTTCCCGAAGGCGGTCATAGGCGCTTGCGCCGTTGTCGAAGGAGGAAACTTTGTACCCCGCCTTTTCCAGCGCCTTCACCAGGAACCGGCGCATGTCGTTGTCGTCTTCGGCGAGAAGGATTTTCTGAGTCATTTAGGGACCGCTGTACTCGATTGCATTGGGAAGCTCGCAGTCGCTCACTTTAGGGTCGGCTCAGTAAAGAACCGGTGAACAACGAAAAAGTGAGCCTGCTCCGCCATTTCCAGGAGTATGGACTTTGCACCTGCCGACTGGCAACATGGCGGACACAACAAGTTTGTGACTTGGTAAAGAAGAGGCCCTGGGAAGCGGATGACCAACGAATTCGAGCTGTTCGAGGTTCGAGAGCCCGCGATCCAGACCATTCCTTTCGTCTACAACTCCCCGCATAGCGGCCGCCGATACCCGTCATCCTTTCTGGATGAGTCGCGACTCGATGATGTCTCGATTCGCCGGTCGGAAGACCATTTCGTCGATGAGCTGTTCTCGGCGGCACCCGGGCTGGGCGCGCCGCTGCTCGTCGCGCATTTCCCGCGCGCCTATGTCGACGTCAACAGAGAGCCCTATGAGCTCGATCCCCGGATGTTTTCCGATCCGCTGCCGCCCTTTGCCAACAGCAATTCGGCACGCGTCGCTGGAGGGCTTGGCACGATCCCTCGCATCGTTGCTGAAAACATGGAGATCTACGAGCGGCGGATGCCGCTGTCCGTCGCCATGGACAGGATCGAGAGCTGCTACAAGCCGTATCACGCCTGCCTCCGCAGACTGATCGCCCGGACGCATGCGATGTTCGGTTTCGGCGTTCTGATCGACTGCCATTCCATGCCCGGCAATATCAGGGTGGCCGGTAGCGGGCTGAAGCCCGATTTCATCGTCGGTGATCGGTATGGCACCAGTGCATCGGCGGATCTCAGCCAGGCGGCGCTGCAGTTCCTCGAAGAGCTCGGCTATACGGCCGTTCGCAACAAGCCTTATGCCGGTGGCTTCATCACCGAACATTATGGTCGTCCGGCCCGCGGGCTGCACGCCCTGCAGATCGAGGTCAATCGCTCGATCTATATCGACGAGGCGAGGCTGGAGAAGCGGGCCGATTTCGACGCCCTTGCGGGTTCGATCGCCGTGTTCATGCAGCAGATGGCAGGATTCGTGGCGGATTATGCCATCGACCAGGCGCTCGCGGCCGAGTGAGGCTTTCCAATCGAACTGTTTTGGGAACCTGTCGCGTTGCGGTGGGCAAAAAAAACCGCGCTCGTGGCGCGGCTAAGTCTAGGGAGGAAACACCCAAGGAGGGTATTTACAGTCAGAAGACTGTAATTGAGAGGTTAGATGTTGCGGTGCACCATTGTCAAGTCCGATTTTGGTGCTTTTTTGAGCAAGGCCAAAATTTACGCAATTTGGCCCTCGGCTCGTGATCGCAGGGCGCAGGCAGGGTGCATTCAGCCAGTCGGTTGTTTTCTTTCCCGGCAACTGGCTTTAAGAGGGACATACCCTCCAGACGACGGAATTTTTCATGCGCCCTGACAGAGATTTCTTCTTCCGCCTTGCTGATGCTGCCAAGGCAGAGACCCTTCCGCGCTTTCGTTCGGGCCTCTCGGTCGTCAACAAGGAGAAGGCCGGATTCGATCCCGTCACCGAGGGAGATCAGGCCGCCGAAATCGCAATTCGCCAGCTGGTCGAGGCCGAGTTTCCCACCCACGGCATTCTCGGCGAGGAGCACGAGAATATCCGTATGGATAGCGATCAGCTCTGGGTCATCGACCCAATCGACGGGACGCGCGCCTTCATCTCCGGCGTGCCCGTCTGGGGCACGCTGATCGGCTTTCAGGAACATGGCAAGTCGGTCATGGGGCTGATGGAGCAGCCATTCACAGGCGAGCGCTACTATGCCGATGGCGAGCGGTCCTGGTATTTCGGTCCTGATGGCGAGCGGCAGAATGCGGTGCGCGACTGCGGCAGCCTCGAAAACGCGATCCTCTTCACCACTTCGCCGCATCTTTTCAAGGATTGGGAGGTCGAGAGTTTCCAGGCCGTCCAGGACAAGGTCAAGCTCTTCCGCTACGGCGTCGATTGCTACGCCTATTGCCTGCTGGCGGCCGGCCATGTCGATCTCGTGATCGAGACGGTGCTGAAGCCCTATGACGTCGGCGCGCTGATCCCGATCATCGAGCAGGCGGGCGGGATCATCACCACCTGGGATGGCGGACGGCCTGAAGCAGGCGGCTCGATCATTGCGGCCGGCTCAAAGACCGTGCATGCGCAGGCGATGGACATGTTGAAGCGTCGCTGAGCCAGCGTTCGGTCGGTGGCTCAAGTCTCCAGTGCTGAATCGGTAAGCTGCCCGATTGGATCTGTCTCGTCCGGCTCACCGCCTGGCATGAAGGCGAAGATGGCCGCCAAGGCCTGTTTGCGATAGCGGTCCTGCTCCTGCAGGATCTCGTGGCGCGCGCCAGGTACGGGGACAAGCTGTCCGGCGCGGAAATATTGCGCCAGCGATTCCTGAAAATGGAAAGGTACGATCGGGTCGTTGCCGGGGGCGATGACGACGGTTGGGACCGTGATCGAGGCGAGATGGCCGGGACGCCGCACGTCATCGATCGCCTTCTGGCTCTCATAAAGCCAGCGTGCCGTCGGTGGCCCAAGCGCCAGTTCCGGATGGTCGACGAACAGGCGTTGGTTTCGGGCGAAACGCAGGGCATCCGTCGTCAGCGGGTTGCCTTCGAAACGTTTCAGCGCTTCATCCTTGTTCAGGGTTATCTGGCCGAAGCCGGTGAAGGCGGCGAGCGCTGCGACCCTGCGGATGTTTTCCGGTGAGGTCTTCTGGCCACCCAGGCCGACGAAGGGCGCTGTCAGAACCATCCGCTCGATGCGGTTGGAAAGCCGGGGCGCTGCCTTCAAGGCAATCAGGCCGCCGGTCGAGTGGGCGAGCATGAAGAAGGGCAGGCGTGTGTCCGGCAGGACGATCTGCTCAAGAAAGATCTCGAGATCGCGGATATAGTGGTCGAAGCGGCCGACATGGCCCTTGCGCGGATCCTTCAGCAGACGCCCGGAGCCGCCCTGGCCACGGAAATCATAGGTCGCCACCCAGAAGCCGTGCTCGTTCAGATCGCGGATCGTCTCGAAATACTTCTCGATCGTCTCGTTGCGCCCATGGAGCAGGACAATCGTGCCTTTTGGTTTTGGCGAGGACGACCGGAACACAGCATAGCGGAGCCGCGCACCGCGATATCCTTCGAAGAAGCCAACCACTGGCGTGCCAGGAATGGGGTTGCCGGGGGTAGCGTGAAGAATGGCGTCCATGCCTGCAACTGCCTGTCGGTTGAAGCGCTTATCGTTTCTCCGGGATAGGCTGCAGCCCAAGCCGAAGTCAAAGAAAAAAGCCGGAACCGCATGCGGAGGATGCGGTTCCGGCCAAATCCGGTCGAAGAGGAAGGGACGATATCTCCGGCCCGGACGGTCGAGACAACCGATGGGAAGACACTATGTGGGGACGGTTGAATGCGGCTTGAACCGTGCGTTCACCGACAGTTCATCGGCGCAGACCTCCTGCGAGCGCTGCGATCTTGAATTCGGGACAAGCATTTCCCACATCGGGTTTGCGGACGCCAAACGGGTCCGCGAACCGCCGCCGCCATCGCCCCAACGGGATGCGCGCGGGTTTGAGAACGCCAACGTCGCTTCAAGGAGGACATCATGCGTCACGTCGATTTTTCCCCGCTTTACCGTTCCACCGTCGGTTTTGACCGCCTGTTCACCATGCTGGACAGTCTCGGCCAGCCGGAACAGGCGCAGAGCTATCCGCCCTACAATATCGAACGCACCGGTGAGAACCTCTACCGGATCACCATGGCCGTTGCCGGCTTCGATGAAAGCGAGCTTTCGATCGAGGCGCATGCCCATGTGCTGACCGTCAAGGGGGAGAAGGCCGAGGATGAGAAGGTCGAGCAGAGCGAGTTCCTCTATCGTGGCATCGCAAAGCGCGCCTTCGAGCGCCGCTTCCAGCTCGCCGACCATGTGGAAGTCACCGCCGCTTCGCTGAAGAACGGGCTGTTGCATATCGACCTCCTGCGCAACATTCCGGAAGCCATGAAGCCGCGCCGCATCTCGATTGCCGCCGAGCCCGTGGGCGCGGCACCGAAGGCGATCGAGGCGCATGTGAACTAAGCGCAGGCGCGAGCGCCAAGCATCATCCAGTCAGGCGGTCGGCGAAAGCCGGCCGCTTTTTTGTTGGGTCCCGGTTCTGCGTGTCCAGAGCGTGCTCAGCAGCTTGTCGAGCGAGAGCAGGCCGGCACCTTTCACCGCGAGATAGGCGAGCGGGAAGGTCCAGAGCAGGCGCTGGTCGAGGATGACGCTGTCGGGGAAGCGGTCGAAAAGCGCGCCGATCGTTGTGGCATCGACATTGTGGACAAGGATGTCGGTCAGCGTTTGTACACCCACGAAGCCGATCATGCCGAGGGCGGCGATGCGGGTAAAGAGGCCGGCGACGATGAGGAGCGGCAAGACGATTTCTCCGTAGGAGCCAAGAAAGACCATCAGGCCCCAGGGGAAGAAGGAGACGGCGGAGATGTCGCCGCCTGCCGCATCCACGGCGGGCAGGGCAATCTGGTAGTAGGCGCCGTCAGCGATCGAGAAGGGGCCGCTGAATTTCGTCAGGGCGGAATTGAGGTAGTAGGGTACGAGAACCGCGAGGAAGACCAGGCGGGCAAGGAGGCCCAGAAGCCAGCCGTCGAGTGCCGTTTCCAGCCCGCGAACCGTGCGGCGATAGAACTCGATGAGGGATGTGACGGATGTCATGGTCGGTCGCCTTCCTGTTTTGTGTCGTTGGGCAGGTGTATCGAGGAAAAGGCGCCGCTCGACAGGGTCAGGCCGATGAGAGCGGGAATGTCGCCTTGCATGTGTTGCGCGGCGAAACAGGCTTCACCCAGTGGAGCGCCGCTCAGAAGAGCCTGAAAGAACGCGGCTCCTCCGGCTGGCAGGACTTCGATCGCAGGATCGCAGTCGGGCCGTGTGAGCAAGACCGTTTCCGATGCCATGGGATTGACGCCGTCGAGCGGCAGCGTTGCCCGGTCGCGCCGGACAATTGTGCCGGCGGCATGGCTGAACTGCGCGAGGCGGGTCGCCGAATGGGGGGTAAAGCGGATGCCGGCCAGTTCGTCCGTACGCACCTGGGCGAGGGCGGCAGGATCGAGCGGTCGGGTATCTGCGGCGTGATAGGCGTCCAGCCAGAGGCGTTCGACGCGCGCTACGTCAGGGAGGAACGGCAGGTCCGCTGCCGGCGCAAAGGTTTCCAGAAAAGTCGGGAGGCTTTTGCCATAGGTGAAGAGCAAAGGCGAGGTCGGCGGATGGCCGGTCACGTAGAGGCGGGCCATGGCCCGGAAGAAGTCTTCGCCGACGAGGTTCTGCACGGTCGGGAAGATCGAGGCCATGGCATCGACCAGTGAGACGACGACATTGTTGCGGTAGACAGCGAAGCGGCGCGTCGGAATGTGCCCATCGCGGCTGGTCAGGCCATCCGGCGGCGGCTGTTCGGGGGCAAGAAGCGCCTGGGCAAAGGCGCCATTGTGTACCGGGTCAGGACGCATGGCGTACACCGAGTTCGACCGGGGCGTGCCTGTCGAGAATCGCGTCGGCGCGCTGCGCCTCACTCTTCAGCACCGGCCATTCCGGCACATCATTGTCCCATTCGATCAACGTCGGCAGCGGGCCGAGTTTGGCGAGGACGTGTTCGTACAGTTTCCAGACGAGATCGTCGATCGGGCGGTCGTGGCTGTCGATGAGGAGCGGCAGGCCGGAGTCATCGACGTCTTCCGCATGGCCGGCAAGATGAATTTCTTCGACGGACTGGAGAGGAAAGTCAGCGAGATAGTCGCGGGCGCCGTATCCGTGATTGGTGGCGGAGACATGGACATTGTTGATGTCGAGCAGCAGGCCGCAGCCGGTGCGCCGAGCAATCGACCGGATGAAGTCGGTCTCGCTCATCGTCGACGCCTCAAAACCAAGATAGGTGGACGGGTTTTCCAGAAGGATGCGGCGGCCGAGCGTTTCCTGGACCTGGTCAATGTGATCGCAGACCCTTGCCAGCGTCGCCTCGTCATAGGGCACTGGAAGGAGGTCGTTGAGGAAATGGCTCTCGTGAGTCGACCAGGCGAGATGCTCGGAAACCTGTTCCGGCTGATAGCGGTCGATGACGGTTTTCAGCCGCGCGAGATGTGCCTGGTCGAGGCCGGTCGGGCTGCCGATCGACAGGCCGACGCCATGGATCGAGAGCGGGAATTCTTCGCGTATGCGCGTCAAGATGCGGTGCGGATGGCCGCCGGCGCCCATGTAGTTTTCGGCATGCACTTCGAGAAAGCCGATGCGGAATTCATCGGCCAGAATGGTATCGGCGTGCTGCGGCTTGAAGCCGGCGCCGGCGCGTGGGGGCAGTGTCTCACCACGGGCGTTGCGATTCGATACGGTAACAGGGGTTTTTGTAACGGCATTTGCGGACATGACCGGCTCCTCACGCTCCAGACAGAGAGGACGGCACCTGCGGGCGGCCGCAGGTGCCGTATCGGCTCAGGCCTTGGGCAGGTCGCGGTCGAGAGCTTCGAGCGAGCCCATGCGGCCATCGGGAAGGGCCATGGTCGTGCAGGTGCCCTTGGCGACGTAGGTCCAGGCATTGCCCTGGAAGTCGACCTTGGAGGTGCCGGCGCAGGTGGTGCCGGGGCCGGCGGCGCAGTCGTTCTTTCCTGCCATGGAAACGCCGAAGCACTTTTCCTTTTCCTGGGCCATGGCAGGACCCGACAGGAGTGCGGTGCCGCCGATGGCCATGGTGACAGCAGCGGCGAGAGCCGTCGCGTTAAGTGTGTTCTTGCTCATGAAGGTCTCCTCGGATCGTGAATTGCGTATTGCTCAGACCCTCGTCGGTCTGGCAAAAACATCATGCCGAGAAGTTCCCAGATTGAAAAATCAAGCTTATTTGCGGAAAATGTGCGCGTTTCAACTGTAAGAAACGGCTCTCTCAAACGACGTCTATGAATTGGTCAACTTCATCTTGCGTGGTTGCAAAGCTTGTTACTAGCCGTACCAGGGTTTCGTCTTCGCGGGGCAAGGGGAGCCAGCCTTGGGGCGCTTGCCACTCATGGAATTTCGCCCCTTTTTCGCGTGCTCGTTCAACTGACGACTTCTCCATGACGGCAAAAACCTCGTTCGCCGTCGTATCCCAGGCAAGGCGTACCGTGTTCTTGCCCGAAAGGCCTGCCCGCAGGCGGTCGGACATGGCATTCGCGTGCCCTGCCAGTTCGAGCCAGAGACCGTTCTCGAGATAGGCTTCGAGCTGAGCGGAAATGAAACGGCTCTTGGAGAAGAGCTGGGCCGAGCGCTTGCGGATAAATGGCATGTCCGTTGCCAGGTCCGGGTTGAAGAAGACGATCGCCTCGGCACACCAGCAGCCATTCTTGGTGCCGCCGAAGGAGAGGATGTCGACGCCGCGCTTCCAGGTCATTTCAGCGGGCGTCACGCCCAGGGAAACAAGGGCGTTGGCGAAGCGTGCACCGTCCATGTGGAGCGGGAGGTCGCGCGACTTGGCCACCGCTGCAATCGCATCCAGCTCATCGAGGGAATAGACTGTGCCGACTTCGGTCGCCTGGGTCACGGACACTGCCATCGCGCGACCGTGATGGGGCGAAGCCGGTTCGAAGCGGCCGATTGCGGTCTCCAGGGCCCTCGGGTCGATCTTGCCTTCCGGCCCTTCGACGGGAAAGAGCCGGGTGGCACCGGTCAGGAATTCAGGCGCGCCGCCTTCGTCCGCGTTGACGTGGGCATCGGCGTGACAGAAACTCACGCCACCGGCCTTGGCGAGACTGGCGAGCGCCAGCGAGTTGGCAGCCGTGCCGGTCGCGACGAAGAAGACCGCGACCTCGCGTTCGAATATCGCGCTGAAGCGCTCCTCGACCGCCTTGTCCAGGTCGCTGGTGCCATAGGCAGACGCGAAGCCGGCGGCATGGCGAGTGAGGTTTTCGGCGATTCTCGGATGGGCGCCGGACCAGTTGTCTGAAGCGAAGTGCATGGCAATATTCCTAGGGCATAGGCGGGTGCGAGGACTGTAGGCATTTCCGGCTCGCTATCAATCCGGCCCGGTCATCATGAGGGCGGCGACAGCCAAGTCCGCAACAAGGTGACCTGGGTCGCAGCTTGTGCGTAATAAAATTTCGCGGATGCGCCAATGAGGGCAATTTCGCATCCCTGTGCCGGTTAATTTCCCGGCGAACTCTTGCATGAGCGTTTACTTTCTGTCATAGGAAAATCAGAAATTAGGTCAGACTAGTTGACCTAATTAAAGTCTCGAAGGCAGCATGTTTTCGGGCGTCATGGGGTAGTCAAGCAATCCGTGCAGGATGGCAGGGCTGTCGCTGGCGCCCATCGGCGCCTGGAAATGGGTCCAATCAGCCCGGCCTGTCCGGCTACTATGGAGGTAAAGGTCATGACGAAAGTTCCGTCATCCGAAGAGGTCATGCGGTCCGCCCGTTCGGAGGCTGTCGCCGACACGGTGATCGCGCGCACCGGCCTGCCTCCGAAGCAGGGTCTCTACGATCCGAAGAACGAGCACGATGCCTGCGGCGTCGGCTTCATTGCCCATATGAAGGGGCAGAAGTCGCACCAGATCGTCAAGGACGGATTGTTCATCCTGGAAAACCTCACCCATCGCGGTGCCGTCGGGGCCGATCCGCTGATGGGCGACGGTGCGGGTATCCTCGTGCAGATCCCAGACCGCTTCTTCCGCGAAGAAATGGCTGCCCAGGGTGTCACCCTGCCGAAGGCGGGTGAATACGCTGTCGGACACTTCTTCTTTCCGCAGGACGAGATGCAAATCTCCCACTTCAAGCAGGTGATCGCGGAAGTCTGTCAGTCCGAGGGGCAGACCCTCCTGGGCTATCGTGATGTTCCGGTCGACAATTCTTCCCTGTCCAAGGCGCCGGAAATCGCGGCGACTGAACCGCGTCAAATCCAGGTCTTCATCGGTGCCGGCCGCGATGCCGCAACGCAGGACCAGTTCGAGCGGCGGCTGTTCCTGCTGCGCAAGGTGATCTCCAACCGCATCTACGATCAGTATGGTGGACAGGAGACCGGTTTCTATCCGGTGTCCCTGTCGTCCTCGACCATCGTCTACAAGGGCATGTTCCTCGCCTATCAGGTTGGCGCCTATTACAAGGATCTTGCCGACCCGCGGTTCGAATCGGCTGTGGCCCTCGTCCACCAGCGCTTCTCGACCAACACCTTCCCTTCGTGGAAACTGGCGCACCCGTACCGGATGGTTGCGCATAACGGCGAAATCAACACGCTGCGTGGCAACGTCAACTGGATGGCCGCGCGTCAGGCTTCGGTGTCCTCGCCGCTGTTCGGCGACGACATCTCCAAGCTCTGGCCGATCTCCTATGAAGGCCAGTCGGATACGGCCTGCTTCGACAACGCGCTCGAATTCCTTCAGCGCGGTGGCTATTCGCTCGCACATGCCGTGATGATGCTGATCCCGGAAGCATGGTCGGGCAACCAGCTGATGTCGAAGGAGCGCAAGGCCTTCTACGAATATCATGCCGCGATGATGGAGCCGTGGGATGGTCCGGCCGCCGTCTGCTTTACCGACGGTCGCCAAATTGGTGCCACGCTCGATCGCAATGGCCTGCGTCCGGCCCGCTATCTCGTGACCGACGACGATCGCGTCATTCTGGCGTCTGAAGCCGGTACGCTTCCGGTTCCGGAAGAGCGGATCGTGAAGAAGTGGCGCCTGCAGCCGGGCAAGATGCTGCTCATCGACATGGCGGAAGGCCGCATCATTTCCGACGAGGAAGTGAAGTCGCAGCTTGCCGGCAGCCATCCGTACCGCGAATGGCTCGACCGCACCCAGCTGATCCTTGAAGACCTGAAGCCGGTGGAGCCGCGTGCGCTCCGCCGCGACGTGTCGCTGCTCGATCGCCAGCAGGCTTTCGGTTACACCACGGAAGACACCAAGATCCTGATGTCGCCCATGGCGACGACGGGCCAGGAGGCGATCGGCTCGATGGGCACCGACACGCCGATCTCGGCGATGTCGACGAAGTCGAAGCTGCTCTACACCTATTTCAAGCAGAACTTCGCCCAGGTGACGAACCCGCCGATCGATCCGATCCGCGAAGAGCTCGTCATGAGCCTCGTCTCCTTCATCGGTCCGCGTCCGAACATTCTCGACCATGAAGGCATGGCCAACGCCAAGCGCATGGAAGTGCGGCAACCGATCCTGACCAATGGCGATCTCGAAAAGATCCGCTCCATCGGTCACATGGAAGACCGCTTCGACACCAAGACGCTCGATTTCACCTACGATGTGGGACGTGGCGCCGAAGGCATGCCCGAGATGCTCGATCGTCTGTGCGAGCGAGCTGAAGCGGCGGTCCGTGGCGGCTACAACATCATCGTGCTCTCCGACCGGCAGATCGGCCCGGACCGGATCGCGATCCCGGCTCTGCTCGCAACCGCTGCCGTACATCACCACCTGATCCGCAAGGGTCTGCGCACATCGGTGGGTCTGGTTGTGGAATCGGGTGAGCCGCGCGAAGTGCACCACTTCTGCTGTCTCGCCGGCTATGGTGCGGAAGCGATCAACCCTTATCTGGCCTTCGACACGCTGCTCGACATGCACAAGCATGGCGAATTCCCCAAGGAAGTCTCGGAAGACGAAGTCGTCTATCGCTACATCAAGGCCGTGGGCAAGGGCATCCTCAAGGTCATGTCCAAGATGGGCATTTCGACCTATCAGTCCTATTGCGGCGCGCAGATCTTCGACGCGATCGGCCTCTCATCCGAGCTGGTCGACAAGTATTTCTTCGGGACCGCCACGACCATCGAAGGCATCGGCCTGACCGAAATCGCCGACGAGACCGTGACCCGCCACAGTTCCGCCTTCGGCAAGGACCCGGTGCTCGCCAATACGCTGGATGTGGGCGGCGAATATGCCTATCGCATGCGCGGTGAAAACCATGCCTGGAGCCCGGACTCGATTGCCTCGCTGCAGCATGCGGTTCGCGGCAACAGCCAGGAGCGCTACCGCGAATTCGCCGAGATGGTGAACGACAGCAATCTGCGGATGAACACCATCCGTGGGCTCTTCAACATCAAGTCGGCGGAAGCGCTCGGTCGCAAGCCGGTTGCTCTCGATGACGTCGAGCCTGCCGTGGACATCGTCAAGCGCTTCTCGACAGGCGCCATGTCCTTCGGATCGATCAGCCGCGAGGCGCATACGACGCTCGCCGTTGCCATGAACCGGATCGGCGGCAAGTCGAACACCGGCGAAGGCGGGGAGGAGAGCGACCGTTATCTGCCGCTGGCGGACGGATCGTCCAATCCCGAGCGCTCGGCGATCAAGCAGATCGCGTCCGGCCGTTTTGGCGTGACGACGGAATATCTCGTCAATGCCGACATGCTGCAGATCAAGGTCGCGCAGGGTGCCAAGCCCGGCGAGGGCGGCCAGCTGCCCGGCCACAAGGTCGATGCGACTGTCGCCAAGACCCGCCACTCGACGCCGGGCGTCGGCCTGATCTCGCCGCCGCCGCATCACGACATCTATTCGATCGAAGATCTGGCGCAGCTGATCTACGACCTGAAGAACGTCAACCCTCAGGCGGATGTCTCGGTCAAGCTGGTCTCGGAAGTCGGCGTCGGCACGGTTGCCGCCGGTGTCGCCAAGGCGCGTGCCGACCATATCACCATCTCCGGCTTCGACGGCGGTACCGGTGCCTCGCCGCTCACCTCGCTGAAGCATGCCGGTTCGCCCTGGGAAATCGGTCTTGCCGAGACACAGCAGACGCTGGTGCTGAACGGTCTTCGTTCGCGCATCGCGCTGCAGGTGGATGGTGGTCTGAAGACGGGCCGCGACGTCATCATCGGTGCCCTTCTGGGCGCCGACGAGTTCGGCTTCGCGACGGCTCCGCTGATCGCGGCCGGCTGCATCATGATGCGCAAGTGCCATCTGAACACGTGTCCCGTTGGTGTCGCGACCCAGGATCCGGTGCTGCGCAAGCGCTTCAAGGGCACGCCGGAGCACGTCATCAACTACTTCTTCTTCGTCGCCGAAGAAGTGCGTGAAATTCTCGCTTCGCTGGGTGTGACCAAGCTGGACGAGATCATCGGTGCCTCGGAGCTTCTGGAGAAGGACGAGATGCTTGCTCACTGGAAGGCCAAGGGGCTCGATTTCTCGAAGATCTTCCACAAGGTCGATGCGCCGAAGTCCGCCACCTACTGGACGGAGCGCCAGAACCATCCGATCGTGGATATTCTCGACCGCAAGCTGATCGAGAAAGCGATGCCGTCGCTGGACGCCAAGCAGCCCGTCGTTTTCGACGTCGACATCAAGAATATCGACCGCTCTGCCGGTGCGATGCTCTCGGGCGAAGTCGCCAAGCGCTACGGCCACAAGGGCCTGAAGGACGACACGATCCACGTGACTCTGAACGGCACCGCCGGCCAGTCCTTTGGCGCCTTCCTGGCGCGTGGCATCACCTTTGATCTCGTCGGCGACGGGAACGACTATGTCGGCAAGGGTCTGTCGGGTGGCCGCATCGTCGTGCGTCCGCCGGAAAACGCCCGCATCGTCGCGGAAAACTCGATCATCGTCGGCAATACCGTGCTTTACGGTGCGATCTCCGGCGAGTGCTACTTCCGTGGCGTGGCCGGTGAGCGCTTTGCCGTGCGCAATTCGGGTGCGATTGCGGTTGTCGAGGGCGTGGGTGACCACGGCTGCGAATACATGACGGGTGGCGTGGTCGTCGTGCTCGGCGAAACGGGCCGCAACTTCGCGGCCGGCATGTCGGGCGGCGTGGCTTACGTGCTCGACGAGAGCGGCGATTTCGCCAAACGCTGCAACATGGCGATGGTCGAACTCGAGCCGGTTCCGGAAGAGGACGACATGCTGGAGAAGCTCCACCATCACGGCGGCGACCTCATGCACAAGGGCCTTGTCGACGTGTCCGGCGACATGACCCGCCACGACGAGGAGCGCCTCTACCAGCTGATCTCGAACCATCTGCACTACACGGACTCGAACCGTGCGAAGCAGATCCTCGACAGCTGGGCAGAGTATCGTCCGAAGTTCCGCAAGGTCATGCCGGTGGAATACCGTCGTGCGCTTGAGGAAATGGAGCGCATGCGCATGGGCGTGGCTGCGGAGTGAATCGCAAGGGACGTATCGTCCATCTAGGAATGGCCGTGGCAATTGCTGCGGCCGTTCCAACGGTCGCCGCACTCGTCAATGGTGCGCTTGTTTTGGAATTCGTAGTGCTGGGGGCGGTGATCGCTATCGCCTACTGGTACTGGGGGCCGCAATGGCCGCCTCTGTGAGCTGAGGGAAAGAGAATGGGCAAGGTTACAGGTTTCATGGAAATCGACCGGCAGGTGGCGAAGTATCAGCCGGCCTCCGACCGCATCCGCCATTTCCGCGAATTCACCATCCCCATGTCGGATGCTGAGGTCACCAAGCAGGCGGCACGCTGCATGGATTGTGGCATTCCCTATTGCCATGGTCCGACCGGCTGTCCTGTTCACAACCAGATCCCGGACTGGAACGACCTCGTCTACAACAACAAGTGGGAGGAGGCGATCCGCAACCTCCACTCGACGAACAACTTCCCGGAATTCACCGGTCGCGTTTGCCCAGCGCCTTGCGAGGAAGCCTGCACGCTGAACCTTGAAGACAGCCCGGTTGCGATCAAGACCGTCGAGCAGGCGATTGCCGACAAGGCCTATGAGCTCGGCTTCATCGTGCCGCAGCCGGCGACGATCCATACCGGCAAGAAGGTTGCGGTCATCGGTTCCGGACCCTCAGGCCTCGCTGCTGCCCAGCAGCTGGGTCGGGCCGGCCACGAGGTGCATGTCTATGAGCGTGAGTCTAAGCCCGGTGGGCTGCTGCGCTACGGCATCCCGGACTTCAAGATGGAAAAGAACTTCATCGACCGCCGTGTCGAGCAGATGAAGGGGGAAAACGTCACCTTCCATTGTGGCGTGAACGTCGGCGTCGACGTGACGGTCGAGACGCTGCGGGCAGACTATGACGCGGTGCTCTATTGCGGCGGTTCGGAAACCCCGCGTGAGGCCGGCATTCCCGGCGTCGAGTTCCATGGCGTGCATGATGCCATGCCGTATCTCGTGCAGCAGAACCGCCGGGTCGGCCGTGAGAACATCGATAGTATCGGCTGGCCGGCCGATCCGATCCTCGCCGGTGGCAAGCATGTCGTCGTCGTCGGTGGTGGTGATACGGCATCCGACTGCGTCGGCACGGCCTTCCGCCAGGGCGCCGTCAAGGTGACCCAGCTCGACATTCGTCCGCGTCCGCCGCAGACGGAAGACAAGCTTGCGATCTGGCCCTTCTGGGCGACGAAGATGCGAACCTCTTCCTCCCAGGCCGAAGGCGCCAACCGCGAATTTCAGGTTGCCACGCTCGAATTCGTTGGCGAAGACGGTGTGCTGACCGGCGTGAAGTGTTGCCAGGTGGATGAGCGTCGCAAGCCGATCCCAGGCACCGAGTTCATCATCAAGGCGGATCTCGCCTTCATCGCCATTGGCTTCTCCGGTCCGTTCACCGACAGCGTGCTCAAAGACCTCGATGGCAAGCTTGAGCTGAATATGGACCGTCGCGGTTCGACCAATGTCGTTGCCAATGACAAGGACTATCGTTCATCCGTGGACAAGGTCTGGGTCGCCGGCGACGCCCGTCGCGGCCAGTCGCTGGTTGTCTGGGCGATCCGCGAAGGCCGCCAGGCCGCACGCGCCATCGACGAGGCGCTGATGGGCGAAAGTGTTTTGCCGCGCTGATGCGCGTCAATCATGTACCGATTTAAAGAAAAAGGTCGCCCGGGAGGCGGCCTTTTTTGTTCGGTCCGTATTCGGCGATGATCAGGGCGTCGCAGTCTCTGGCGCCGGCGGCGCGCGCTTTACATAGTCCACCCTCCCGACCGGCGGATCCGGCAGACTGCCGTTCTGGACGAGCTGGTCGCGGGGGGTGGGAAATGTCGATGATGGCGGCAGCGTACCGCCGAGCAGTTCGTCCGCGCCGTCGAGTTGCGGATCGAAGAGATCGATCGGCGGGGTGGTGATGATGCTCTTGTTCTCCGAGGGCGGCAAGCTCACCAGAGCTGGAAGGTTCGTCGCATCGAGCCGGATCAGATCCGGGCTCGTCATGTCGCCGAGATAACGGCGCACGGATTTTTCGACATAGAAGGCGAGTTTGCGCTTGCCGGGGCTGGTAAAGCCGATGCCGTCATTGCCGCGCAGGCGCACCGGCTGGCCGTTGATGTCGGAGCCGGTGACTATGAAGCGTCCTTCCTGGTCGACGAAGCCTTCCCAGACATCGACGAATTCGCCGTTCAGCTTCTCGATGCTGGATCGATAAATGGCGTTGAGACGCAGCGCATCGGCCGTCATGTTCTGCGGCCGGAAGGCGGGCAGGCCGACCCAGATCACGGGCACGCGCGTTTCAGCAGCAATCGTCGCCAGGCGGGTGACGCGTTCGCCATAGGCGCTGAACCAGGGGTCGGTGCGGAAATCGAGACGACCGTCCGGGGTCACGAGTTGTTGCCGGTCATTGGCGCCAACCTGGATCACCAGAACGCTGGGGTTGACCTCCGCGACGATGGCCGGAAGCGCGCCGGGCCAGTCGTAGAAATCGTCGCGCACAAGGCCCGAGGATCCGTTTGCCCGGTTCTCGACCACGACACCGGGGGATCCCTCGAAGGCGGTCTTCAGTCCGTCACCCAAGGAACTCGCGACAAAGTCGCCGACCACGAGCACCTTCTTGGCGGTGTCGAGCTTCGGCGGCGGTGGCGGAGCGGCCGCAGCGCGTGTCGTTGGCGCGCGCGTCTTGATCGTGGTGACGCTGCCACTGCTTTTCTTGCGGACCTTGCCCTCTCGCGGACGCTGGACGTTCTGCGGCGGCACATATGCCGGCTGGCGCTGACCGAAGAGAAGCTCAAGCAAGTTGCGGCGGCGCTCCGGCTGCTGTGCCTGCGCGGTCGAGCCGACAAAGGCCGTCGCGGCCAGCATCAGGGCGAGGCCGAAACACAGCAAGCGGGCAGGTTTTCCGCGCAAGCTCTTCAAGTCAAACTCCTTCGCTGTCGCCACGGCCTTGCCTGGAAAAACATTCCGCCGCGATCCCATGTTTCTGGATCGCGGCGGACGGCAAGTCAATCTATGCAATGCTCTGCGCGGTGGCGATCAGTTGCGCAGGGCATCGAGCAGAACGCGTGAGGGCTGGCCATCGACGGACATGCCAAGGCGTTGCTGAATGGCCGTGATCGCGGCCTTCGAGCCGGAGCCGAAATTGCCGTCAATCTTGCCGTCGTAGTAGCCAAGCGCCTGCAAGCGTGTCTGCAGCTCGAATTTTTCCTTCATGTCGAGCGTGCCGTTCGGCCGCGGCCAGCGCTGTTTCATGCCGCCGTATCCAGCGATTTCGTCGGCGAGAAGGCCGACGCCGAGCGCATAGCTGTCGGCGGCGTTGTAGCGCTTGATGACGAAGAAGTTCTTGGTCATCAGGAAGCCCGGGCCGCCGGAGCCGCCGAGCATCTTGAGTTCGGCGCGCTCGCTGCCATTGCGGAACCCCTTGCCGGTCGGACGGGCAAAGCCGAGTGCCTGCCACTGGGCAACGGTCTTGGTCTGGCCGCTGTATTTGTGGCCGCCTTTCGGCACGACAATCTCATATCCCCACGTGCGGCCCGTCTGCCAATTGTTCTTGGCAAGGAGGTTGGCGGCCGTCGCCAGCGCGTCGGGGATCGAATGCCAGATGTCCTTGTCGCCATTGCCGTCGGCATCGACGCCGTACAGCAGGTAGCTCGTCGGAATGAACTGGGTATGGCCCATGGCGCCGGCCCAGGATCCCATGAGGTTCTTGTTGGACACGTCGCCGTTCTGCAGCATCTTGAGTGCGGCAATCAGCTGCGAGCGGGCGAATTTGGCGCGCTTGCGGTCGGCATAGGCGAGTGTGGCCAGCGAACGCGGCACGTTGTGCAGACGGTCCGGACGCTCGAGCGCTGCGCCATAATTCGATTCCATCGACCAGATCGCGAGCAGCACATGCTTGTCGACGCCGAAATGGTTTTCCAGCGCCGTCAGCAGCCGGCCATGCTTCGCCAGCATTTCCTGGCCGACCTTCACGGTATAGGGGTTCACGCGGCTATCGAGATAGTCCCAGATCTCCGACTTGAACTCCGGCTGGTATGCCGCCTTTTCGAGTACGAACTGATCAGGCTCGTTCACGCCGTTGAACGCCTGGCGATAGGTGCGTTCGCTAATCCCGGCCTTTGCGGCCGTCGGATAAAAGTCGCGAATCCATTTCTGGAAGCCAGCGTCCGCGAAGGCGTCCAGCGGGATGAGCGCCGCCGACAGGGTCAGGGCAATCGCGCCGAGCAGGCTGGGGCGGTGTCTTTTCATGGGCATCTCCCGTGCATTCTCGTGTGGGCAGCCGGAACAAAGGCTGTTCACGACAGGTTAACGCTGTTCAGTCAACAAACCGTTTACCACGCTGTTCGCCCAGGCTTAGTCTTTGCCATTTCGAAGCAATTATATGTTACTGGGCGTAACGGCGTCATGATGGCGTTAATCGATTATATCCTCCAGGAGGGATGAGTGGTTCAGACTAAAAAGCTCCGGAAAGCCGTGTTTCCCGTTGCCGGCCTCGGCACCCGTTTTCTGCCGGCCACCAAGGCGGTGCCAAAGGAAATGCTCACCGTCGTCGACAAGCCAGTCATCCAGTATGTGGTCGACGAGGCCATCGAGGCCGGGATTGAGCATCTCGTCTTCGTGACCGGCCGAGGCAAAGCGGTCATCGAGGATTATTTCGACATCCAGTTCGAACTCGAGCAGACGCTGAAAGCCCGCAACAAGAATGCCGAACTCCTGCTGCTCGACTCGCTTCAGCCGACTGCCGGCCAGACCAGCTTTACGCGCCAACAGGAACCGCTGGGTCTCGGACACGCCGTCTGGTGTGCACGCGACATCGTGGGGCACGAACCCTTCGCCCTTCTTCTGCCTGACATGATTATGCGCGCTGAAAAGGGTTGCCTCAAGGGCATGGTCGAACTTTACGAGAAGACCGGCGGCAATATCGTGGCGGTCGAGGAATGTGCGCCGGAACAGGCGCACAAATACGGCATTGTCGGTGTCGGCGAGACGCTGGAAGGCGGCTTCAAGATCAACCAGATGGTGGAAAAGCCGGCGAAGGGGTCTGCGCCCTCCAACTTCTTCATCAACGGCCGCTACATCCTGCAGCCCGAAATTTTCGAGATCCTGTCGACACAGGAGCGCGGCGCCGGCAATGAGATCCAGCTTACCGATGGCATGCTGAAGCTTGCCAAGGAACAGGATTTTTCCGGATACCACTTCAAGGGCCAGACCTTCGACTGCGGTTCCAAGGATGGCTTCATCCTGGCCAACGTCGCCTTCGCCATCGAGCGCGCCGACATCCGCCCGGCGATCGAAGACCAGCTGAAGGCGTTGCTCGCAGCCCTCAAGTAATAGCGTTCTGACCGCCGGGCTCAGCGCTTGGCGGTCAGGCCCACCAGCGCCGTCAGGCTGTCATTGTCCACGCCGGACGTGTAGTGCGTGCGCTCGTAGGTGAGATCTGCGGTGGCGTCCAGGTGACGGTTGATCTTCCAGGTCAGGCCGGCGCCTGCCAGATAAGCGGTCGTGTCAGCCGTCGCCGCATCCCCGTCATAACGCGTAAACGTCGTGCCGCCGGTCAGGCGGGCGACAAGGTTCGTGCGCAGATCATGGGAAAGCTGCGCCGTGAGGCGATGGATCGTCGCGCCGTTCACGCCGGCGGTTGTCGACGGGTCGATGCTCGTGTCGAGCGTCACGTCGATGCTCGTGCCTTCGCGCGGGGACCAGAGGATGTTGCCATCCACGGTCAGCGCCGACAATTCCGCCAGTCTCCCGTCTTCGAATTTCTGGATTTCCTGTCCGACGGCGATCTCGCCACGCAGTTTTTCGCCAAGATCAACGGCCACACCGGTCCTGGCGCCATAGAGATCGGCCGAGCGGCGATAGCCGCTGGAATCCGCGACATCGTCATAATCGATCCGTCCGATCGTGCCTTCGACAAAGGGTATGAGGGCGGGCGAGAGCTCGTAACCCACTCGGCCGGTCAAGGCATAGCGGTTGCGGTTTCGGTCGCTGCGCTCGAGCGTCGAGCCATCCGAAAGCTGGGCGTCGGAATACTGGAAGCGCATGACGTCGGCTGCAATGGAGCCACGGATCAGGCCGAAGTCCCGCTCGATCGATGCGCCTGCACCATATTGATGGACCCCGGACTGGACCGTGGCGCCCGTGACGGCGTTCGGATCGTCGCTGTCTTCGCGGCCGAAGCTGTAGGAGCCGGACAGGGTGGCGATGGTGTCATCGGCAAGATCGAGTCGCAGGCGTGCGTCAATGTTGGCGCTGGGCTTGTCGGTATCGTCTCCTGACAGCGTTTCCTGCCATGCGCCTTCGGCGCCAATGGAGAGTTCATGGCGCGACCAGTCTGATGTGAGCGTGCCCTTGAGGCCGGTTTCGGAGAAGATGCGGTCGTCTTTCACGCCTCCGCTCTTTTCCGTTTCGCTGCCCAGTTTCTGGCTGATCGAAGGGCGCAGGATCAGAGTGCCGAGGCGGATGCCGCTGTCGTCTTCCGTATCGAGTTCGCGGCGGATGCGGTCGGCAGTCGGGTTGTCGAGACGCGTCACGCGCAGGTTCTGCCGGCCGATATCTTCCTCGACAGGGATGGCGTCCGGATCGGCGAGCGGTTCCAGTGTCTGGTTGTCGGGTGCCACAGTGCCGGTTGCCATGGCATCGGTTGTGGTCGCCGATGCGGACGCGGCGGTCTGTGGCGCCGCCGATGCGGCCGTCGCTGCGGTGCCGTCGGACGTTGTTTGTCCCGACCCGTTCAGAGGGGACCAGGTGGGAAGGGTGGCTTGCGATGTCGAACCGGTCGTTGCCGTCTGTTGGGCGGCGAGAAGGGATGGATGCACGAACACGGACAGCGCCAGCGCGCCCGCAAAGGCGCGCAGCCCGAGGCGGCCTGTGCCGCGCATATCCCGTTTTTCGATTGAGTTCATTCCTGGGCCCGGCAATCTGCAATACTTACCCAAACGTAAAGCCTGATGGTTAATGTTTGGTTTCGGGCGCATGGTTGTGCTTCTGATCGAGATGTCGCAGCCCGCGGCATCGCACGAGAATTTACAGCGGCCGACAAACGCAGTAAGGGACGGCATGATCAAGCGCGCAGTCAATCTCGTCGAAGCCAGTGCCACCGAATCCGCTCTCCGGGTCGTCTCGATAGAGCGCGAGGGATTGCGCATGTTGGAAGAGGCGCTGGCTGGGCCGTTGGCCGCGCCGTTCTGCAACGCCGTAAAGACGATCGGGGAGATCACCGGCCGCGTGATCGTCACGGGCGTGGGCAAGAGCGGCCATATCGGCTCGAAGATCGCAGCCACCTTCGCCTCGACGGGGACACCGGCTTTCTTCGTGCATCCTGCGGAAGCCAATCATGGCGATCTCGGCATGATTGCCCAGGACGACGCGATCCTTGCGATCTCCTGGGGTGGGGAGACCGCCGAGTTGCAGGGCATCCTCGCCTTTTCGCGCCGGTTCTCGATCCCGCTGATCGCGATTACGGCCGGCGAAAATTCGACGCTCGCGCGCAATGCCGACGTCGTGCTGCTGATGCCAAAGATCCAGGAAGCCTGCCCGCACGGGCTGGCGCCGACGACATCGGCGGTCCTTCAGCTGGCAATCGGAGATGCGATCGCAATCGCACTTCTGGAAGCACGTGGCTTTTCGCCGTCCGATTTCCGCACCTTCCATCCGGGCGGGAAGCTGGGCGCAGCACTCACCCATGTGCGTGACATCATGCATACCGGCGATCGTCTTCCGCTCGTGCCACTCGGCACGTCCATGCCCGAGGCGGTCAAGACGCTGTCCCACAAACATTTCGGATGCGTCGGGATTACCGATGCGAGGGGCAAGCTCTGCGGCATCGTCACCGAAGGCGACATGGCGCGTAATCTCGCCCGCGATCTCTCCATCCTCAATGTCGAGGATGTCATGACCGTCAATCCAAAGGTCATCAAGGGCGATGCGCTTGCCACGACCGCGGCGGCGATGATCAACAAGCACGGGATCGGTGCGCTGATCGTCGTCGACGACGAGAATACGCCTGTCGGCCTCATCCACTTCCATGACCTGCTCAGGATCGGCGTGGCCTGAGGGCTTTCATGCCTCCTCGACGGTCAGATCTCGGCCGTTGCTGGAAATAATCTTGACCCTTGCCCCGCTCGGCAGATCGGGGCCAGACACCAGCCAGAAAGTGTCATCCAGGCGGATGCGGCCACGGCCCTCGCGGATCGGTTCGGCGAGGACCGCCGTGCGGCCGACGAGACTTGCGCCGCGCTGGTTGAGCAGTGGCTGGTCGCTGTCCGTCTCGTGCCGCGAAAAATAGCGCCGGCCGGCGAGGGTGAAGGCGATGGCACTGGCGGCGAAGAGAAGTGACTGCAGCTGCCATGTCCAGAAGCCGGCGTCCCAGAGCAGCAGCGATACGGCTCCGGTGAGGACGGCGCCGAGACCGATCCAGACCAGAAAGACGCCGGGCATCACGAGTTCTGCCGCCAGAAGCAGCATGCCGAGAACCCACCAGCTCCAGGGACCGAGTTCGGTGATGATCCGGCCAAGCATGGGCGTCACTCGCCGTTGGGGTTGAAGGAGGAAATCGGCGGGGTGGTGCGGGTCGGCGTCGTCGGCCGTGCCGGGGCAGGGCGCTTGTCTTCTCCGAAGACTTCGCGGGCAATGGCGCCGATGCCGCCGAGCGAGCCGATCAACGAGGTCGCTTCCATCGGCATCAGGACAATCTTCGAATTGCTTGCCGTGCCGATCGCGGTCATCGCTTCCGTGTATTTCTGGGCGACGAAGTAGTTGATGGCGTTGACGTCACCGGCGGCGATCGCCTCGGAGACCAGGCGGGTGGCTGTGGCTTCCGCTTCCGCCAGGCGTTCGCGGGCTTCCGCTTCGCGGTAGGCGGCTTCGCGCTCGCCCTCAGCCTCCAGGATGGCCGACTGCTTGGCCCCTTCGGCACGCAGGATCTGGGCGTTGCGGAAGCCCTCGGCTTCCAGGACCTGGGCACGCTTTTCACGCTCGGCCTTCATCTGTCGGCCCATGGCCGCGACGAGATCGGCGGGCGGCTGGATGTCCTTGATTTCGACGCGCGTGACCTTGATGCCCCAAGGGCGCACGGCTTCGTCGACCACGCGCAGCAGGCGATCGTTGATCACCTCGCGATTGGAGAGGAGTTCATCGAGATCCATCGAGCCCATGACCGAACGGATGTTGGTCATGGTCAGGTTGAGGATGGCGTTTTCCAGATTGGCCACCTGATAGGCGGCCTCGGCGGCGTTCAACACCTGGTAGAAGGCAACCGCGTCGGCCGACACAGAGGCATTATCCCGGGTGATCACCTCCTGGGTGGGAACGTCGAGAACCTGCTCCATGACATTCATCTTGGCGCCGATGCGCTCGAAGAAGGGGATGATCAGGTTGAGGCCCGGTTCCAGTGTGCGCGTGTAGCGGCCGAACCGTTCGATCGTATAGCGGTAACCCTGCGGCACGGTCTTGATACCGGCAAACAGCACCAGGATGACGAGCACGACGAGTGCAATGACGACAATATCCGGACCGGTGATGGGCATGAAATCCTCCAGCTGTGGCGCGAAGATGGACCGCGCCCCTTCGGTCTAACATTGTGGGGCGCCAAGGCAAATGCAAGCTTTGTCCGTCACATGGTCCAATTACCCGCCGATCGTGGTGGTCGGTGGAAACGAAGAAGGGCGGCGGGATCACTCCCGCCGCCCTCATCTCGTTTCGTCCGAGCTGTTTCGTCTCAGAATTCTTCCCAGTTGTCCTGGGCGACCGCGGCATTGCCGTGGCTACGCGGGGCATGGGCGACGGAGCGTGCGGGTTGCGCCGCACGTGCTGGCGGAGCGCGGTTCGCGGAGGCGGACGGCTGAGCCATCGTGCGCGCGGTGTCGCGCAGGGCCGAAGCCTGGGCCTGCTGTACGCCGTCGATGGTGAAGTGCGAGATCAGGTCCCGCAACTTTGCAGCTTCTGTTGCCAGAGCTCCGGAGGCGGCATTTGATTCCTCGACCATGGCTGCGTTCTGCTGGGTCGTCTGGTCCATCGAGTTGACGGCATGGTTGACTTCCGTGAGGCCGGTCGCCTGTTCCTTGGCCGACAGGGCGATGGCATCCATGTGGGTGTTCATCTCGGTGATGAAGCCGCCAATGGTGCGCAGGGCCTCACCGGTCTTGCGGACGAGATCGACGCCGCCTGCGACTTCCGTCGAGGAATTCTGGATCAGCGCCTTGATCTCCTTGGCAGCGTTTGCGGAGCGCTGGGCCAATTCGCGGACTTCCTGGGCGACGACGGCAAAGCCCTTGCCGGCTTCACCGGCGCGTGCCGCTTCGACGCCTGCATTGAGGGCGAGCAGGTTGGTCTGGAAGGCGATTTCGTCGATGACGCCAATGATGTTGGAGATCTGCTGCGACGAGCCTTCGATGCGGCGCATCGCGTCTTCGGCCTTCGCGACGACATCCGAGGACTGGGTCGCGGAGGTGTTGGCCTGGGCCGCCACGGAGCGGGCTTCTTCCGTCCGCTTGGTCGAATTCTGGACGTTGGCGGTGATTTCCTCGACGGCTGCTGCCGTTTCTTCGAGGGCTGCAGCCTGCTGCTCGGTTCGCTTCGACAGGTGGTCTGTGCCGGAAGCGATTTCGCGGGTGCCGGTTTCCATGGTGGACACGCTGTTGGTGATCGCGGCCATCGTCTGGTTCAACTGGCGAATGGACTGGTTGAAGTCGTGCCGCAAGCTTTCGAAATCCGGAGAGAAGGCCTCGTTGATCTGGAAGGCGAGATCGCCGGATGCGAGGCGCTTGAGGCCGGCTGCGAGACCGGAGGTTGCCGCCTGCAGTCGAGCAGCGGCATCCGCCTCTGCACGCTGCTGGGCTGCAATGCGGTCGGCTTCCGCCTGGCGGCGGTTGCCGTCGGCCTCGGCTTCGAGGCGCTTGTTGGCCATGGCCGCTTCGCGGAAGACCTGCATGGCAGCCGCCATGCGGCCGATCTCGTCCTTGCCGCCCTGATCGATGACGACATCGAGATGGCCTTCCGACAGACGGGTCGTGGCATCAGCGAGCTTGCTGAGTGGCTTGGACACGAGCTGGAAGTTCAGGAAGCCCATGAGGACGGCTGCAAAGCCGATGATGATCGAGGCGGCGAGGCTGACCGATTCCACCAGGGAAAGCGCGGCGCTCTGATGATCGGCGGCGGTGCTTGCGCGGGCCGAAAGTGTGTCCTTAAGTTCGGAGAGATTATCCTCGAAAGCCTTGACCAGAGCATCGCCCCCGCCGGTGACTTCGATCGCCCGGGCGAGTTCGACCGTCGCGGGATCACGCATGAGCAGGATCTGCCGCTCCAGAAAATTCGTCTTCCACGCATCGTAGGCGGTGATCGCTTCCCCGAACTTTGCCAGTTCTGCGGGAGCAGATTTCGAAATCAGTGCCTCGACGCTCGACTTTTCCGTGTCCATCCTGGCTGCAGTGCTCTGCGCGCCCGCTGCATAGTCGCGGTTGCCCGTCAGAAGGAAGGTCTTCAGTTGACGGTCCGCAATGTTGAGGTCTTCGGAGAACTCGTCGATGGCTTCCACCATATTGGTCACGAGGGCGGTCTCGGCGACCTGCTCACTCGCAACGACGGCGCGGTTGTGCATGAAGGTGGACGCTGCGATCGCGATGGCGGCAAGGAGTCCGAAAGCGAGAAAGCCCTTGGCGCTTACGGATAAGTTCTTGAGCATAGTGAATTCCTGTCCCGGTCGGGGTCGAATTGGGTCATGGTTTGCAGGACAACCGCCATCATGGGGTCGTGATCACGGATCAGCTGCCGGCGAGAGCCCGGCGCTCGAGTTCCGTCAGGTTGAGTTCGACGGTCGCGGCGCCGATCTTCTTCTTGGCGCTATCGACCAGAGTGAAGCTCACCTGGTTCCGCCAGATCTTGACCTCGTCGTCCCACTCGGCCTCATCGATGAAAATCGCATCTTCAGAGACGTCGTAGGTTTTCTGGAACTTGCCCTCGTCGCCCTGCCAGAAATCGCTGGTGATTGAACTTTGGCCGACATTCAGGCCATTCTGGTCCATCACGAAGATTTCGGGGAAGAGGCCGAGTGACTTGCCCTGGATGCGGGCAAGGTAGACGGACAGCGGGCTGGAAAGCGTGGCTGCGATCAGTGGCTTGTCGGCAGCCTCACGCTCGGCCTTCCACTGATTGTCCAGGGTATCGATCTTTTCCTGAGACAAGTTGGTCAGGCGGGCGTTCTGCGCCTGGACCGATATGGTCACGATTTCGGCAGAGATAAACTCCTGAATCTGCTGCAGGAGCTCGGGCGAGATAAGCTTGTCCATGTCTGGCTGAGGCGGTTCTGCATGCGCAGTCGCCAGCGACATGGCGAGGAATGTCGATGCCAATGCGGACGTGATAAATTTCATGATGGTCTCCTTCAACTCCCCCCTAATTCTAGGGATCATTGATAAATGGAACATTAATATAAGAAATCACCCATTTAAAATTGCATTTTAATCCAATGACTTAGGGTGTGGTCGGTGCCCCGCCATGTGTCTCCAGACAGCTTCGGGTTGTCCTTCGGGCTGCGGCGACGCGGGCGCCGTGAGAGACTAACTGAATGAAATGATGCACTAATATTGTGCAGGCCTGCTGAAAAATGGGGCGGCGTCGGAAAGGGGACGAAGGGCGAGCATCGTCTGGGTTGCATCCTTCTGCCGGTTCCGGACCGTCCGCGATCTCCTCCTCTTGCAACCGGGATTCAAGGGCAAAGAAAAAGGGGGCAGCCTCTCGGCTGTCCCCTTTTGATCCATCACCGCAGACCGGGCAAAAAGGGTCTCAAGCCCAGCCTTGCAGTTCCCGGCGCACGACGTTTTCGATGACGCGCATGCCATTATCACTGTCGTTGAGACAGGGGATGTGGGAAAATTTCTCACCACCATTGTGCAGGAAATCCTCGCCCGCTTCGCCCGCGATTTCCTCGAGCGTTTCGAGGCAGTCCGAGACGAAGCCCGGATTCATGATGGCGATGCGCTTGACGCCTTCCTTGGCGAGCTTCTCCACGGTCTTGTCGGTATAGGGCTGCAGCCATTCTTCCGGCCCGAAGCGGGATTGGAAGGTGACCATCAGCTTCTCCTTCTCCCAGCCGAGATGTTCGCGCAGCAGGCGCGTCGTCTTGTAACACTGGCAGTGATAGGGATCGCCCTTCATGAAGTAGGACTTCGGAATGCCGTGATAGGAGGTGATCACCAGCTCCGGTTCCCAGTCGAGCGAGGCGAGGTGCTGGTTGATGGAATTTGCCAGTGCCTCGATATAGACCGGGTCGTCTGCATATTGCGGAACCGTTCGCAGCGCCGGCTGCCAACGCATCTTCAACAGCGCCTTGAAGGCCTCGTCATTCACGGTTGCGGTGGTGGCGGCGGCATATTGGGGATAGAGCGGGTAGACGAGGATGCGCTCGCATCCGGCCTTCTGCATTTCGTTCATCTTCGCCTGGATGGCGGGCTGGCCATAGCGCATGGCCCAGTCCACATGCACATTGGGCAGGTCTTTCAGCGCAACCGCCAGCTTTTCGGCCTGGTTGCGGGTGTAGGTGCGCAGATAGCTCTCGTCGAGATCCTTATTCCAGATCTCCTCATAGGCCTTGCCAACCTTTTGCGGACGCTTGTTCAGCACGATCCCGTAGAGGATGGGGTACCAGAACCACCGCGACCACTCGATGACGCGCTTGTCTGTCAGGAACTCCTCAAGATAACGGCGCATGGACTTGTAGTCCGTGCCATCGGGCGTTCCCAGGTTGACGAGCAGCACACCGACCTTGCCGAAATTGACGGGCGGATGGTCGGAGGGCCAATGGGCGGGAAGTGCGTTCATTGTGTTGTCCTGGTGAATGTTTCTCGACCGTTACGTGGGGATGGCCAGTTGAGATCATCTGATAAAAGCAAAAGCCGGCCCGGGAAAGTCCGGACCGGCTCTTGTCATGCGGCAAACTGGCTTACTTCGCCGGAAGCTGCAGCTCCCGGCCGATGGAAATCACGTTCGGATTGCGAAGCATGTTGGCTTCGGCGATCTTGCTCCAGAATGTACCGTCGCCATAGGTGGCTTCCGCAATCTTCCAGAGGCTGTCACCGGCAACGACCTTGTAGACGGTCGCGGCTGCCGCAACAGCGGATTCCGTGGCGGTTGCTGCTGCCGGAGCCTCGGCTGCCGGTGCCGCTGCTGCGGGTTCCGTCGTTTCCGCAGCCGATGGAGCCGTTGCGGCAATCACGGTGATGCGGCCGTCCGTATAGGGCTTGTAGGGATTGTTCTTGGCGATGTAGTCGGCCACGACCGTCTCAAGGCCAGGACCAAAATCATAGGCGTTCTGGCCGGCGGTCGCGAAGATCTTGTAGCCGTCACCGCCGGTGCGCATGTAGTTGTTGGTGGCGACGCCATAGGTCTTGTTCGGATCGATTGCAACAAAGGCATCGCCTTCCTTGACTTCGACCGAGGTGATCCGGCTTCCTGCAGGCTTGTTCAGATCGGCCGTGTATTTGAGACCCGATACCTGCGGGAAGCGGCCGGCGCCTTCCTCGACCTGGCCTACACCATTCTCGAGAGCCGCCACGATATCAGACCCCTTCAGCTGGAAGGAAGCCAGGGTGTTCTGGAACGGCAGGACGGTGAGGACCTCACCCATGGTGACAGTGCCGGCATCGATCGAGGCGCGCAGGCCGCCACCATTCTGGATCGCGATGGTGATACCCTGGTCTTTGACGCGATCGACCATGGCGTCGGCGACGAGGTTGCCCATGGTGCACTCCATGGCACGGCAGGTCTCGCGCGAGCCGTCGACGCCGTCAGCGGTCGCGCCGATTTCCTTCTTCTTCAAATCCTCGATCGGCCCGCCGAGTTCAGCGACCTTGGCCACGTAGCCTGCATCAGGTGTCACGGATGCGTCGAGCAGCTTCGGCTCGCCGGAGGTGGATTTCACCACGCCGCCATCATCGAAGACGACCGTCAGGTCGCCGAGATACTTGGAATAGGCATAGGCCTGCACGATCGGCACGTCCTTGCCGGAGGGGTTCTTCACCAGCGTCGGATAGGGGCCGGCGGCATTTTCGTCGGTGTTGGAGAGCAGGGTGTGGCTGTGGCCGCCGACGATGACGTCGATGCCGTCGACCGCTGCTGCAATTTCCTGATCCTTGACATAGCCGACATGCGAGAGCAGCACGATCTTGTCGATGCCCTGGCCTTCAATTTCCGTCACGGCTTCCTTGAGGTAGCCGATCTCGTCGGAGAAGAGGATGGCGTCGCCCGGCGATGAAGTTTCATCAGTGTCGGTTGCGAGGACTGAGACGACCGCAACCTTTTCATCGCCGAATTCCTTGACGATGTAGGGTTTGAACTTGTCGGCGACAGGGGAATTGAGACCGGCCAGTGTGTTGCCCGAGATCATCGGGAACTTCAAGGCGTCGATGAACTTCGCCAGTTCTTCCGGGCCGTCGTCGAATTCGTGGTTGCCGATCGCCATGGCGTCGAAGCCAATGCCATTCATGAAGTCGGCAATTGGGGCACTCTTGTAGGTGGTGTAGAAGAGCGAGCCCTGGAACTGGTCGCCTGCGTCAAGTGTCAGGACATTCTTGCCCGAGAGTTCCGCCCGGCGGGCGTCGATCGCCGACTTGACCCTCGCAATGCCGCCGAAGCATTCATTGGCGGCCGCATCTTCCTCCGAGCATGTGGAGTCCGTCTTGCCGATCGCCTCGATGCGTGAATGCAGGTCGTTGATGTGCAGGATGTTGAGCTCGAAATCGGCCAGGGCGGTTCCTGCCGTCAGGGCCAGCGCCGAAGCGCTGAATAGGCCAATCTTCAAATGTCTGAACATCGTGTTCTCCTGTTCCAATCCATGTCACCCCAGTCTCGCAACGCAGGAGGATAGCTGCGCGCCAGAATTCGGATGGCGAATGTTTTCATCAAGACCGGGACAGGGCAAGCGAAAATCGCCCGCCGTTTCACATGTTAGAGAATGCCGAAACGAAAGAAGCGGCCACTTGGGCCGCTTCAAGACAGGGTCTTGGAATCTGTTCTTAGCCGCGCCGCGCGAGGGAGAATTGTGCGCCGCTGTCCGAGGTGCAATTGAGCTGGGACGGCGTGACCAGAGCACAATTGACCTTCTGCTGGGTATTGCGCACCAGTGAGGTCATGTTGATCTCGACCAGGCGGTCATTGATCAACGTGTAGGTGCCGGAGGCCAGGATCTGGTTGGTATCCGTGGTGCGGGTCGTGAACGTGCCGCCCTGGAATGTGGAGGAGATGCCGTTCGGATCGACCCAGGCACCTTCGATCGAGGGGCCCTGCTGGACGGCCGGAAGCTGACGCGGTGGGCTGGAATAGCAGGACGAAAGGGCGAGGCTCGCCGTGGTGATCGCGATCAGGGATCTGATTTTCATTCTTTTCTCCCACCTTCACGGCGTTCCGGCACTGCCGTCCGCCTCTCGATTCTTCAATCGAACCATGCCGCGAAGCCTTGGTCAAAGCAAGGCGGGAGGTCCACCGCGGCAAGGTTATCCCGACCTTGATGCTAAAGTTTTCGCATGACAAAGGCCCGCCGGTTCAGCGGGCCTTGCCAATGTGGCTGAACTCTCAGCGAACCAGGATGTTCCGGAACTGCCACGGATCCTTTTCGTCGAGGTCTTCGGGGAAAAGGCCCGGGCGACCGTCGAGCGGGGTCCAGTCGGTGTAGTGGCCTTCGACCGGACCGAGATAGGGCGACTGCACTTCGAGGCAGCGCTTGTAGTCCATCTCGTCGGCCTCGACGATACCAGCCTTCGGGTTCTCGATGGCCCAGACCATGCCGGCCAGAACGGCAGAGGTCACCTGGAGGCCGGTGGCGTTCTGGTAAGGGGCGATCCGGCGGGTTTCTTCCAGCGACAGCCGCGAACCGTACCAGTAGGCGTTCTTCTCGTGGCCGTAGAGGAGCACGCCGAGTTCGTCGACGCCGTCGACCAGTTCGTCCTCGTTCAGCACATGCAGCACCGGCTGCTGTGTGCCGCCATTGCCGAACATCTCGTGCAGCGAGAGCACGGCGTCATTGGCCGGGTGGTAGGCGTAGTGGCAGGTCGGACGATAAACGGTTTCGCCATCCTTCTCGACCGTGAAGTAGTCGGCGATCGAGATCGACTCGTTGTGGGTGACGAGGAAGCCGTATTGCGGGCCGGGCGTCGGGCACCAGGTGCGCACGCGGGTATTGGCGCCCGGCTGCTCCAGATAGATGGCGGCCTTGCAGCCCTTCTTGTGCTTCTTGGCGTTCTTCGGCATCCAGTTCTCATGGGTGCCCCAGCCAAGTTCGGCCGGCTGCAGGCCTTCCGAGATGAAACCTTCAACCGACCATGTGTTCCAGAAGACATTGAGCGGCTTCGGGTTCTTGGCGCGCTGGGTGTCGCGTTCGGCGATGTGCACACCCTTGACGCCGACCTTCTTCATCAGCTTGGCCCAGCCTTCGCGATCGTTCTGATCCGGCTCTTCAAACTTCAGGCCGATTTCATGCGCGAGGTTGACCAGACCCTGCTTGACGAACCAGGAGACCATGCCCGGATTTGCGCCGCAGGTGGAAACGGCCGTGGAGCCGCCGGGGTTCTTCTTGATCTCAGCGCGCACGGTTTCGCGCAGCGCGTAGTTTGTGCGCTCCGAGTTCTTCATGTTCTTATCGAAGTAGAAGCCGAGCCAGGGCTCGACGACCGTGTCGATGTAGAGCACGTCGAGCTTGCGGCAGAACTTGATCAGGTCGAGCGAACCGGTGTCGACCGAGAGGTTGACGCAGAAACCCTGGCCCTCGCCTTCGGTCAGAAGCGGCTTCAGGAGCTTTTTGTAGTTCTCCTTGGTGACATGCGCCTGGATGTGCCTGATGCCGTGCTTGGCGAGGATGCCTTCCTCGTCACCGCGGGGATCGATGACGACCATCCGGCTCTTGTCGAACTTGAAGTGGCGTTCGATCAGCGGCAGGGTGCCGCGGCCGATCGATCCGAAGCCGATCATCACGATCGGGCCGGTGATCTCGCCATAAACCGGGTAGGTCATTTCGCTCATGTGCGTCTCCTTGGAGGCCCGGTTTCTTGCCTGGGCCGAGTTTCCGGCCCCTCTTGTGCGGCCGGAGCGATAATGGCGGTTCTAGATCACAAAACTCTGACACAATAAAGGGTGGCTGCAAGCGCCCGAGGGACGTCACAAACGATTTTCAGACGCCGCATCTTGCCGCAGCCGCGACACGAGCCGGTCGCGCTGGACATCCAGCCCCTTGTAGTGACTCTGAGGGGCGCTCAGGCCCTGCAGCTGCTCAGCGAGCGCCGATGCGAGGCGCCTCCCGTCCGGGTGCATGCGAAACAGGGCAACCGGGTCGAGATAGATGCGAATGGTGAAGACGATCGCACCGGTTTCAGGCAGTTTCGTCAGCGTCTGGCGCTCGACGCGGACAACCGCGTCACCGGGTTCGGCATCATCGTTTCGACCCGTTTCCGGGTGGAAGAGCTTTTGCTTCCAGTTGATCGACCAGTTGAAGCGCTCTGCCGGCTGCTCGGGCAAGAGATTGTCGAAGATGCGGTTGATCATGGCGGCATTGCGCGTGCCTCCCTGAAAGCCCGGCACATGTTCATGGACTTCTTCCATCGGTCGGTCGAACTTTTCCGCAAGCAGCCAGGAAGACGGGAAGGAGAGGTGGGCCGCGGCAATGAACCAGCCGGCCTCGCGCTTCATCATGATGACGAGGTCATCCTGGATGAGCAGTCCAGCGCGCAGGAGCGGGGGAAGGGCCTCGTCGGCAAGATCGACGGCGTGGCCGGCAGCGTCGATATTGTCACCTTTGCGGTTATAGAGATGGGCGTGGTGCACGTCGAGATGGCCGAGGACGGCGTCCAGGCATTCCCGCTGGGCCGGAAGGCTATCCTCCGTCGCGCGGAAGACCTCTTTCAAACGCGCTGCCGCGAGGTGGTGCTTTTCCGCAAGGTAGCGGCCTAGATCCGCATCGGGCTCGATCCAGCGGTTGGGATCGAGGGCGGTAAGCCCGATGGTGAAAGGGCGCGCTGGGCCAGCATAGGGGGTGTGGGTGAAGGGTGTCATCTCAACATGTGCTCTGTTGCGCCACGCTATCCCTTCAGCCCGTCCAGCCCCGGCGCGGTCCTGGTCACGGCCACTTCGGTTACCTCATAGACTGCCACGCCCTCTGCCGCGAAAGGATCGGCCGCGACATAAGCCTCGATTGCGGCGCGATCGCCTCGGGCGAGGATCATGCCGCCGGTGCGCGGAACCTTGCGTCCGGAGGCCAGAAACATGCCGCTGTCATAACCGGCATTTACCCAGTCCATATGCGGCGGCATGAAACGATCGGCTTCTTCCGTCGGCTTCACATAGGTGAGGGAGAGAATGAACATGGGCGGCCTCAGTCGATCAGTTCGGCGCGGATGAGCCCGCGCAGGGAATTGCCGACAAACAGTTTCCGGTGACGCAGGTCATCGAGCTTCAGGACCTCGCCGCGGGCGCGGCGTTCGCGAATGAGTTCGGCACGGAGCACGCCGGGCAGAAGGCCGCTGGTCAGCGGTGGGGTCAGCAGCATGCCGTCGGCGCTTTCGGCGAAGATGTTGGTGATCGTGCCTTCACAGACCTCGCCCCGCTCGTTGAGCAGGATCACCTCGTCGGCCTCGTCCTTCGAGAATTCGGCGCGTGCGGCCTCATAGGGGTCGCGGCGAGTGGTCTTGTGGCGGAAGAGGCTATCTTCGGATTGCAGACGCGTCGTTGCAATCTTCAGGCGCCAGACCGTTGCCTCCTGAATCGGCTCGAAAGGGGTCGCGGTCACCTCCATCTTGCCGCGATAGGTCATGACCAGGCGGACGCGCAAAGCTTCGCTGCCGGAGACCTCCTTTTCCAGCTTGCCCTTTGCATCCTGCGGCTGGCGAAAGCCGAGCGCATCGGCGGAGCGCGACAGGCGGCGCAGATGCTGGTCGAGGCGCAGGAAGCCTGCCTCCGGTTGCCAGCGTAGCGTCTCGATCAGCGAGAAATCCATTGATCACCCAGGGCAAAGCGCGCCTTCAGAAGGCATTCATCATACTCGGCCTCGGCTTTCGAATCGAAGACGATGCCGCCGCCGACATTGAAAACGGCGCGCCCTTCGTTGAAAAGGGAGATGGTGCGGATTGCAACGGAAAATCGCATGGGCCCCGCAGGGTCGCACCAACCGATCGCACCGCAATAGACATCGCGCGGCCCAACCTCGAGTTCGTGCAGGATGCGCATGGCCCACATTTTTGGTGCGCCGGTGACGGAGCCGCAGGGGAAGAGCGCGGTCATGATTTCGGCCAAGCCGATGCCGCGCGAGAGTTTTGCCCTGATATAGCTCACCATCTGGTGGACGGTCGGATAGGTCTCGATGGCAAAGAGTTTCGGCACAGAGAGCGTGCCGACCTCGCTGATCACGGAGACGTCGTTGCGAAGCAAGTCGACGATCATGCGATTTTCAGCCTGAGTCTTTTCGTCGGCGAGCATGGCGGCGATAATCGCCTCGTCTTCTTCCGGGGTGGCGCCCCGGGCGGCCGTTCCCTTCATCGGGCGCGTCTCGATCCAGCCATCTTCGTCCACCGAGAAGAAAAGTTCGGGCGAGCGCGAGAGGATGACGGGGCCGGTGCCGTAGTCGATCAGCGCACCGTAATGCACGGGCTGGCGACCGACGAGCGACCAGAAAGCGGCGCGCGGATCGCCCGACCAGCGGGCCTCGACCGGCATGGTGAGGTTCGCCTGATAGCAGTCGCCCTTGCGCAGATGGTGATGCAGGCGATCGAAGCGGGTGCGATAGGTGTCGAAATCCCAACCTGCCCGGGGATCGGTGAGGAAGGGGGCGTTGGGGATGTTCGAGGGCGCCCGCGCCAGCGGATGCCCTGCCGGCGCCGGCGCGTCGAAGACGCCCATTGCAATCAAGGGCGTCTCGCGGCCGTCCTTGATCAGCGGCCGCAGCTTCGGCTCGAAGACGAAACCGGCTTCATAGGAAAGATAACCCGCCAGCCACCTGCCGGCCTGGCGATGCGCCTCCAGTGCCGCGAGCGCGGGTTCGACCTCGCTAGCCGACCGGGCGACGACAAGCGTCTCCGGCTCGGCAAAGACGAGGCTCGTCCCCGCGCGGTCGTCGCGGAAGAGCGCATAGGGCGCGTGGTCACGCATGGGGTATCGGCGGCTCCGTTCAGGCTGCCTTATCTAACGCTTCCAGCTCGTCAATCAGGCCCTCGATCATCGACAGACCCTTGGCCCAGAACGACGGATCGGTCGCATCCAGCCCGAACGGAGCAAGAAGCTCCGAATGATGCTTCGTGCCGCCGGCCTTCAGGAGTTCGAAATACTTGTCCTGGAAGCCCTGGTCAGCGTTCTGGTAGACGGCATAGAGCGAATTCACCAGGCAGTCGCCGAAGGCATAGGCATAGACATAGAAGGGCGAGTGGATGAAGTGGGGGATATAGGCCCACCATGTTTCATAGCCTTCCGAGATCTTGATTGCCGGCCCGAGGCTCTCTTCCTGGACCGAGAGCCAGAGCTCGCCGATCTTTTCCGCCGTCAGTTCGCCTTCCTTGCGGGCGGCGTGGATTTTGCGCTCGAACTGGTAGAAGGCGATCTGGCGCACGACCGTGTTGATCATGTCCTCGACCTTTTGGGCGAGCATGGCCTTTCTCTCGCGCTTGTCGGTCGTCTTGTCGAGCAGGGCGCGGAAGGTCAGCATTTCGCCGAAGACGGAGGCTGTTTCGGCGAGCGTCAGCGGGGTCTGGCACATCAGGGCGCCCTGGCCGCCGGCCAGCACCTGGTGCACGCCGTGGCCGAGTTCATGGGCGAGTGTCATGACGTCGCGCGGCTTGCCGAGATAGTTGACGAGTACGTAGGGATGGGCAGAGGGCACGGTCGGGTGGGCGAAGGCGCCCGGGGCCTTGCCGGGGCGGGCCGGGGCATCGATCCAGCCGCCGTCGAAGAAACGGCCGGCGATCTCGGCCATTTCAGGCGCAAAGCCGCCATAGGCCGAGAGCACCGTGTCCTTGGCTTCGTCCCAGGAGATCAGACGGTCAGGGGTTTCGGCGAGCGGGGCGTTGCGATCCCAGAAATTCATCTGGTCCATGCCGAGCCATTTTGCCTTCATCTTGTAATAGCGGTGCGACAGACGCGGATAGGCCTCACGCACGGCTTCGGCCAGCGCATCGACCACTTCGCGCTCGACGCGGTTGGCGAGATGCCGGCTGTCCGCGATATCCTCGAAGCCGCGCCAGCGGTCGGAAATGTCCTTGTCCTTGGCGAGCGTGTTGGTCACCAGGGTGAAGATGCGGATATTGTCCTTGAAGGTTTTTGACAGGGCTTCCGCCGCCTGCTTGCGTTTGTCAGGGTCGGCGTCCTGCAAAAGGGTCAAGGTCGATTCAAGCGGCATTTCCTCGTTGCCGATTGTGAAGCGCAATGATGCAAGCGTCTCGTCGAAGAGGCGGTTGAAGGCGGCAGCACCCGTCTGTGACTTTTCCAGGAAAAGCTGCTCGATGCGATCGTCGAGCTGGAAGGGCTTGTCCTTGCGCAGATCGACGATCCAGGGGCGGAAATGGTCGAGTGCGGGATCGCGATCCGTGGCGGCGTCGACAGCGTCGTCGGGCAGGCGGTTCAGTTCCAGAGGGAAGAACAGGAGGCGAGACGACATGTCGGTGAGCTTGGCCTGGATATCGCCGAAGAACTTGCCATTCGCCGGATTGGTCATGTCCGAATAATAGGTGAGGCCAGCGTAGGACGCGATACGGCCGAGCAGGTCTTCCAACGCATCCATTTCCGTCAGCGCCTGGGCCAGCGACGCATCGCCGACGGTTTCAAGTGCTTCCGCAAGCTTACCCTTCCACTTGGTCTCGAAGGCGAGTGCATCGGATGCGGCCGTCTCTACGGCGCCCAGGAACTCAGCCGAAGTCTGGCCGGGATAAAGGTCGTCCAGCTTCCAGAGGGGAAGGTCGCCGAGGGCCTGGTCCCTATTCGCGGAGGCCTGGGGAGCGGGGCTCGAGACGGGGCGGCTGTCGATCATCATGGCGATGTCCTTTCTCTCGTTCGTTCCGGAGATGTAGTCAGTCGCCTGCCGATGGGCAAGCAGCCGGATGTGCCAGCGTGATGCGACATTCTTCCTGACGTGAGGGTGGGGTCTGTGGATTGTCCCATAAACGGTTAAGGACGGTTAAAATGTTAGGCTTTCTTCCAAGAACATCTTCAGGCCTTTCTGGCAGGGTCACCGCAATAACCCAGGAGCGCAAATGCGCCAGAACGGCCTCGGGGAGCGTAAGTTGACTGCACAGATTCTACTCATCGATGAAGATGCCGCCGAGCGCCGCAGCATGAAGGCTGGCATCGAAGCGCACGGCCATATCGTCCATCTCGCAGAGACAGTTCACGCCGGTATCGAGCTATTTCGCCGGCACCGCGATGCGATCGGCGTCGTTCTGATCGACGCGGGGTCCACGGAAGGGCTGGACCCGACTGTGATCCCCTTGCTCGGACAGATCAATCCGGCCGTGCCTGTCATCGTCTGGACGGCGGAAGGAGCGACCGAAACGGCGCTCAATGCCGTTCGCGCCGGCGCTTTCGACTTTCTCGTCAAGCCGATCACCCAGGAGCGCCTGATCGGTGCGATCGACTCAGCGCTCAAGATCCACCGGTCCAGCCTGCAGGGTAGAACGCCGCGTCGGGCCCGCAGCGGTTCCGTCAGCTTCGCGGACGTGGTCGCCGCCAGTTCCGCCATGTCGCGGGTGGTGGAGCTGGGGCGCCGGGCGGCACAGTCGATGATCCCCGTCATGCTTGAAGGAGAGGCCGGCGTCGGCAAGGAACTCGTCGCGCGCGCCATTCATGCCGCGAGCGATCGTTCCTCCCGCCCTTTCGTCGCCGTCAACTGCAACGGGATCTCGCCGAGCCTGATCGAAGATGTGCTGTTTGGAAACGAGACGCATCCGGGCAAGGTCATGGAGGCCGATGGGGGCACGCTCTTCATCGAGGAAATCAGCGAGCTGCCACCTGCAGGACAGGTCCGCCTGCTCGAGATCGCCCAGACAGGCGAGGTTCACCGCAGCGCTCCACAGCGATCTGTGAAGGCCAATGTGCGCCTGATCCTCGCGACCAACAAGGACCTGATCGAGGAGGTCAAGGCCGGACGCTTCCGTGAAGATCTGTATTATCGTCTCAACGTCTTTCCCGTCACCATTGCCTCTCTGCGCCGCCGCAAGGAAGACATACCGCATCTGATCCGGGCCTTCGTCGAGCGCTTCTCGCTGGAGCAACGTCTGCCGCGCACGCTGCAGATCGATCCTTCGGCGCTCGCGCTGCTCACATCCTTCGACTGGCCGGGCAATACGCGCCAGCTCGAAAACGCCATCTTTCGCGCCGTTGTGCTTGCCGAGGGGGGGAGCCTCGGAGAGCAGGATTTTCCGCAGATCGCCGCTCAGGTGCACGGTCATCGCGGCAGCACAACCGCCACGGACCAGCCGCCGTCCGCTTTGGAGCAGAACCCGATCGCCAAGGTTCAGGCAGCCCTGGCCGAGCGTGCAGCCGCCTTCTCCGGGAACCATTCAAACCCAGCTACGGGATACGGCGCGTCGGCACAGGGCAATGTCATCGTCAGTACGGACGAGGCCGGCAATGTGCGCAAATTGGCGGAGATCGAGGAAGAGCTGATCCGCTTCGCACTGAAATTCTATCGTGGCCAGATGAGCCAGGTGGCGCGGAAGCTTGGAATTGGCCGATCGACGCTCTACCGCAAGCTGAAGGATTATGGAATCGACCCCGACGATCCGCAGAAGGATGCCGCTTGATCTGCCTCACCTGTCCGGTGTTAACTCTGGGGTAAGCTTAATCGCTTACGCAAGGGCTAAGCATTTGTTAGGCAAGCGTTCACTATAAATGGACGGCTTGTGCGGATGTGGCAAATTTGCCATGCTATGACCGCATTTGACGTTCATTCGAACTGGCATGGGACGTGGTCTTTCGGACGGGGATTGCATTGCAGGCATCGCAGGATATCAGCGCGCTCCATACGCATTGTGAGCGCAAAATCCGACTTGCGTTCGCGCAGTCGGCAGCGAAGCTGCTGTTTTCGCTGATTGCCGTGCTTTTCATGGGGCTGGGTGGTCTGCTCGGGAGCGCCGCAACGGCAAGCGCCGAGAGCCGCACGCTCAACATCGAATTCGTGCATACAGGCGAACGCGCCTCGATCACCTTCAAGCGCAATGGCCGCTATGACCCCAAGGGTCTGAAACAGCTCAACTACATTCTCCGCGACTGGCGCCGCAACGAGCCCACGAAGATGGACCCGCGGCTCTTTGACCTCGTTTGGGAAGTCTATCGTCGCGCAGGCGCCAAGGGTTACATCAAGGCCGTCTCCGGCTATCGTTCTCCAGCCACGAACTCCATGCTCCGCTCCCGCTCCAAGGGTGTCGCCAAGGAAAGCCAGCATATGCGTGGCACGGCGATGGACTTCTACATCCCCGGTGTTCCGCTCAAGACGCTGCGCGAACTCGGCATCAAGATGCAGGCCGGCGGCGTCGGTTACTATCCCAATTCCGGTTCTCCCTTCGTGCACATGGATGTCGCCGGCGTGCGCGCCTGGCCGCGCATGAACCGTCAGGATCTCGCCCGCCTTTTCCCCGACGGCAAGACCGTGCACATTCCCTCCGACGGCAAACCGCTTCCGGGCTATCAGCAGGCGCTCGCCGAATACAAGCGCCGCGTGGCTTCGGGCAATACCGTCATGATTGCCGAGGAAAAGTCCTCGTCGCGTCCGCGCAATTTCCTTGCCATGCTGTTCGGCGGTGGTGACGAAGACGAAGTCGAGGATGTTCCGGAGCCCGCGCCGCGTCCTTCGATCGCTTCACCGGAGCAGGCTCCGGCCGCGCCGCGCCAGCAGCCAGCCGTGACGGCGTCCGAACCCGTCATGGTCGCCGCCTTGCCGGGCGTCGATGCTGCCGATGCGCCCGTTCCGCAGGCACGCCCTTCGCTGCGTCCGGCTGACAACAGCCTTGCCGTCGCTTTGTATCAGCCGCCGCGCAACGCTGCGGAGGATGCGCTTCAACAGGTTGCCAGTGGCGTGCCGAATGCCGCCTCTTCGCCGACGGATGAATTCCCGGATCTTGCCTCGATGACTGTTCCGGTCCCGACGCTGCTCAATCCGCGGCCCCAGGCCGGCGGTGCGGAGCAGGCTGTGTTGACCGCTTCGATCGAGCCGAATTCTGCCGCCATGCTGCTCGCCGAGGGGATGGCTGTTCCGGTTCCGACGGCTCGCCCGCAGGTCGCGGAAGCTCTGCTTGCCACGGCAGAGGCAGAAGCCGAGGCCGAAATCGACGAAGTCGAGCAGGCCATTCTTTCTCCCGAGGCTGCAGCGGCCCTCGAAGACAGCGCAATCCCGGAAATGGCAGCCCCCATTCCGTCGAGCGCACCATCCCAGGCTAGCCTGACGGCTGCGCCCGTACCCGCTTCGAGCCAGAAGCCGGTCGAGGTTGCATCGATCCCCCGGGACACCTCCGTCGAGGAGGGCACGACACAGTTCGGCGACATGTTCGACGCACCGTCCGATGCCACGCCCAATGCCGAAGCGACCATGCCCAAGAAGGGCGGCCGCCCCGGTCAGGAAGACGCCGAACGTGCGCACATGGCCATGTATGGCGGCACCAAGCTGACCAAGGGCATGATCGAACAGTGGGCGCTGAACCAGGGCAAGTTCGAAGCCGTGACCAAGCCGGTCAAGGCGCCCCGCGTCGTGCCGCGCTCGCTCGTGGCACCGGCAACGGCAACGGTCGTTCCCGACGGTTTCCGCCTTGACGCCACGACGATCGATCCGAGCCGCTTCGGGGCTCCCTGATCCGCAGTCGGACTGAATTGCAGACAAAAAGAAACCCGCCGGATTGGCGGGTTTTTTGTTCGTGACACTGGCGGTCGCTCAGCCTTCCGGCGGGCTCTCGATCATGCCCAGTGCGTGCAGGTAGGTGTCAAGGATCAGGTCCTCTTCCATGCGCTCCTGGTCGTCCTTCTTGCGAAGTGCGATGACCTTTTTCAGGATCTTCGTGTCGAAGCCCATGGATTTGGCTTCGCCGTAGACGTCCTTGATGTCGTCGGCGATCGTCTTCTTTTCTTCTTCCAGTCGCTCGATGCGTTCGACAAAGGCACGGAGCTGGTCGCGGGCGACGCCGTGGGCGGCATCAGACATGGGCAATCTCCTTCATGGCAGGGATGGCGTTCTCAGGATGGGTTTTCGTGGCGATCACGTGCCGCGAAGCGGCGCCCGCGTCAAGCCCCAATGCTTGAGGGCCTGTCATTCCTTCGGGCGGTTTTTCTCGAAGGCCTGTTGCTGATCGTTGCTCGCCTCGCGCTGGTGGCTTGCTTTCCACTCTTCATAGGGCATGCCGTAGACGATCTCGCGGCTTTCGTCCTTAGACAGGTCGAGACCGCTTTCCCGGGCCGCGTCGAGATACCAGTTCGACAGGCAATTGCGGCAGAAGCCAGCGAGGTTCATCAGGTCGATGTTCTGCACATCCGGACGATTGCGCAGGTGCGAAACGAGCCGGCGAAAGGCGGCGGCTTCGAGTTCGATCTGCTGGTCCTTCGTAGGGAACGTCATGTTTCTCTCCTTCAGGGCGCGACGGGTGTCGGCGGATAGGGTCCGGTCCGCGAGGCGTGAAGCTGATATTGGTGCAGCTTCGGGTCGGCATTGAGGCGAGCGAAGATCGGTGCCAGGCGAGCCGCCCAGGATGCGACGCCGGCTTCGTCGGCGATCAGATCCTGTCTGATCTCGAGGAGCGCGTGGGGGATACCTGTCGTCATGCAATGGCGATACATGGTGTCGCCCTTCAGCGCGCCGTCATAGGGTTCGTTGTCGCCGACCAGAATGTCGCCGGGCGCTTCCAGATCGTCGATCAGCGGGCGGACGGCCCGTTCGTCGGCGTCCCAGAGCACTGCTGCATGCCAGGGGCGCGGCACACCCTTCCAGGCGGGCGTATAGGAATGCAGCGACAGCACGAGCGGCGCCTTGCCGGAAGCGTTCGCGACCCTAGCGATGACATCCGAGACAGCCCGATGATAGGGGCGGTGATAGGTCTCGATGCGGTTCTGCCATTCCTCCGGCGTGATTGGATGATTGCCGGGCACGATCGCACCATCCGAGATGCGCATGATGATGGTGGGATCGTCCTCTCCGCGATTCGGATCGATGAGCAGGCGGGAGAAGTGCGACATCACTGCGGGCACGCCGAGATGGGCGGCGAGCAACCGGGTCAGCGGTTCGATGCCGATGTCATAGGCGATATGGCGACCAAAGGCGCTTTCCGGCAGACCGAGCCGGTCATAGGGGGCGGGCACATGGTTCGTCGCATGGTCGGCCAGAAGCACGAGGCCAGCGTCGAAACGGCCTTCCACAATCTCGAAAACAGGGGAAACATTCATCAGTTTGAAGCCATCAGCTGGTACAAGCGCTTGATCGCATGGGGAATGGGGGAGCGCAAGCTTTCATGGCTGTCACGTTTGTGCCAAGATCGCACACAAAGGTTCCAGTACTGGCCAAAGACAGAAAATATAATCGATTAGAGTTGCGTTGACATTCTCTGGTCCGCATCGCAAGAAGGCATCTCATGCGCATTTTTGGAGTTCCGGCGGCAATCGTGCATCACCAGATCAGACAGACTTTCGACCGTGCTGCGGCACGTTTTGTGAAGCCCCTCCTGATCGCGGGTGCGCTGTTCTCGCCCATGCTGGCAGCCTCGGCCGCCCAGGCAGAATTTCGCGTCTGCAACGGAACGCAGAATCTCGTCGGAGCGGCTATCGGCTACCGGGCAGAAGAAGGCTGGATCACGGAAGGCTGGTGGCAGGTTCCTGCCGGCACCTGCGCCACCCTGATCGAGGGCGAGCTCCAATCGCGTTATTATTATCTCTATGCTGAGGATGCTGCCCGCGGTGGTCGTTGGACCGGTGACATCAACATGTGTGTCGCTGAAAACGAGTTCAAGATCGTTGGCGTGAAGGACTGCTTTGCACGCGGCTATCAGCAAATGGGATTCAAGGAATACGACACCGGCAGGCAGGGGAGCTGGATGGTCCAGCTGTCCGATACGTCGGGCACCCAGGAAAGCCAGAACTGATGAAGCGCAACCGCAAAGTAAAGATCCTCGCCACGCTTGGTCCCGCCTCGTCCGACGAGGCGATGATCCGGAAGCTCCATGAAGCCGGGGCCGATCTTTTCCGCATCAATATGAGCCATTCCAGCCATGAGATGATGCGGACGCTCATTCAGCGCATTCGCAATGTCGAGGCCATCTGTGGTCGCCCGATTGGCATCCTCGCCGACCTGCAGGGACCAAAGCTGCGTGTGGGAAAGTTTGCCGAAACGACCGTCGAGCTGAAGCCCGGCCAGACCTTTACCCTCGACAGCAATGACGCACCCGGTGACGCCACCCGCGTCCACCTGCCGCATCCGGAAATCCTGGAATCGGTGAAGCCGGGCGACCGTCTGCTGATCGATGACGGCAAGCTGCATCTGAAGGCCGTGAAGTGCGACGGCAAGACGATCGTCACCGAAGTCGTATCCGGTACGAAAATCTCCGATCGCAAGGGTGTGAGCCTGCCCGACACCATTCTGGCCACCGGGGTCTTGACCGACAAGGACCGCGCCGACCTCGATGCCGTGCTTGCGACCAACGACGTCGACTGGGTGGCACTCTCCTTCATCCAGCGCCCGGAAGACCTCGCCGAAGTGCGCAAGATCGCCAAGGGCCGCGTGGGCCTGATGTCGAAGATCGAAAAGCCGCAGGCGATCGAGCGCATCGACGAGATCATCGCACTTTCCGACGCGCTGATGGTTGCCCGTGGCGACCTTGGCGTGGAAATGCCGCTCGAGCGCGTTCCAGGCATCCAGAAGCAGCTGATCCGCGCCTGCCGCCGTGAGGGCAAGCCGGTGGTCGTTGCGACCCAGATGCTGGAATCGATGATCACAGCGCCGGTCCCGACCCGCGCCGAAGTCTCTGACGTTGCCACCGCCGTCTTCGAAGGTGCCGATGCGATCATGCTCTCGGCCGAGTCCGCTTCCGGTGAATATCCGGTTGAAGCGGTCGCCACCATGGCCTCGATCGCCCACACAGTCGAACGCGAGCCGCATTATCCCGGTATCATCTACGCCCAGCGTGCCCATCCGGAAGCGACTGGTGCCGATGCGATTTCGCTGGCCGCCCGCCAGATTGCCGAGACGCTCAAGCTGCAGGCAATCGTCTGCTACACGTCTTCGGGCAATACCGGTCTGCGCGCCTCGCGCGAGCGTCCGGAGGTGCCGATCATTGCGCTTTCGCCGATCATCCAGACTGCACGCCGTCTCTCGGTTGTCTGGGGCCTTCACTGCGTCGTCTCGTCCGAGCCGACCGATCTCGACGATATGGTCAACCGCGCCTGCCGCATCGTGGTCGAGGAAGGCTTCGGCAAGCCCGGCGACCGCATCATCATGTCGGCCGGCGTTCCGCTCGGTACGCCCGGCTCGACCAATATGCTGCGCATTGCCTATATCGGCTCTGACGGCCAGACGGGGATCTGATCCCCGGCGCCACGTTCCGAATTGGAAAGCCGCCTTCGGGCGGCTTTTTTTATTGGTGCTATTGGCCCGCCTGCAGCGAGGGCGCTACCCCTTGGGGCACGACACGGGTGGCCGCGAGACGCGGTTCAGCCAGCCGCGCCATGGCCTGCAGGTCGCGCTTCTCGCCCGCAATCTTCTCGAGTGCGGCGATGACGATGTCCGTCACGATGTAATCCGGCTTGTGGCCAAGGCCCTCGATCCAGACGAGTTCCGATCCGGCGATGTCGCGGGCAAGGCCCTTGGAATGAATTTCCTCAAGCACGATCTCGTCGGCGTCGCCGGTGATGATCACTGTCGGCCTGACGATTTCTCCGTAGCGGGGCGAGAAGGCGGTGACATAGGCATGCAGGCCGGCCACGTCCGTGGCGTTGGACCGGAAGGCAGACGGGCGCAGCACGAGCGCGGGGCCGGTGTCTTCGAGATAGGTGTCCGGACGCGGATTGGGTGCGAAGACATGCTCCGTCGCAGCCTCGATCCGCATCATGCCGGCATGTAGCGCGAGCGTGTGGCAGAAGATCGGGCCGATGATCGGCGCGGAGGCGAGGTGGTAGTACCAGTCCACACCGCCCGGCCAGGGATGGGTCGCCGCGGCGAGAAAGACCAGACCCTCGACCTTGTCGGGGTGAAGCACGCCGAAGCTCGCCGAGATGGCGCCGCCGAAGGAGTGGCCGACAATGATGGCCCGGGTGATGCCCTTCTCTTCCATCAGGCGTGCAAGCGCGTTCGCCTGTCCGTCCGGCGTGTCGTTCTCAGGGCCGCCGCGCTCCGAATAGCCGTGGCCCGGCCTGTCGATGAAGAGGAGTTCCGCGCGTCCGCGCAGTGGCTCCAGGAAGGCGCCCGCCTGATCGCGCAGGTTGCCCGAGGCTCCGTGGATGAAGACGATCGGCGGCAGGTCTGCGTCAGGCCCTGCGGGCACGTGGAGAGCGTTCAGGCGAAAGCCGCCGACATCGGTCAGGTCGCCTATGTTCGGCGTCCCGGCCTCGATGCTGCGTGCTCGAAGCTGTGTGGCAATGGCCAAGGCCGCGAGCACGACGATGAGGGCGAGGAGAATGATGAGCAAGGCGAGACCGATTCGGGGGAGGGTGAGCAAGGATCGTGCTTCCGGGCTTTACGAGACGTAGAGAAGATCGTGCTGTGACGCCCTTCGTCAAGGGGAGGACCAAGTCACGTCCGCTGGCCGGCCAGCTCTTCCGAGAGCTTGGCGACGATCTCCTGTGCCTCGCGGTCGGCCGGGAAGATGTCGAGGTAGCGCTCCCAGGCCTTCAGTGCTCCCTCCTTGCTGCCGCGTTCGGTCAGGATGCCGGCGAGGCCGGCGATGGCACCGAAGTGGCGGGGCTCCAGATCCAGCACCTTCTCGATGTCGGAAACAGACTTCTGATAGTTGCCCATGCTGAAATGCAGCGTGGCGCGCTGGTTCCAGGCGCCGACGAAATCCGGTTTCAGGGTGATGGCCTGATCGATGAAGTCGAGGGCGGCGGCATTGCGCTTTTCGGCGGCTGCCTTGGCGGACCACTGCATCAGGAGATTGATCGTCGGGCTTGCCGATTCGCTCCAGGTCGCCATGGTGGAGCTGGCAATCTGCCGTGCGGCCTGCGGATTGCGCTCGCGTTTCAGTTCGCCCAGCAGGTCATCGACAGTCTTGGCCTTTGCCGGTGGCTTCAGCGGAATTTGCTCGACCGGAGCCTGGCTCGCCTGCGTGTCCCCCTGCTCTTGGGGTGCCTGCGCCGAGACGGTGCCTGCGATCAGCAGGGCAGGGAGAAGCGGGAGACTGAGGGTGAGTCGCAATGAAAAACGGCGCATACAGGGAAGATAATCCCTCAGCGCCGTCTTTCAAACTCAAATTTCCGAAATCAACACGCCGCAGATGTGGCGGGCAGTCCGTCTTGGCTCATGGGATCCGGAGATCCCGGGGCATCAGCCCTGGCGAGCCTTGAAGCGCGGGTTCTGCTTGTTGATGATGTAGATACGACCCTTGCGGCGAACCAGACGGTTGTCGCGATGACGGGCTTTAAGCGCTTTCAGCGAGTTCTTGATCTTCATTTTTCTGGTCCACAACAATTGTCGGGGAATGTGTCATTCACCCACTGTGATCAAACAATCAAAAGCGCGCCGCCGGGCGCGCCCCTGAAGAGTTGGCGGCAATTAGCCCGAGGGAGGCCGCTCTGTCAACATGTCCGGCGGAAAATGCGGGACACATCAGGCTAAAAAGCCGGGAAAATCAGCTGCGAAACGGCAGGATTTCGGTGATGTGCCCCATCTTCCGGCCCGGGCGCGCCTCCGTCTTGCCGTAGAGGTGGACTAGGACATTGGGCTTGGCGAGCCAGTCGGGCACAGAATCGATGTCGTCACCGATCAGATTCGTCATCACGCAATCGGAGTGGCGCACCGTGTCGCCAAGCGGCAGCGACGCGACCGCTCGAATGTGCTGTTCGAACTGCGAGACGATGCAGGCGGCCTCCGTCCAGTGGCCGGAATTGTGGACGCGCGGCGCGATCTCGTTGGCGATCAGGCTGCCATCCCCGAGCACAAAGAACTCCATGCCGACGACACCGACATAAGCGAGGCCATCAAGCAGCTTTGTCGCGGCTTCGCGGGCAGCCAGGGCCGTCTCAGGGGTGATCGCGGCGGGCTGGGTCGAGGTGTGCAGGATGCCGTTACGATGGACGTTTTCCGTCGGATCGTAGCAGCGGATCTCGCCATCGATGCCGCGGGCGGCGATGATCGAGATTTCGCGGACGAAGGGCACGAAGCTTTCCAGGATCAGGGGGACCGAGCCGAGAGCCTCGTAACCGCCTGATGCAGAATCACCCTTGCGATAGACCTTCTGGCCCTTGCCGTCATAGCCGAGACGACAGGTCTTCAACACGCCTTCCCCGTCGAAGTCGGACAGTGCGCGTTCGAGGTCGGCCTGGCTGTCGACCGCGTGGAAGCGCGCGGTCTCGATGCCGGATGCATTGAGGAAGCGCTTCTCCGTCAGCCGGTCCTGGGCGACCTGGAGCGCCTTCGGCGGCGGATAGACCGGGATGCTGGCGGCAAGCTTCTCGGCGGCCTCGACCGGCACGTTTTCGAATTCATAGGTGATGACGTCGCAGAGACGGGCGAGTTCGGCCAGCGCTGCCGGGTCGTCATATGCTGCGGTGATCTGGTGGTTTGCCAGCTGGGCCGCGGGGCTGTCGGGCTGCGGCTCGAGGATGACGGTGCGAAAATTCAAACGGGCGGCAGACATGGCCAGCATGCGGCCCAGCTGGCCGCCACCGATGATGCCGATGGTTCGGATCGTCATGGGGCCTCGTCCACGGGATATTCGGCGACGGATGCCGTCTGGCGCTCGACCCATTCGTCGAGGCGTTCCTCAAGCTCATCATCGAAAACAGCAAGAACGCGGGCTGCGAGCAAACCGGCGTTCACTGCGCCGGCGCGGCCGATGGCGAGCGTGCCGACCGGAATGCCGGCCGGCATCTGGACGATGGAATACAGGCTGTCGAGGCCAGACATCGATTTCGACTGAACGGGCACGCCGAAGACGGGAAGGGTGGTCAGCGAGGCGACCATGCCCGGCAGATGGGCAGCGCCCCCGGCACCGGCAATGATCACCTTGAAGCCTTCGTCACGGGCGCCCTTGGCAAAGGCAACCATGCGGTCAGGCGTGCGATGTGCCGATACGATCCGGGCTTCGTAGGAGACGCCGAGCGCGTCGAGCGTGTCGGCCGCATTTTTCATGGTTTCCCAGTCGGACTGGCTTCCCATGATGATGGCGACGGGCGGGCACTCTGCTGTCATCAGGCTATCCTTCTGCCGTCATGCAATGATGTCGGGGATGATCTGGTCTTCCAGCGCGGTGATCTTGTCCTTGATCGACAGCTTCTTCTTCTTCATCCGCTGAACGCGCAAGGCATCGCACCCGACCGTGATCATGGCGTTGATCGCGGCATCGTAGTCTTCATGCTCCTGGCGAAGCCGCGCCAGAGAGAGCCGAACGTCAGCCTGTTCCTGATCGGCCATGCTTGTTCCCCATTATCGCCGTTTGCTCATCCTTTAAGGATGCCCGGAAGATTCGCGCAAGCTCCTATCACCAAATACCGGTAACGGGAAGTTATCCCTAACTTCGATTTTGATGGTCGTTTTTGGCCAATTCGCCTTCGACAAACCGCATTTCTCATGTCACATTATCTTCGCAAAGCCTGAAACTCCAGCGGATGAGGGCTGGAGGTAGGCGATAAGGAAGGACGCATCAAATGACCATACAGGCTCATCTTGAATCGCTGCAGAAGAAGCATGGAGCCCTCGAAGAAAAGCTCCATGATGCGCTTGCATCTCCCTCCGTCGATGATCGGCACATTGCCGAACTGAAGCGCCTCAAACTGCGACTCAAGGATGAAATGGAACGCGTTAGGGCTTCCACACGCCACTGATACCCCCTTCCGGCTGCGCCGGGATCCGGCGACTTCCAAGACCGATCCTGATGTATTCATGAAGCAGCCAGCAACCCATCCAGGCCCCGAAGTTTTCGACTTCGGGGCCTTTTATTTTGTCCGATATCAGAAAAAGCCTGGGGCTCACGACCAGAACTGGTCGAGCCACATGTTCATCCGGTCGAAGCCGGGACGGTGAATGAAATAAATGCGGCGGGTGCCTTCGGAGCGCACATCGACAAGGCCACTGTCCAGCAATGCCTTCAGGTGCTGGGAGACGGCGGGACGACTGATCGGCAGCTGGCCGGCGAGCTCGTTCACGGTCTTCTCGCCGCGGCGCAGATCCTCGAGGATGTGTCGCCGGTTCGGGTCTGCAATCGCCGTGAACGGGTCTGCGTTCGTCATGGTGAAAGCCTATGTCAAAGGCCGGGCTGCGGCAAGCGCTCATGTGCGCTGCAGCAAGGGCGTTCAAGACCCTGATGTCAGCCGCCGAAGAGGCCGGCGATCCCATCATAGAGCAGTTTGCCGCCGGCAAGCAGAACCATGCCATACATGAGGGGATAGAAGATCTTCGGCTTCAGGAAATGGACGAGACGGGCGCCAGCGAGCGTCGATACCAGCGCCACCGGGAGCAATGCCGCCGACAGGGTCAGATTGGTGGCGTCCAGTTCTCCCAACGCGAAATAGGGGATGACCTTGATCGCATTCAGCATCGCAAAGAAGCGGGTCGATGTGCCGGTATAGGTGAGCGGGTCGAGCTTCAGCGGGAGGACGTAGATCTGGAAGGGTGGGCCGCCGGCATGGGCGACAAAACTGGCATAGCCCGCAAGCGAGCCCCAGAAAGAGCCGGCGACGGGGCGTTGGCTGGCTGCTGCCGTCACCTGTCCCTTGTAAGCCGCCCAGCTTTCGAGGAAGTATTTCAGGGCAAAGACGACGGAGATGCCGCCTAGGACGAGGCGCATGGCATCGGCAGAGACATAGGTGGATGTCGCCCAGCCGAGGGTGATGCCGATCACCGCGCCGGGCAACATGACCAGAAGTGTCTTGCGGTCATTGTAGCCGCGCCAGGCCCAGAGCGCGACGGCATCCATGACGAGCAGGATCGGCAGAAAGATCGCGGCGGCCTGCATGGGCGGCACGGCGAAGGCCAGCAACGGCACGCCGATCAGTGCGAAGGCTCCGCCGAGGCCGCCTTTCGAAAGGCCGACAAGGGCAACAGCGGGAATGGCGACGGCATAGAAGTTCGGGTCTGTCAGCATTGCGCGGTTGATCCTTTCGGAAGAGCGGTCTATCGGATTCATCCAGAGAAAACGAGGACGGAATCCGCCTTATCGGACCTGTCCCGCACACGGAAACATCGCGTATGACCGAAAATCGCTGCCGCCTCGTCCTCATCGTTCCCGATATCGCCGATCCCGCCGAGCGCAGCGAGATGCTGCGCAATGCCCTGCGCGGCGGTGACGTCGCCTCGGTGATCATCCCGCAATACGGTCTGGACGATACCGTTTTCCAGAAACATGCCGAGCTGCTCGTGCCCGTGGTCCAGGAAGCGGGTGCTGCAGCACTCGTCGTCGACAACAGCCGGGTCGCCGGGCGGGTCAAGGCGGACGGCCTGCATGTGTCTGGCAATGCGGCGACGCTGGCCGAAGAGTTCGAGAAGCATACGCCGAAGCTCATCGTCGGCGGCGGCAATGCGATGGATCGCCATCATGCGCTGGAGATCGGCGAGATCCAGCCGGACTACATCTTCTTCGGCAAGATCGACGGGGACATCAAGCCGGAGGCCCATACGAAGAATGTGGCACTGGGCGAGTGGTGGTCATCGATGATCGAGATCCCCTGCATGGTGATGGGCGGACAGGACCCGTCTTCGGCTGTGACGGTTGCCGAAAGCGGGGTGGAGTTCGTGGCGCTCGGCAAGGCGGTCTTCGCCGATCCGTCGCAAGCCGCTGCGATTGTGACCCGTGTGAATGCAGAGCTTGACGAAAAAGCGCCACGGTTTGCAGATTGAACCAGGTCATGCGTTCAATCCCGTCTCACCATCGCCTGATTCTCGCCGTGCTTGCCGGGGCATGCCTTGCGCTCGCCAGTCCGGCGATCGGGCAGGAGGCTGAGGACGGTCTGGAGATCGGCGATGCGCCGGCGATCATGCCGGTGGATCCATCGGACGCAGGCGAGATCGAACGCGGTGCACGGCCGAGCAGCAGCACGGGTGACGCAAACAGGCTCGATCGAGGTGAGAGGGATTCCGCGCCGCCCGTGACCAAGGGCGACAAGCCCATGGTCGGTGGCGAGCCCGACGCACTGCAGGGCATCAACATCTATCTGCGCATGGGCACGCCGCTGCCCGACGTGCCACCGGAAAAACCTTATGAAGGAGAACCCGACACCGCTTACGGCGCCTTTCAGCGCGGGCTCTTCCTGACGGCCGTCGACAGGGCGCTGCCGCGTGCCCAGCTCGGCGATCCCGCTGCGCAGACGCTGCTGGCGGAGATCATGTCGCGGGGACTCGGGGTGAAACGCGACCTCAAGGGCGCGGCATTCTGGTACGGTCAGGCCGCCCAGGGCGGTGATCCGGCTGCGATGTTCAAATATGCCCTGCTCCTGATGGAGGGCAAGGAAGTCCCGCAGGACAGGGAGAAGGCCGACGATTACATGCGTCGCGCTGCCGATGCGGGCAATGCTTCGGCCCAGTTCAACTGGGCGCAGATCCTGGTTGCCGGCACGCCCGGAGTGCGCGGGCTGACTGCGGCCATGCCCTATTACGAGAAGGCTGCGGAACAGGGCATCGCCGATGCGCAATATGCGCTGGCCCAGGTTTATTCGGCACTCAAGGACGTACCGGCCGAGAAGAAGGCGCGCGCCCGGGAATGGATGACGCGTGCCGCGCGTGCCGGCTTCGACACGGCGCAGCTCGACATGGGGCTTTGGCTCGTCAATGGCTATAACGGGCCGCGCGACTACGAGGCCGGGTATCGCTGGCTCAGCATTGCCGCCGCGCGCGGCAATGTGGTGGCGCAGAACCGTCTGGCGCATCTCTACATCAACGCGCTCGGCACGGCTCCCGATCCGATCGAGGCTGCCAAGTGGTATGTCCTGTCGCGGCGGGCGGGGCTCAAGGATCCCGGCCTCGAGGATTTCTATCTCGGCCTTACCGAAGAACAGCAGAAACAGGCCATCGATCGCGCCAACCGGTTCCGGCGCACCTGAGGCGGCCTCGCTCTGCCGCTTCGGGGGAGGCGGCCGTCATGGATCTTATCGACATCTTCCAGCGGTTCGGGCTTGCCATCGCGATCGGTGCGGCGGTTGGAGTGGAACGCCACTGGCGTGAGCGCGATGCGCCGGAAGGTGCGCGGATCGCTGGCATTCGCACCTTCACGCTGATCGGCACGACCGGCGGGCTTGCGGGTCTGCTCGATGCCGGCCTCACACCGGGCAGCCTTTCCGGCCTGATCGTGGCGAGCTTCCTGATTGCGATTGCCGTCGTCCTGCTGCGCTTCGGACTGATGGAGGCACGCGCAGAAGGGTCCTTCAGTGCGACCACCGTCATTGCGGGCATCACCACTTTTGCCCTCGGAGCGCTTGCCGTGACGGGTGATATGGCCGTGGCCTCTGCGGCCGGTGCCGCTGTGGTGACGGTACTTGCCAGCCGTGAATTCCTGCATGGCGCGATCAGGCGCCTGACATGGATAGAGCTGCGTTCGGCGGTCATCCTGCTCGCGATGAGCTTTGTTCTGCTGCCGCTCATTCCTGTCGATCTCTCCGGCCCCTTCGGCGGGGTGTCGCCGCGCAGCCTCGTCATTCTCGTCATCTTGCTCGCATCGATCTCCTATGCCGGCTATGTCGCCGTGCGCCTGATCGGTGGCGGACGCGGTGACCTTGTCGCCGGCGCCGTGGGCGGTCTCGTCTCCTCGACCGCTACAACGCTCGCGATGGCGCGCCAGAGCGAGCTGGCGGTCGACGCGGCCGGTCCTTCTTCCGGCGCGATGGCGGCGGGAAGCGTCTCCCTCATCCGGACGGCGCTCGTGCTCTTCGCACTTGCGCCAGCGCTTGCCGAACGGCTGTTGCCCGGCCTCCTTGTCGCTGCAGGAATTATGCTGGTGGGCGCGATTGCGCTCGTCGCGCGGACCGGACCTTCCAGGGCAGATTTGCCCGGAAATCCGTTCGAGCTTTCGCAGGTCATCAAAATGGCACTGCTGATCACCGTGATCGCTTTCATCGCACGCGCGGCGAGCCAGATCTTCGGTGACGGCGGCCTTTACCTCGTCTCCGGCCTGACTGCACTCGCCGATGTCGATGCGATGACCGTCACCGTCGCCGGCATGCTGCCGGGCCTCCCGCTCGATGTTGCAATCACAGCCGCCGGAATAGCCGTCACAGCCAACATGTTGGCCAAGGTCGTCTATGCCGCTGCGGTCGGAAGCCGTGGCTTTGCATTGAGGCTGGCCGCCATATCCCTGCTGGCTGTGGTCTCGGGCGTCGCCGTGACGTTTGCTGCAGGTCTCGTCTGACGAGCGCGCATGGACCGGAGCGGCCATCCCCCTTGAATTCCAGCGGCATTTGTGGTCTTGAACCCGCCAAACACCGCCGCTGACGCGCGCTTGCCCGTTGCCGCCTTCCGGCGCTCCCAGTTTCAAGGAATTCTATCTATGGCCCGCTCCGCCCTTCTCAACGTCATGGTCCAGTCGGCACTCAAGGCCGGCAAGTCGCTTTCGCGCGATTTCGGCGAAGTGCAGAACCTGCAGGTTTCGGTCAAGGGCCCTGGCGATTTCGTCTCGCAGGCCGATTTTCGCGCTGAGAAAATCGTGCGCGAAGAGTTGCTGAAGTCCCGTCCGACCTATGGTTTCCTCGGCGAGGAAGGTGAAGAGATCAAGGGCACCGACGGTGCGCATCGCTGGATCGTCGATCCGCTCGACGGCACGACCAACTTCCTGCACGGCATCCCGCAATTCGCCGTGTCCATCGCGCTCGAGCGCAATGGCGAGATCGTCGCCGGCGTCATCTTCAATCCGGCCACCGATGAACTCTACACGACGGAAAAGGGCGGCGGCGCCTTCCTCAACGATCGCCGTATTCGCGTCGGTGCGCGCAAGGTGCTCTCCGATTGCGTCATCGGCTGCGGCGTCCCGCATCTCGGTCGTGGCCAGCACGGCAAATTCCTCGTCGAATTGCGTCATGTCATGGGTGAAGTGTCCGGCGTTCGCCGCATGGGGGCTGCAGCACTCGATCTCGCCTATGTCGCAGCGGGTCGTCTCGACGGATTCTGGGAAGCGCAGCTCAATTCCTGGGACATCGCGGCCGGTATTTTGCTGATCAAGGAAGCCGGCGGCTTCGTCTCTGACATGAAGGGTGGCCAGGACATGTTCGACAACGGAACCGTTCTTGCTGGCAACGAATACATCCGTAAAGCGCTGGAAGAAGTGGTCAATCGTCCGGTGCCGCAGGGCTGATCGGAAGCCTGCAGGAAAATTATCCTGCCTTCGCGGCTTCAATTCGTCGCAATTTTCCACTAGCCTTCGGAGCAAGATTCTCCGGAGGTCGAGCGTATTATGGTGAAAGTGAAGTTGGAGGACCTCGAGGTCGGGGAAACCCGCCCCGGTGCATACGGCCAGAAACTCTCAAGCCCGATGCCCTTCTTCACGACTATGGTGATCTTTCTGATCATCGTGTGTTTCATCGCGGCCATTCTTTATCGTCAGGCGCATGCGGCCTTCGTGACCAATCCGGGGCTGAACGGCCTGATCCTCGGCGTGCTTGCCGTCGGGATCATTCTGGTGTTCACCCAGGTGCTGGCGCTTCGGCCCGAAGTGCGCTGGTTCAATTCTTTCCGTGCCGCTGGCGACAATGCCTCTCTGGTCGGACGCGAACCGAAGCTTCTGGCACCGATGCGGGCCCTGATCGGCGGTCGCCGCGCGATGGCAATATCCACCACCGCCTTGCGCTCCATCCTCGATTCAATCGGCACGCGTCTCGACGAATCGCGTGACACCAGCCGCTACCTCATCGGCCTCCTGGTCTTTCTCGGCCTTCTCGGCACGTTCTGGGGTCTGCTCGGAACGATCAGCTCGATCAATGATGTCATCCAGAATCTCGATCCTGCATCGGGCGATGGCAATGACATCCTGCAATCGCTGAAGTCCGGCCTCACGGCGCCGCTCGCCGGAATGGGGACGGCCTTCTCGTCTTCGCTGCTCGGCCTTTCCGGTTCACTGATCCTCGGCTTCCTCGACCTGCAGGCAGGACGTGCGCAGAACCGGTTCTACGTCGAGCTCGAAAACTGGCTTTCCTCTGTTACCGATGTGGATTCGGAGCGGGCAGTTGTGTCCGACGCCAGTGGTGCCATTGTCAGCGAGGACATCCAGTTGCTCGTCGCGGAGATCCAGAAGCTCGGGAGCCGGGAGGGCAATGAGCGTTCCGTCGCCGCGATCGCCGGCCTTGCCGAAGGCATTCAGGGTCTGGTCAAGAACATGCGCAACGAGCAGCAGATGCTGCGCGACTGGATCGAAGCCCAGCAGGAGGACGCCCGCGCCATGCGCAAGACCCTCGACCGTCTGAACGACAAGATCAGCGGGGCGAAGTAAATGGCGCTCGGGCGCAACCGCCGCCGTGATCGCGCGGTCGATTACTGGCCTGGCTTCGTCGATGCCCTGTCGACGCTCCTGCTCGCCATCATGTTCCTGCTCACGGTTTTCGTCGTCGCCCAGTTCATCCTGAGCCGCGAAATCTCGGGCAAGGACGAGGTTCTGAACCGGCTGAACAGCCAGATTGCCGAACTCACGCAGCTGCTCGCGCTCGAGAAGAGCGGCAAGCAGGATCTGGAAGATGCACTCGCCTCGCTGCAATCGTCGCTCTCTTCCTCGGAAAGCGAGCGGACGCGACTTCAGCAGTTATTGGAAAGCGGCGCCGGCACCGCCGATATCGCCAATGAAAAAGTAGGACGTCTCACGGGCGAACTCGATGCCGAGCGACAGGTCAGCGCCCGGGCGATGAGCCAGATCGAGCTTCTCAACCAGCAGATCGCAGCCCTCAGGGCGCAGATCGCAGCAGTGGAGCAGGCGCTTCAGGCCTCCGAGGCCAAGGACGAGGCGTCGCAAGCCCGGATCTCCGATCTCGGCCGTCGTCTCAACGTGGCGCTCGCCCAGCGCGTCCAGGAACTCAATCGCTATCGGTCCGACTTCTTCGGCCGTCTGCGCGAGATCCTATCGGATCGCGAGAATATCCGGATCGTCGGCGACCGTTTCGTCTTCCAGTCGGAAGTGTTGTTTCCGGTCGGTGGTGCGGATCTCGACACCGCGGGCCAGGCGGAGATGGCCAAGCTGGCGGCGGCCATTCTGGAGCTGGCGCAGGAAATACCCGCCGAGATCAACTGGGTGCTTCGTGTCGACGGGCACACGGATGCGTCGCCGCTGACAGGGACGGGACGTTACCGGGACAACTGGGAGCTTTCTTCCGCGCGCGCCACGTCGGTGGTCAAGTACCTGATTTCCCAAGGCGTTCCGGCCAATCGACTGGTTGCTGCGGGCTTCGGGGAATTCCAGCCGATTGCCGAGGGCGACACGCCCGACGTCCTTTCCCAGAACCGCCGCATCGAGCTGAAGCTCACCGAGCGTTGAATTGCGCAAATTCGTTTGCTCCGCACGCAATTTGTGGGATGTATTACGTGCGCGTAAAGGTAAGGTCGTGACGGAGTAGGAGGGTGCCATGCTGGAATTCGACGTCGTCGTCATCGGTGGGGGGCTCGCCGGTCTTGTGGCCGCCACGGAGGCGACTGACCGTGGACTGAGCGTTGGCCTGATCGACCAGGAGGGGGAGCAGAACCTCGGCGGGCAAGCCTTCTGGTCGCTCGGTGGGCTCTTTCTGGTCGACAGTCCGGAACAGCGACGCATGGGGATTCGCGACAGTCTCGAGCTGGCACGGCAGGATTGGTTCGGATCGGCAGGGTTCGATCGCACCGAGGATTTCTGGCCGCGGCAATGGGCGGAAGCCTATCTGCAATTCGCCGCCGGAGAAAAACGCAGCTGGCTGAGGAGCCAGGGTGTGAGGTGGTTCCCCGTCGTGGGCTGGGCGGAGCGGGGCGGCGGTCATGCCCACGGACATGGCAATTCCGTGCCGCGTTTCCATGTCACCTGGGGCACCGGACCCGGTGTGCTCGCACCCTTCCTGCGCCGCGCCAGGGCAGCCTCCGACCAGGGCAAGCTTACCTTCCTCTTCCGCCATCAGGTCGATCGACTGGTCGTCTCCAACGGCGCCGTGACCGGAGTGGCAGGCGTGCTGCTGGCCGGCGACGCGACGCCAAGGGGCGGTTCCAGCTCGCGCAATGTCGTCGGCGATTTCGAAGTGCGGGCCGGTGCCGTGATCGCGGCCTCGGGCGGTATCGGCGGCAACCACGATCTGGTCCGCAAGAACTGGCCGGTGGAGCGCCTGGGGACCCCGCCGAAGAAGATGGTGGCAGGCGTGCCTGTCCATGTCGACGGGCGCATGCTCGCCATCGCCCAAGCGGCCGGGGGCGAAATCATCAATGGCGACCGGATGTGGCATTATACGGAGGGCCTGAAGAACTGGGATCCGATCTGGCCGAACCACGGCATCCGCATCCTGCCGGGCCCGTCGTCCTTCTGGTGCGATGCCGATGGCAATCGTTTCCCGCCGCCGGCCATGCCGGGCTTCGATACGCTCGCGACACTCCAAGCGATCCGGTCGCGCGGCCACGACTATTCGTGGTTCATCCTGAACAAGGCGATCATCAAAAAGGAATTCGCCTTGTCGGGCTCCGAACAGAACCCGGACCTGACGGACAAGAACATCTCCCTGCTGCTGAAACGACTGGGCAAGAACCCGCCGGGTCCCGTGCAGGCCTTCATGGAAAAGGGCGAGGATTTCGTCGTTCGCGACAATCTCGAGGATCTGATTGCCGGTATGAACGAACTCACCGGTGAGCATCGCCTCGGCATCCACCATGTCCGCGCCCAGATCGAGGCGCGCGACCGGCAGATGGACAATCGCTTCTCCAAGGATGCGCAGGTTGTGGCCATCAGAGGCGCCCGCAATTATCTCGGCGACAAACTGATGCGCACGGCAAAGCCGCACAGGCTGCTCGATCCGGCGGCCGGGCCGCTGATCGGGGTTCGGCTGCATATCCTCACCCGCAAGAGCTTGGGCGGGCTGCACACCGATCTGGAGGCCCGCGTGCTCAACCGCGAAAACAAGCCGGTGCCGGGGCTTTATGCAGCCGGCGAGGTCTCAGGTTTCGGCGGTGGCGGCATGCATGGCTACAATGCCCTGGAAGGCACTTTCCTTGGAGGCTGCCTGTTTTCCGGCCTTGCGGCGGGGCGAAATGCAGGGCGGTGAGCCCGACTGCTCTTATGGCATGGCTCGATGACAAAGACTGACAGCATCGCTCTTCGGATCTGTTACAGCCAGCAAGGCCGGTCGAGCCGATCCCAGAGGTTACCAGAATCGAGACCTGGACCTATTGAGCGGCGGCCGTGAAGTCGCGACCGCCGGTCTCGAACTGCAGGCGAGCGAGTTTCGCATAAAGCCCACCCTGCTGGATCAGGCTTTGATGGGTGCCTTCCTCGACGATCCGGCCGTCGTCGAGCACGAGAATGCGGTCGGCCTTCAGGACAGTTGCCAGCCGATGGGCGATGACAATTGTCGTGCGGTCGCGCATCAGACCGTCGAGCGCCATTTGAACGAGCGTCTCGCTCTCTGCGTCGAGCGCCGAGGTCGCTTCGTCGAGGAGCAGAAGCGGCGCGTCGCGGAGCAGGGCGCGGGCAATCGCAATGCGCTGGCGCTGGCCGCCCGACAGCGTCACGCCGCGTTCGCCGACGATGGTGTCGAAGCCATTTTCCAGACGCCCGATGAACTCGGTGGCCTGGGCAGCGTCTGCCGCCGTTTCCACCATCTCGCGGCTCGCACTGGGCGAGCCGAAGGCTATGTTCTCGTGAATCGACGTGGCAAAGATCGTTGTGTCCTGCGGGACTATCGCGATGCGCGCGCGCACGGCTTGCGGATCGGCCTCGCGGATATCGACGCCATCGAGGCGGATCGTGCCGGTGGCGGGGTCGTAGAAACGCAGGATCAGCGAGAAGATCGTGCTCTTGCCGGCGCCGGACGGACCGACGATCGCGACCGTCTCACCATGGGCAACCGAGAAGGAAAGGCCGTTGAGCGCGGACTTGGTCTTGGCGGACGGGTATGAAAAATGCACATCGTCGAAGGTGACGCTGCCCTGGGCCGGTTCGGGTAGCGACTGGGGCAGGGCAGGTGCGGCGATTGCCGGATGTTCTTCGAGCAGTTCATGCAGACGTTCTGCGGCGCCGGCTGCCTGGGAGAGTTCGCCGAAGACTTCGGACAGGGTGCCAAGAGAACCTGCGGCGATCAGTGAATAGAGCAGGAACTGGCCGAGCGTGCCGCCGCTCATGGAGCCGGCCAGCACGCTCTGGGCGCCATACCAGAGGACCCCGACGACGCTGCCGAAGACGAGGGCGATGGCGACACCCGTCAGAAGCGAACGCGAGCGGATCGCCGAGCGTGCAGCCTCGTAGGCGCTCTCGACAGATGAGGCGTAGCGTTCCCGGGCGGCGTCTTCGGCGTTGAAAGCCTGCAGGGTGCGCGCCGCTCCGATGACCTCGCCCGCATAGGAGGAGGCTTCGGCCAGCGTGTCCTGGGCGGCGCGCGAGCGTTGACGCACGGAACGGCCGAAGCCGACCAGCGGAAAGACGATGACCGGGATCGCGGCAAGCACCATGATCGAGAGTTTGGGGCTCGTCGCGATCATCATCACGACGGCGCCGAGACAGAGAATCGTATTGCGCAGTGCAAGCGATGCGGTCGCACCGACCGCGGATTTCAGCTGGGTTGTGTCGGCGGTCAGGCGCGAAACGATCTCGCCCGACTGGTTGACATCGAAGAAGGAGGGCGACAGCCGGGTGACATGGGCAAAGACATCACGGCGAAGGTCGGCGACCACGCGCTCCCCGATGGTGATCACGTAATAGTAGCGCAGGGCACTCGCAATCGCGAGAACGATGGCCATGACAATCATCATGGCGAAGTATCGGTTGATGAAGGTGCTGTCGGAGGCTTGGAAGCCGTGGTCGAGCATGCGACGGATAGCTATCGGCAGGGCAAGCGTTGTTGCGGCCGCGAGGCACAGGAAGATCAGGGCCCCGGCAACCAGTCCGCGGTAGTTCCTCAAATAGGGGAAGAGACTGGTCAGAGGCTTCAGAGAGCGGCGTTTCTTGTCTGTATTTTTGGCGTCCGAGGTCACTCTGTCATGCTCCTTCAGCGCTCACGGGCTTTCGCGCCATGGCACTTGTTATCCTTGCATCCTTCATGTATAGGCACGGCATCGAATTGGGAAGCCGTAGCCCAGACGGACTGCGGCTTCATCTATTGAATAGGTTCTGCCGAGGCAATTGCGGCATATGGACCCCACGGCACAGCAGGAATAGAGCGATGAAGGCTGACATCCATCCCGACTACCACGTCATCAAGGTCGTCATGACCGATGGCACCGAATACGAAACCCGTTCGACCTGGGGTTCGGAAGGCGCCGTCATGAACCTCGAAATCGATCCCACCTCGCATCCGGCATGGACCGGCGGCAACCAGGCTATGCTGGACCGTGGTGGTCGCGTTTCCAAGTTCAACAAGCGCTTCGGTGGCCTCGGCCTCTGATCGTTTCGAACGATTCGCATATGAAAAGCCCGGCCTTCGTGCCGGGCTTTGTCGTTTCGGGCAGGCTGTGAAGGACAGGCTGCGAAGGACGGGGATCAGATCGCCGTGATGCGGTCGGCAATCTCTTCCAGTGCGAGATCGTGTTTCTGCGCGAGCGTGCGCCCGAATCTCTCGAGATCTGCAATGTTGCCCGGCGTGGCGTCATCAAGGGCGTCATTCGCACCGACGAGCGGGGCATCGAGCCGGAAGTAGTTGAGGGCCTTGCGATTCGCGAGGGTCACGACCGTTGCACCTTCGGCAAAAGAAGGAGGCTCGCGGTTGAGCAGCTTGTTCAGCTGGTAGGATGCCGTGCTCGACTGCCCCTGCATGAGGACGGAGATCAGCGGCGTGTCATTGGCCGGGTTGATCCAGCCGCCAGCGCCCCAGCTCTTGGCCTGCTGATACGGGATCTTCCGGTTTGCGGAACCGGTTCCGAGCGACAGGATCACCATCTCATCGCCGTTCTCACGCCAGCCAAGCTTGGATCCCTCGACATAGGCGGCCATGGCGGGATCGTTGGCGAAGACGCCACCGTCGATCAAGGGAAGCGTCGGCGTCTGGCCATGGGCCGTGCGCGCGAGATCCTCGACGAGACCCGGTTCGAAATAGGTGGGTGCTGCCGAAGAGGCGCGGACCGCCTGCCAGACGTAGAAACGCTCGTGGCCCTTGTCGGCATTGGTCATGAACACGGCCCGGCGTGCGTGGATGTCGTAGGCCGTAATCAGAACCTTGGCGAGCGCGTCCCTGATCTCCGCCTTCTTGCCCAGCATGTCGATCAGGATCTTCTCAAGTGCCGCAGCACTGTAGCGTTCATCGAACAGGCCGCCCAGATTGGCCATCTTCCGGAACAGTCCAACATCGAAGATCTCCGGGCCTTTTTCCTTGTAGAGGGCAAGCAGCGTCTGCGGATCGGCTGCGGGCTCCTTGGGGTGGCCGGGGCGGGGGCAGGTGAGGCCTGCTGCGATGATCGCGCCCGTCGAGGTGCCAGCGATGAGGTGGAAGTAGCGATGCAGCGGCAGGGTCTTGTTCCTGTCCGCCAGCTTCTTCACCAGAATTGTCAACACGGCGGCAGGGATCACCCCCCTGATCCCGCCACCATCAATGGATAGGATGAATTTGGTCATGGACGCTCTCCCGATGTCTGGAACGGGATCAGTGTCGCATAATATTTAAAGTTGTAAATATGAGGTGCATACAATCAGTTTTATGAAAAATGGCAGCAAAAAACCCGGCCAGGTTTTGCTGGCCGGGTTGAAGGTGGTGCTTGCTGGCTTGATCAGCCTGCGTTGAAGGCCGTACGCAGCAGGTTCAACTGAGCCTGAACGCTGTTTTCATTGTCGGGCTGGAATTCTTCCTCAGCCGGACGATAGATTTCGCGGTCGAGCAGCGCGATGCGGTTCTGCAGGCGAAGCGAGCGTTCGACGAGATCGCGGAAGGCTTCCGGCAGGTCGTTCCAGCCGGGGGCTGCACGATCGACGTTGAAGCCGTCAAGGCGCACCTTGCTCTTCTCCGAGAGAACCTGATCGCGGCTCATCTCGCCATTGTTGACGGCGCGCTGCAACAGCAGCCAGGAAGCCATCTGCATCAGGCGAGTGGTCAGGCGCATGGATTCGGCCGCGTAGAGGACCGATGCCTGGCGCGGCAGAACCTTTGCGGCTGCGCGGCCGGGGCCATCGAGATAGGCAGCCGTTTCTTCGACCAGACCCATGCCCTCGGCATAGGTCGCCTTGAACTGGCTGGACGCTGCGACGCGTCCGGCGAAGCTAACCGTATTCATACCGAGTTCCGACATGGATGTTTCCCTGTAAACGCATCACTTAAGGCTTTTAACGACAGTGGTACAAACTTGTTCCTGCCGCATTTTGTGAGGCTACGATGCTACCAATAGCCCAAATCCGCAAGGTGAAACTTAAGGAAAGGTTAATTCCCACAATTTCGTGAAACCTTTGGCAAGTGGGACAAAAAAAGAGCCGCAAATGCGGCTCTCAAGGTAAAACAGGGAAAATCAGAGGCTCACCGAATGAGATGAACTGCCTGAATCCAGGTGAACTGGATGAACAGAGTTTCCCGTAAAATGCTTAACACGCAGTAAACGCAAATGTGAGAAGCCGTTTATTTCCGGACGTTTCTGAACTTCTGACCCGTTATACTTTAGGGCCGAAAAGGCTGTCGGCTGCCTTCCTTCCGGCATCCTTGCGCTCGATCTCGTTTTTGATTCGAATGATCTCTGCCTCGAGCAGGGTGACCCGGTGCCACAACTCATCGGAAGAAATGGCCGACAGGTCACAGCCAAGTTCGTGACCTTTGCTCCGCTTGGTGGGTTCCTCGTCCAATATCATGGGTGCTCCTCCCTCCGCTCCTGCTCCTCAAATGGTTCCTCTTCCGGAAAGGGCGCTGCGCGCGGATCGAGGCTCAAGCCTTCCGGCGTGCTGCTCATCGGCGATGCGGAAATAGGCAGGTTCGGCACGTTTTCACGATCCTCGGCGGGGATCGCGGCGCGTGTGCGGCTGCGATAGATCGCGTAAGCTGAAATGAGCAGGTGTGCGACCGCGGTCACTGCGAACAGCGCGTAGGGTCCAGCAGCCGTCATGACGGGGCCACCGAGCGTCGGCCCGATGATCGTCCCGATGCCAAAGAGCAGCAGCAGGCCGCCTGACACCTTCACGAACTCGTCGGGCTTGGCGAAGTCGTTCGCATGGGCCACGGCAATCGGATAGAGCGCATTGGCGGCGGCGCCATAAATGCCGACGAAAATGAAAATCAACAGCGGATCGGAGGGCGTGGTCGCGACCATGGCAAGTGCCGCGGCTGCGGCAAGCGCCGAGAGAGCTGCCAATACGTAGCGGCGATCAATGCGATCGGAAAGTTTGCCGGCCGGAAACTGCATGATGGCGCCGAGGAAGATCGTGACCGAGAGCAGCAGTGCTATCGTCGACGGATCGAGACCGACGCGCGAGCCAAAGACGGCCCCCAGCGTGCCGTAGGCGCCATTGGCGATGCCGATCATGAGGATGCCGACGAAGGAAACGGGCGAGTTGCGGTAGAGCAGTGGCAAGTCGAGCTTGATCGACCGGAGCGGCTGCGGTGTGGCTGCGGTCGACATCAGCGTCGGCATGACCGCAAAGCCATAGACGATGCCGCAGATCATGAAGAGGATGGTCGTGGCCGGATCGAAGACGCCGACCAGCATCTGTCCCCCCACGACCCCGATCAACGTGATCGAGATGTAGAAGGAGAAGATCATGCCACGGCTTTCATTGGTCGCGCGTTCGTTCAGCCAGCTTTCGATGATCATCGAGGTTCCGGCTGTGCAGAAACCGGTGATCACGCGCAGCGCAACCCACCAATAGGCGTCGACAATGATGCCTGTCAGCAAGGCGTTGACCAAGATGAGCGCGACGAAGGTGGAGAAGGCCCTGACATGGCCGACACGCATCACGAGCTTCGGGGAGACGAAGCAGCCAAGCACGAAGCCGGCGGCCCAGGTGGTCCCCAAGAAGCCGAGCACTTCGTTCGAGTATCCCTCGGCAGCGCCCCGCACAGGCAAGAGCAGACCATGAAGGCCGTTTCCGAGAAACAGGAAAAGCGTGCCCAGGAGCAGGGCCATTACCGGCAGAAGATTACGTCTCATGGCATTCTTGTCGATTGGAGTGGGTGGCGTCCGGAAGGAGAAGCGCGTTTGATTCACAGTAGACTGATCTTCCTACCGTAAGCTGAATGCGACGCTTGGCGCTTGCAAGATAAGTTTCTGGCGCGCAAATGTGACGTGGTTGTGGCTCGCACTGCAGCTTCACGCGCCGTCCGAGCCGTTCGCAGATGCACGTCCACAGGGAATGTCGATGACCAAGGCCATATCCGCCTTTCTGATCCTCGCAATGATCGTCCAATTGATCAAGCCGATCGGCCTGCCGGGGCTGCGGCGCCGGGGCGACTTCTGGAAGCTCGCGGTGGTGGCTTTCGTGACATGGTCGGTCACGCTGCTGATTCGGCCCTGACGAGCTTCAGATCTTGCCCGCTTCCGGTTTGTTCTGCCATTCCGGCAAGGGGAAGAGGCGGTCATAGCCCCAGTTGAAGACGAAGGCATAGACCATGTAGAAAATCGCGAAGGCGGCGTCCATGACGAAGGCGTGCCAGAGGCTGATGCCCAGATACCAGGCGATGAAGGGCATCAGGATCGTCAGCAGTCCCGCCTCGAACAGGACGGCATGAAAGATCCGCATGCCAACAGTCTTCAGGGTCGTTCCGGTATAGCGCTGCAGCAGGTGATCGAAGCCGAGATTGTAGATGTAGTTCCAGGCCGTTGCGAGGGTGGCGCTGACGAGGCCGACGATGCCGATGTCGGCGACTGGCATAGAAAACGCCCAGCTGCCGATCGGTACGATCAGGGCAAGGCCGAGTAGTTCGAAGCTGATGGCGTGGCGAATGCGGTCTGCGGCGGTGCGCATGTTCTTCCCTCCGGGAAAACAAGCGGGTCGTCCCGCAAATCGATAATGGCCCTGAAGGGGGAGGTCGTCCTCGCCAAGGCATATAGGGACAAAGGCCGAAAGCGGCAAGAATTGGCCGCCGATCTTTTCAGCAAAAGCAAATAGGACTGTGGGTTGTCCGGTCGGCGGGCGCCCGAGGCTCCATGCTTTGCCATGATGCAGGAAGCCCGGCGCGTGGCCGGGCTTTCGTGTCTTGATGGATAGATGGGACCGTCGAACCCGATCAGCTCTTGGTGACGCTGGCTGCGTAAATCTGGTCAATGGTCTCGGCAATGCTCATGTTGAATTCTGCATCGCTCATGGAGGTACGCAGCCTTTCGGTCAGGGCCCGCGAAAAACTCGCGATCATGCCGTGGTTGTGGCTGAGCTTTTCGCAAGCCTCCGCGGCGCTGTAGCCGCCCGATAGCGCGACGACCCGGACGACGGACTTGTGCGAGACGAGCGGCGCATAGAAATCAGCGACCGTCGGGAGGGTCAGCTTCAGCATGACCTTGTCGCCGGCCGGCAGCTTGTCGAGTTCGGCGGCGATTTCGTCACGCAGGATGGCCTCGGCTTCTGTCTTGGTGGGGCTCTTGATCGAGACTTCCGGCTCGACAATCGGCATGAGGCCCTGGCCAATGATCTGGCGTGCGACTTCGAATTGTTGGCGAACAACAGCAGATATGCCCGTCTTGTCGGCATGGGCGATCACGGAGCGCATCTTGGTGCCGAAGATGCCTTTCTCACGACCGCGAACAAGCAAAGCGTCGAGCTCCGGCATGGGCTTCATCAGCTGGACGCCATTCTCTTCGTCGAGCAGGCCCTTGTCGATCTTCAGGAATGGCACGACGCCGCGCTTGCCCCAAAGGAAGGAAGGCACCGGCTCGCCATCGACGTCGCCGTCCATGGTGCGCTCGAACAGGATCGCGCCAATCACCTTTTCACCGGTGAAGGCGGGCGCCTTCATGATGCGGACGCGCATGGCGTGCATGAGGCGGAACATCTCCTCCTCGCCCTGGTAGTCGCTTTCGGACACGCCGTAGAGGCTCAACGCTTTCGGTGTCGAACCACCGCTCTGGTCCAGCGCCGCGATAAAACCAGGCGCCGAGCTCATCGTGTTCAACATCTTTGCGTCCACCATACTTCACTCCTGTCCGTGACCGTGGCGCGCGACGCGTCCACGTTTTCCTTGCGCTCTCAACCAGGCGGCAGCGCCCACCTGATCACTCCCTGCACGTTTCCAGTCTCTCAAGACTGCGATGACATCGGCGATAACAGAACTTCCATGATCGGAAAATGGCAGGCTAAGCTACTGAAACGATTGAAATCATTTCAATCGTTTGAAAATTCGAAGAATTTTAAATCTGTTTCAATTCAAGCCAGACGTGGGGTTGGCGCGGCGCCAGTTGGATTGGAACAACTCATTGAAAAGGCGGATCTACTTCGTGGGCCGACGCGGCCCGCGCGAAGATATAAGTGCATGACGCCAGACACGAAAAAACCGCGCACCGGGGGCACGCGGTTTAATGTCATTTGAGCCGCTGGTTGGCCGATCAGCCCTTGGTCAGGACCGCGACGCCCGGCAATTCCTTGCCTTCCATCCATTCGAGGAAGGCGCCGCCGGCCGTCGAGACATAGGAGAAGGCGCCGGCAACGCCGGCATGGTTCAGGGCCGAGACCGTGTCGCCGCCGCCAGCGACGGAGACCAACTTGCCGGCCTTGGTCTGTTCGGCGGCATGCAGGGCGGCCGAAACGGTCGCCTTGTCGAAGGGAGGGATCTCGAAAGCGCCGAGCGGGCCGTTCCAGACCAGCGTTGCAGCCTTGCCGATCCAGTCATTAACCAGCTCGATCGAACGCGGTCCGACATCAAGCATCATGGCATCGGCCGGGATCGCCGTCACGTCGACCGTCTCGTTTTCGGCATTCGCCTTGAATTCGCGGGCGACGACGCCGTCGACCGGCAGGACGATGGTGCAACCGGCGGTCTTTGCCTTTTCCATGATCGCGCGGGCGGTGTCGGCGAGGTCATGTTCGCAGAGCGACTTGCCCACATCGATGCCCTGGGCGGCGATGAAGGTGTTGGCCATTCCGCCGCCGATCACGAGTGCGTCCACCTTGCTCACCAGATTGGAGAGCAGGTCGATCTTGGTCGAGACCTTGGCGCCGCCGACGATGGCAACGACTGGACGGGTGGGCTGCCCCAACCCCTTTTCCAGTGCTTCCAGTTCGGCCTGCATGGTGCGACCGGCGTAGGCGGGCAGGTGATGGGCGATGCCCTCGGTGGATGCATGGGCGCGGTGGGCGGCAGAGAAGGCGTCGTTGACATAGATGTCGCCGTTCTTTGCGAGTTCCCTGACAAAGCCGGCTTCGTTCTTCTCTTCGCCCTTGTGGAAGCGTGTGTTCTCGAGCAGGAGGACGTCGCCGTCATTCATTTCGGCAATTGCCGCGGCGGCTGCATCACCGATGCAGTCGGAGGCAAAGGCGACGCGCTGGTCGAGCACTTCTTCGACGGACGGGGCAATCAGCGACAGCGACTGGTCGGCAACCGGTTCGCCCTTCGGGCGGCCGAAATGCGCGAGCAGGATGACCTTGGCGCCCTTTTCAGACAGTTCGAGGATCGTCGGCGCCACGCGTTCGATGCGTGTCGTGTCGGAAACCTTGCCGTCCGTGACGGGAACGTTGAGGTCGACGCGGACAAGAATGCGCTTGCCTGCGATATCGGTGAGATCGTCGAGTGTCTTGAAAGCCGGCATGGATTTACCCGTCTAGAATGCTGTTGAACTGGGCTGACGGGCCGGACCTTACACCGCTCGTGTGACGGCGCAAGGCGCGCCGCCTCATTTTTCGCCGGTCTGCTGCGAGCTGATCGCGGCCCGTTTGCGACGCAGGTGGTCGCGCAGCGCATTGGCGAGTTCGCGGATATTCAGGAAGATCGGCCATGTCGTGGCTGGCTCTACCGGCTCCATCGAAACGCCGACGGAGGCGATGTGACCGTGTTCGTCTATGTCGCGAACGATGAGCACGATCGTGCCGAGGCGGACGCGATCGGCATAGTCTGGACGACCGCCGACGCGCTGCGTGATCAGGTCGGCGACTGTCTTGCCGCGTTCGCTGTCAGAGATCGAGAGTGGGCCATAGGCCTCATCGATGTCGCGGACATGGCTTGAGGGCGAGATGGCGAACGTGCCGAAGAATTCCCCGTCATCCTCCGCGACCGGTGCCTCCGTGGCAAAGAGGCGGTCGAGCAGCTTGGAATAGCTCGGCGCGATGAACAGATAGACCTGGTCGTTCTCACGCAGGCGTCCGGCATACTGGTAGCGCATCGACTTGCCGTCGCGAATGACCAGTGACGGCATGGCCCAGCGCGGGATGCGCTCTCCACGCAGCACGGGACTGCCCGCGACCACGCGGTAGGCGAGCAGTTCGTGGTTCGCCGTGCCCGGAAGGTCGAGCTCGACCTTGTCGATCGCGCCGATGCGCCGCGGGATGATCAGGCCGAGGCGCTTGGCGAGCGGCTTGATGGTCCAGCCCTGAAGCACGAGTGAGATCATCACCACGATGAACGCCGTGTTGAAGAAGGTCTCGCCATTCTCCATCTTGCCCACGACCGGTACGATGCCGAGCAGGATCGACACGGCCCCGCGCAGACCGACCCAGGCGATGAAGCCGGTTTCGCGCTGGGTGAAGTCGAAGGGCAGGAGGCAGAGCCAGACGGCAATCGGACGTGCGACGAAGACGAGGAACAGGGCAAGCAGGACGGCCGGTAACAGGATTTCCGGAAATTGCGACGGCGTCGCGAGAAGCCCGAGCACCAGGAACATGATGATCTGGGCGAGCCAAGTCATGCCATCCTGGAAACGCTTGATCGCGACCGTTGCAGGCAGCTTGCGAGATCCAGCGTAGATGCCCGCGACATAGACCGCGAGGAAGCCGCTGCCGCCGATCATTCCGGTAAACGAGAAGATCATCAGGGCGAGCGCCAGCATGAAGATCGGGGCGAGGCCCTGCTCGATATGCAATCGGCGCAGAATCAGGGCGATCGATGCGCCACCGGCGAGGCCGAGGATGAGGCCAATCCCCATCTGCTCGACGAAGAGCCTGAACAATTCGAGCGAGAGCCCCTCCGATCCACCGCCACTGGCGATGAGTTCGACGAGGGCTATGGCAAGAAAGATCGCCATCGGGTCGTTGGTGCCGGATTCGACTTCCAGGGTGGAGCGCACGCGGTCACGGATATTGATGCCGCCGATGCGCAGCAGGAAGAAGACGGCTGCGGCGTCCGTCGAAGCAAGAATGGCGCCGAGCAGAAAGCCTTCCAGATAGCTGAAGCCGAACAGGATATGGGCGGCGAGGCCGAGAAGGAATGTCGTAAGCAGCACGCCGAATGTGGCGAGTGTCAGCGCCGGCGCTGCCGACAGACGGAAGGACTGCAGGGACGTGCCGTAGCCGGAATCAAAGAGGACGACTGCAAGAGCAAGCGAACCGACGACATAGGCGAGGGGAAAATTGGAGAATTCGATCCCCAGACCATCGACACCCGCGCCAAGTCCGATCGTGAGGAAGAGAAGAAGGAGAGGCGCGCCGAAGCGAAAGGCGATCAGGCTCGAAAAGGCGGCCAGAAAGACCAGGGCCGTTGCAACCAGCGTGACCGCGTAGAACTCACTCAACCCTGTCCCCCTTTCCCGATGCCGGCCGAGCGGCAACACCCACCACTGTCTAGCGCGGCCATCAACGTGTCAAACCGATGGTCGCCGTTTCTCATCCCGAGACGGGCAGATTTTCAGACAGGACATGGTGTGCTTGCCGAACGGCCTGAAGGAAATGGAACAAGATCATGATGATTGTGGGGCGAATTTAAAATCTTTAATCCGCCCCACAAAACTTTATCTGGGCTCGGAGAGAAGGCCCTTGATCAGCGCATAACTCGCGCCAAGAAGCACGATGGCGAAGGGGAGACCCGTGGAGACCGCCATCGCCTGGAGGGCGACGAGGCCACCGCCGAGTAGGAGTGCGACGGCAACGAGGCCTTCGAAGGTCGCCCAGAAGACGCGCTGCGGAACCGGAGCGTTTACCTTGCCGCCGGCAGCGATGGTGTCGATCACCAGCGAGCCCGAATCGGACGACGTCACGAAGAAGACGACGACGAGGATGATGCCGATGAAGGAGGTCACCGACGTGATCGGCAGATGGGCCAGCATTTCGAAGAGCTGGAGTTCCAGAGCCGCATCCTGGACGCTGGTCAGACCATCATTGACAACCTGGCTGATCGCCGTGCCGCCGAGTGCCGTCATCCAGAGGACGGAGACAAGCGAAGGCACAAGCAGGACAGCCGTCAGAAGGCCACGAACCGTTCGGCCACGGCTGACGCGGGCGATGAACATGCCGACAAAGGGCGACCAGCTGATCCACCAGGCCCAGTAGAAGGCCGTCCAGCCCTGAGCGAAGTTGGTGTCTTCGCGGCCGAACGGGTTGGAGAGCGCCGGCAGGTAGGTCGCGTAGGCGGACAGGTTCAAGAAAAAGCCCTTGGCGATCTGCATGGTTGGGCCGACGGCAACAATGAAGACAAGCAGCAAAGCCGCGAGGCCGAGATTGACTTCCGAGAGCAGCTTCACGCCCTTGTCGACGCCCGCCACCACAGAGGCGATGGCGATGCCCGTGATCGCCAGTACGAGCAGGATCATCGTGGTTTGCGTGGCCGGAATGCCGAAGAGGAATTCAAGGCCGGCGCTCGCTTGCTGGGCACCGATGCCGAGCGAGGTGGACAGGCCGAAGATGGTCGCGAAGACCGCGAGGATGTCGATGACATGGCCCGGCCAGCCCCAGACCCGTTCGCCGAAGATCGGATAGAAGATCGAACGCAGGGTGAGTGGCAGTCCCTTGTTGAAGGAGAAGAGTGCCAGCGCAAGCGCGACCACGGCATAGATCGCCCAGGGGTGCAGGCCCCAATGGAAGATGGTGGCAGCCATGGCGAGACGACGTGCGGCTTCCGGATCGCCGGCTGCGCCGCCGAGCGGTGCCCAGTCCGTGCGCAGGCCATCTTCGAAGACGGGGCCGCCGAGGGCCGCCGTGAAGTGGCCCATGGGCTCCGACACGCCGTAGAACATCAGGCCGATGCCCATGCCGGCGGCAAACAGCATCGAGAACCAGGAGAGGCTGCTGTAGTCCGGACGCGCATCCGGGCCGCCGAGACGGATCCGCCCGAGCGGGGACAGGATCAGACCGATGCAGACGAGCACCAGGATGTTGCCGGTGAGCAGGAAGAACCAGTCGAGATTGCCTGTCAGGAAGGCGCGCACGCCGGTGAAAACGGGCTCCAGCGTGGTCTGAAATGCCAGCGTCAGGAAGGTGAAGAGCACGATTGCGATTGCCGACACGCTGAAGACAATATTGTGAATATCGAGTTCGAAAACGAAGCGGCGGCGAAAATTGATGTTGTCCTGACCGATCTCATAGGTCGTGTCGATGATCTCGGTCCGCCCTTCGGGCGCCGGTATCGCGTCTTCGGCGACGGCTGCCGGTATCGCGTCTTCGGCGACGGCTGTAGGGGACTCGGTCGGTGTGAGAGCCAATGTTCTGGTATCCTTTCGATATGAGACGGGGCAATCAGGCCCCGAGGTGGCGCAGTGATGCACCAGATGGGTAGCGCGGGCCTGTCGAAAAAAGCCGCATTTGCGCCACAATTTGGAGAGGCAACTTGCGAGCGGTCCAATTGTTCCCGATCGGAACAAATTATTTCGCGATCGCGGCGATCCCCAAAAACGAAAAAAGGCGGGCCAATACTGGCCCGCCTTCATGCGAGACGACGTCCGTGTCTTATCAGATGTGCTTGGCCAGTGCCACCGCGGTGTCCGACATGCGGTTGGAGAAGCCCCACTCGTTGTCGTACCAGGTCAGGATACGAACGAAGTTGCCTTCGAGCACCTTGGTCTGATCGAGAGCGAAGATCGACGAGTGGCTGTCATGGTTGAAGTCGCGGGAAACCAGCGGCTCGTCGGTGTAGCCCAGGATGCCCTTCAGTGCGCCGTCCGAGGCAGCGATGATGGCATCGTTGATTTCCTGAACCGTGGTGTTCCGCTTGGCGACAAACTTGAAATCGACGACCGAAACATTGGGCGTCGGAACGCGGATCGAGGTGCCGTCGAGCTTGCCCTTGAGGTGGGGCAGGACCAGGCCAACAGCCTTGGCGGCACCCGTCGAGGTTGGGATCATGGACAGGGCTGCCGCGCGGGCGCGATAGAGATCCTTGTGCATGGTGTCGAGCGTCGGCTGGTCACCCGTGTAGGAATGGATCGTGGTCATGAAGCCGTGGTCGATGCCGACGGCGTCGTCCAGCGTCTTGACGACAGGAACCAGGCAGTTCGTCGTGCAGGATGCATTGGAGATGACCAGGTGGTCCTTGGTCAGATGCTTGTCATTGACGCCGAAGACGACGGTCAGGTCGGCGCCGTCGGCCGGTGCCGAGACGATGACGCGCTTGGCGCCTGCCTGAAGATGCAGAGCTGCCTTGTCACGCGAGGTGAAGATGCCGGTGCATTCCATGGCGATGTCGACGCCGAGTTCCTTGTGCGGAAGCGTGGCCGGATCCTTGATCGCGGTGACCTTGATCGGCTTGCCGCCGCCGACGATGATCGTGTCGCCTTCGACCTTGACCGTGGCCGGAAACTTGCCGTGGATCGAGTCGTAACGCAGCAGATGCGCGTTGGTCTCGACCGGGCCGAGATCGTTGATCGCAACGACTTCGATGTCGGTGCGGCCGGATTCGACGATGGCGCGGAGAACGTTACGTCCGATACGGCCGAAGCCGTTAATGGCAACTTTCACAGTCATGGGTGCACTCCCGATTGAATATTGAGCTCTTGGGCAATGTCAGGGCGCCTCAGGAGCGCCCTGGCGGGATGGTGTCAGGCAAGCTTGGCTTCGGCGGCTGCAACGACGGCGTCCGCCGTGATGCCGAAGTGCTTGTAGAGTTCCTTGGCCGGCCCCGAGGCGCCGAAGGACTTCATGCCGATGAAGGTGCCGGTGGAGCCGATGATCGCGTCCCAGCCCTGGCGGATGCCGGCTTCGACGGCGATCTTGACCGGCGCATTGCCGATGATCGCTTCCTGGTAGGCGGCATCCTGTTCGAAGAAGAGTTCGAAGCAGGGGACGGAAACGACGCGGGCCGAAATGCCCTTGGCTTCCAGCTGCTGCTGGGCCTTGATCGCGATTTCCACTTCCGAACCCGAGGCGAAGATCGAAACCTGGGCGTCGCTGGCCGAGATCAGCTCGTATGCGCCCTGGGCGCAGAGGTTGCGTTCTTCATATTCTGTGCGGGCCGGGATCAGGTTCTGGCGCGTAAGCGCAAGACCCGAGGGGCGATCCTTGGTTTCCAGCGCGACCTGCCAGCATTCCACTGTTTCCGTGGCATCCGCCGGACGGAACATCATGAGGTTCGGGATGGCGCGCAGGGCGGCCATGTGCTCGACCGGCTGGTGGGTCGGGCCGTCCTCGCCGAGACCGATGGAATCATGGGTCAGGACGTGGATGACGCGGATGCCCATCAGGGCAGCGAGGCGGATCGACGGACGGCAATAGTCCGAGAAGATCAGGAAGCCGCCTGAATAGGGGATCAGGCCGCCATGCAGCGCAATACCGTTCATGGCAGCTGCCATGCCGTGCTCGCGGATGCCGTAGTGAATGTAGCGGCCGGAGAAATCGGTCGGGGTGATCGACTTGGTCTGGCTGGTCTTGGTGTTGTTCGAGCCGGTCAGGTCGGCCGAGCCGCCGAGCGTCTCGGTGACCACACCGTTGATGACTTCCAGCGCGTCTTCCGAAGCCTTGCGGGTCGCAACGGTCGGCTTGGTTTCGGCGAGCTTCCTCTTGTAAGCGTCGACGGCACCGGCCAGCGTGCCCGGCAGTTCACCGGCAAAGCGGCGGTTGAATTCGGCGCGCTTTTCGGCATCGGCCTCAGCGAGGCGTGCTTCCCAGTCCTTGCGGGTCTTGGTCGAGCGCAGGCCGGCGAGGCGCCAGGCGTCGAGCACGTCCGCCGGGATGGAGAAGGCTTCCTCTTCCCAGCCGAGCGCTTTGCGGGTGGCGGCAATTTCGTCGGCGCCGAGCGGCGAACCGTGAACCTTGTGGGTGCCGGCCTTGTTCGGCGCGCCGAAGCCGATGACGGTCTTGGCGGCGATCATGGTCGGCTTGTCCGACTTCTTGGCGGTCTCGATGGCCGCGGCGATCGCTTCCGGATCATGGCCGTCGATGGCAATCGTGTTCCAGTTGGCGGCGCGGAAACGGGCATGCTGGTCGGTCGAGTCGGCGAGAGAGATTGCGCCGTCGATCGAAATGCCATTGTCGTCCCAGAAGACGATAAGCTTGTTGAGCTTCAGGTGGCCGGCGAGCGTGATCGCTTCCTGGCTGATGCCTTCCATGAGGCAGCCGTCACCGGCGAGCGCGTAGGTATAGTGGTTCTGCAGGTCGGAGCCGAACTCGTCTTCGAGCTTCTTTTCGGCCAGCGCCATGCCGACGGCCGTGGCAATGCCCTGGCCAAGCGGACCGGTGGTCGTCTCAATGCCCGATGCGTGACCGTATTCGGGATGGCCGGCGGTCTTGGCGCCGAGCTGACGGAAGGACTTGATGTCCTCGATCGTCATGTCCTCATAGCCCGTGAGATAGAGGAGCGAGTAGATCAGCATCGAGCCATGGCCTGCCGACAGGACGAAACGGTCGCGGTCGGGCCAGAGCGGGTTCTTGGGGTCGAAGCTCAGATAGCGGGTGAAGAGAACAGTCGCGACATCGGCGCAGCCCATGGGCATGCCTGGATGGCCGGAATTGGCCTTTTCCACTGCATCCATGGCGAGGAAACGGATCGCATTCGCCATCCGCTGATGTTTTTCGGGAGAAATCATGGCTTTTCCGCTTGTTCCGGGGGCTTCGAGACGCGGCCCGCCGGGGTGGGCCGCCTGAACGGGGCTGATCCTTAGCAGGTGCATCGCGCAAGTCAACAAATGGCCCGGCTTCTGGCGTTTCCGGAGCCAAGAAATCATCGCTGTGCCTCATTCTTGTGCGAAAATGCGCCATGAGTTTCCGGGCGGCAATTTGTGTCAGTCTTCCACAGAATTGGCTTCTCCTGATGACTTGCACTTTATTGACGCGCGGCAAGGCCGGGGCTTACTGTCCCGGCTCAGATCATCGCGACAGCTACGACGATTCGTGTAGCGAACAGACGTCAGTGAAGCAGGGGCAAAATCATGCCGGCGGAAAATTCGGTGGATGCCGCGCTCACGGCGCTTCGCCAGGCTGTCGCCGGGTTGGAGAACGCCGTCGACATGCGCTTCGAGGCGGAACGCGAGAGTACGGAGATCGACGGCGAGGTCCGGCGGGTGCATGCTGATCGCTCGCGGCTCGCCCAAGAACTCGACCAGTCGGAATTTCGGGCCAACAGGCTCGAAGAGGTCAATCGCGAGGTGTCGCGTCGCCTGGTCACGGCCATGGAGACGATCCGGGCGGTGCTCGACCGCTGATCGCGGGCCGGATGGCCCCTGTTTGCTTAGGGCGCTGCGGCGCCACGCGTAGAAAAGAGTTGGAATGCCGATGGCGCAGGTCTCAGTCACGATTGACGGAAAAGCCTATCGCATGGCGTGCGAGGAAGGTCAGGAAGACCATCTGACCGAGCTTGCGGGTCAGTTCGACCGTTACGTCGGTCACCTGAAGGGACAGTTCGGCGAAATCGGCGATCTCAGGATTACCGTGATGGCCGGAATCATGGTCATGGACGAAATGGCCGAGATCACTCGACGCCTGGCCGCCGCCGAGGCGGAGCTCGCAAATCTGCGCGAAGGGCGAGACACAGTGCTATCAGGTGTCCATGACCGGGAGGAAGCCGTGGCCCATGCGATTGTCGATCTCGCGGACCGGCTGAATGGCATCACACGCAAGCTCACCCAGCGGCCCGCACCCCAGCCGCAGGCCTGAGGACTATTTGCCAAGCCCACTGGCGCAGTGCGTGCGAAGCACCTATATCTGACAAGCGATCTGCGCCTCACGACAGGAACCACAATCCCTGGGGCCATACTCGATCCAAAGGGAGCTGTCCCTGGCCGGGCCCGTGGGCTCGGACATACGGCGCCCACCTACGTTTGTAGGCACCCAGGATCGTAAACCTCCATCGGTTGCCGTGGATCGCACCCTTCTTCTTCGAGACGAAACGAAAAAGCCGCCGCGATCGCTCGCGACGGCTTGTCTTTGTTTCCAAGGCTGGGCTCAGAATTCTTCCCAATTGTCCTGCGAGGTCGCTACAGCGGAACTGCCGCCGCCGAAGGCCTTGGCCAGGCTGCCGACCATCTTGCGTGCCGGAGAAGCGACCGGACGGGCCTGTGCGGGTGCTGCGGCCGGGCGTGGTGCTGCGGCGCGCGGAGCGGGGGCTGCCGGCTGATAGGCGGGGGTGTGGCTCGTGCCGCCGGCGATCCGGAACTGTGCGACAAAGGCGCCGAGATTGTGGGCGCTGTCGGCCAGGCGGTGAGTTACGGCAGTTGCCTCTTCCACCATGGCGGCGTTCTTCTGGGTGAACTGGTCCATGTGGTTGACCGAACCGTTGATCTCGTTGAGCGCGGTGGACTGTTCCCGCGCCGCAGACGCGATCGCCGTGATGTGGTCGTTGATGACGGCCACCTGGTTGGAAATCTCGCCGAGTGCCGTGCCGGTCTGCTGGACCAGAGACACGCCGCCAGCGACTGCTTCGCCCGACTTGTGGATCAGCGCCTTGATGTCCTTGGCAGCGTTTGCCGAACGCTGTGCGAGTTCGCGGACTTCCTGGGCGACGACGGCAAAGCCCTTGCCGGCTTCCCCGGCGCGGGCTGCCTCGACACCGGCATTCAGTGCCAGAAGGTTGGTCTGGAATGCGATTTCGTCGATCACGTTGATGATCTTGGAAATCTCGCTCGAGGCCTGCTCGATGCGGCTCATCGCCTCGATCGCGTCAGACACGACCTTGCTGGAGGTTTCGGTGCTCTGGCGGGCTTTGGTCGCCATGGTGGCGGCTTCGTCGGCCTTGGCGGAGGATCCGCGAACCGTGGAGGTGATCTCTTCCAGTGCGGCAGAGGTTTCTTCGAGCGAGGCTGCCTGCTGTTCCGTCCGCTTCGACAGGTCGTCGGTCGCAGAGCGCATCTCGGCAGAGCTTGCCTCGATGCCGGAGGTTTCCCCGCGGATCTGCGAGAGCGTGCTGCTGAGCTTCTCGACAGAGGCGTTGAAGTCGACACGCAGGCGGTCGAGATTGCCGGCGAAGGTGCGGTCGATGCGCACGGTCAGGTCGCCGTCACTCAGCTTGTTGAGGCCGTCTGCGAGACAGTCGACGGCATCCTGCACGGCGCGGGCGTCATCGGCCTTTGCAACTTCCCGTTCGGCGCGGTCCTTCTCACCCTGCGCAGCCGCCTCGGCAGCATCGCGCTCGATCTCGATCTTCTGGATGGCGCTTTCGCGGAAAACATTGATCGCCCGGGCGAGGGCGCCGATCTCGTTCTTCAGTTCCTGACCCGGGACCGAGGTCTCAAGCTGACCGGACGCCAGACGCTCGGCGACGGCGGTCAGGCGCGGCAGCGATCCGACGATGCGACGGACGAGCAGGGCGATGAGCGTTGCTGCGATCAGGAGCACGATCAGCGCCGTGGTGCCGATCGCATAGGTCATTTCGGTCGCGATGCTGTTGATATCAGCCTTTCGGACGCCGGCGTAGAGAATGCCGAGCACATCACCTGCCGGCGAGAAGATCGGCTGATAGATCGTGAAATAGGGGGTCTCCAGGATGACGGCTTCGCCGCGATAGACCTGGCCCTTCACTGCGAAGGGATAGACGGCGCCGGTCTGGCCGAGTGCCGTGCCGACGGCGCGGTTGCCATCGGGCTTGATGATGTTCGTCGTGCGACGCCAGAAGTCCTTGCTCTCGGCATCCCAGGCGAAGATCGTCACGGTCTGGCCGGTCATCCGCCCGATGGTGTCGATCATGCCGTGTTCCGTGAATTCCGTCGGGATCGCTTCCATCACGATGCGCTGGACATTGCCGTCCTGGGCCCATGTAACCTGGGTGCCGGGCAGGTCCCGTTCGATGATCGTGGCGGCGGTGCGAAGGCTCGCATCCTGGCCCGTGATGGCCTGCTCCTGGATGCGCGTCTGGATGCTGCCGGAGATGACCCACGCGACCGCGGCCAGTGACGCGACGAGGATCAAGACCGTCGTCGCAGTGATTGTTTTCGTGATGCCGAAGCGCGAGAAGAACTGCATAGATTGGTGCCCCTGAAGCGTTGACTTGCAGGCAGTGTAAGGGCCTTGGGTTAACTCTTTGTTTTTCAGGGGGAATGGAAACAAGCTTGACGATCGACAATTTCGTGGTTTTCGTTGAGCACCTCTCAGAATTGGCGGGTTTTGGCCGTCGAAAGGCATTTTGATGATTGCTAAGCGGGAATTGAAGGCAGACCTCCGAAAGGCCCGACTGGCGGCTCGCGATGGTATTCCAGCGGATGTCAGGCTGGAGCATAGCCTCGCCATGGCCGAATTTGCGGGAGACACTCTCCCGGTCGAGCCGGGCCTCGTCGTGTCAGGCTTCTTCCCGATCCGGTCCGAGGCGGATATTCGCCCGCTGATGGCGCGGCTGAGGGCGCGCGGTGCACGCCTCTGTCTGCCTGTCGTCATGGACAAGCAGACGATCGTCTTCCGCGAACTCGTACCCGGTGCTGACCTTGTGGACACCGGCTTCGGCACGTGCGGCCCTGGGCCGGATGCGGCCGTTCTCGATCCCGACATGCTGCTCGTGCCGCTTTCGGCTTTCGACTCTTCCGGCAATCGGATTGGCTATGGCGCGGGCCATTACGATCGGGCGATCGCGCGTCTGAGGGAAAAAGGCCGGCATCCGCGATTGATCGGCATTGCCTTCGACTGCCAGGAGGTGGCAGAAGTGCCCTTCGAGGCTCATGATGTCCGGCTGGAGGCCGTGCTGACTGAAAGCGGGCTGAAAACATTCACGGATTGATTGGACGAATATGCGACTTCTGTTCCTCGGAGACATGGTGGGCAAGACCGGACGAACGGCTGTGTGGGAGCGGTTGCCGGGCCTCATCTCCGACCTGAAGCTCGATTTCGTCATTGTCAACGGCGAGAACGCTGCCGGCGGCTTCGGCATCACCGAGGACATCTATCTCGAGACGATCAATGCCGGCGCCGATGTGGTGACGACAGGCAATCACGTCTGGGACCAGAAGGAAGCGGTTTCCTTCTGCACCCGGCACGACCAATTCCTGCGCCCCGCCAACTATCCCTCCGGTACACCGGGCAAGGGATCCGGCCTCTATTATGCCCGCAACGGCGCGCGGGTGCTGGTGGCCAACATCATGGGCCGCGTCTTCATGCATCCCGAACTCGACGACCCCTTCAAGTCGGCAGAAACGATCCTGACGGCATGCCCGCTGAAGGAACAGGCGGATGTGATCGTCTTCGACTTCCATGCGGAAGCGACCAGCGAGAAGCAGTGCTTCGGCCATTTCGTCGATGGCCGCGCGAGCTTCGTCGTCGGCACGCATACGCATGTTCCAACGGCGGATCACCAGATCCTGAACGGGGGCACCGCCTATATGTCGGATGCCGGCATGTGTGGCGACTACGATTCCTCGCTCGGCATGGAGAAGGAGGAGCCGCTCAACCGCTTCATCTCGAAAATGCCCAAGGGTCGCTTCGAGGCTGCGAGCGGTCCGGCGACCATATGCGGAGTCGGTGTCGAAATCTCCGATGCAACGGGGCTTGCGGAAAAGATCGCGCCGCTCCGGATGGGCCCGCGACTGGCTGAAACGATCCCGCCGTTCTGGGCCTGACGACGGGATCCTTTTTTGGTTTGAAGGGCGACGAGCGGCTAGCGCCGAGAAGTCTTGCGTTCCAGGCGGCCGAGCTTCTGCAGTACTTCTCCTGATGCGACCTCGACACATTGCAACTGCTTGAGAGCCGCCCCGATATCGCCTGCATTGAAGCTCCGAACGGCTTCGATGCCGTGCTGGTGGACCCGACAATGCGGCTCGTCGAGTTCGACAAAATCGGCGTCCTGTCCGAGGGGCGTCGTCCGGGCGCCGAGATACCACTTTCCGAGCCGGCAGTTCTTGTGATCGGCGAGCTCGCGGGCGTCGAGCGTTTCACGCCCGACGATCATATTGGCCAGGCGCCGCTTCCAGATCACATGGTCCGACTGTGCCAGCAGCACGACCTTGCCAGGGATATCCTCTTCGGCGAGTGCCTTCAGCCGTCGGTCCAGACCTGACTGGGCGCGGGAGACGGCGTCCATGACGCGGCCCAGTTGCCGCGTGGCATCACCGGCGCTCGTCGCGATGTGGGTAATGCCGCTCGCGACGCTGGACGACGCCGTCTTCTGTTCGACAAGGGCGCTCGCGATCTGGGTCGCGCTGTCGGCGCTTTCGGTGACCTGCCGAAGCGCATCGGACAGCCGCGCCGTGAGTTTGTCCAGCGAGGTTGCTCCAGCGTCCGCAGACGAGCGGCTGGTGGACATGGCCTCATTCATCGAGGAAAGCCCATGTTCAAGATCCTGGACGATCTTGGAGATCTCCGTCGTGGCATTGGCCGTGCGATCCGACAGTGCCTTCACCTCGGACGCGACGACGGCAAAGCCTCTGCCGGCCTCGCCCGCACGTGCTGCCTCGACGGCAGCATTGATTGCCAGCATGTTGGTCTGAGAGGCAATCTTCTTGATGTTGGCGGCAATTTCCGAGATGCGTGATCCCAGGGTCTGAATCACCGAAATCCGGTCGTTGGCGTCGCCGAGTGCCTGGTTGATGTCGACCACGGTGCTGCGGGTTTCAAGAGCTGCCTGCCGCGCCTCGTCACAGGCCGCACCGGCCTTGCGGGTTCCGACAGAAATTTCCTGGCCATGGCGTGCGATTTCGTCGACGGTCGATGCCATTTCCTCCGCAGCGGTCGCTATGTCGTGGGTCCGGTGATCGACCTGTTTCAGGTCATAGAGAAGGTTGGCGGACATTGTCGCGGTTTCGTTCAGATTGATCGAGACATCAACGACATCCTTCAATTGGACGGCGGATCGCTCCTGGCAACGGGCAATCAGACTGGCGACTGCACGGTCCAGTTCGTCTGTCCCCGAGGGGATCTTGCTGAAATCATCTTTGAGGGCTGCTTCGATACAATCCAGGAGGGCATGGCCGGTGGTCGGTGTATCTTGATCAAACAGGGCCTGCGCCGCCGGCATGGTATCTTCCTCTCGATTTGGCGGGAACCTGTGTTCCCTCGGGAGAGCCACAATTGACCATAAGCGCTTAACGATCGATTAAGCATACTAACCGCCCGGACGCATTTTCGTGGCGTCCAGATAACGGCAAATTGAGGTCCCCGCAGGAGAGGTCGTCTTTACCCCGAGTGGAAGCTGGCTCATTCTCTGGGCTTCGATCTGGATACGGTGCAGGGAGCGGCATGATGCTGAGACTGGTGTTGTCCACGATGGTGCTTGCGGCTCTGGCCAGCGGCACATTCGCCCAGGAAGCCGCGCGGCCGCAGGTGAGCCAGTGCCAGCTGATCGCCGAGAAGATCCCTGATGTTCAATATGCCAATTACACGCCGTCGGCCTCCGGGGCGCCGAAACGGACGCTGGTTCAGGTTCAGGAAGATGTCGTCATTACCTATCTCGGGCATTCCACCTTTCAGATCGACACACCCGGCGGCGTTTCCATTGCCACGGATTTCAACGGTTGGCTTCGAACCTCACGCACGCCTGACGTGGTGACGATGAACAAGGCACATTCGAGCCACTACACGCTCAATCCGGATCCGGCGATCGGCGCCGTGCTGCAGGGATGGAACGAGGCCGAGCCAGGTCAGCCGATCGAGCACAAGCTCGTGGCGGGGGACGCCTATGTGCGCAATGTGTCCACCGACATCCGCAGCTGGGGCGGCGAGATGGAGCCAAACGGGAATTCGATCTTCATTGTCGAGGTTGCCGGTCTCTGCATTGGCCATCTTGGCCACCTGCATCATGAACTGACCGATACCCATTACGGCGAAATCGGACGGCTGGACATCCTTATGGTGCCCGTGGATGGCGGGCTGACGCTGGGCGCCGACAGCATGAGCCGCATTGTCAAGCGATTGCGTTCCGCGGTGGTCCTGCCGATGCATCGGCGAGGTCCCCCGATCGAGACGTTCCTGTCGATGTTCGACGGTGGGTTCGATACGCAGATTTCGGAGAACCGCGGCTTCACCGTGTCCATGCGGACATTGCCGAAGAAGCCGCTGATCCTCGTGCTTCAGGGGGTGTGAGGGGTCACCTCAGGCAAAGCGGACATGGCGGTGTACACCGACATCCGGCAGCTTTTCCGGGTTGAGGTTTGCCTTGGCGATTTCCCAGCCGAACTTGACCGTGCTGCCGGTCGAGGCCCAGATCTCGCCCTCTTCCAATGAAAGGGCCAGCATGGTCAGGAGCGGATCGGACTTGCCGCCCTCATACCAGGCGGCCACGACCGAATTCCAGTATTCGTCTATCTTCGTCTGGTCCTTCATGACGGTCAGGTTGCCGGTCAGCGACGCATGATAGTCGTGGTCCTTGCCGACAAGGCAGAACTGCGCGCGACTGCCCGGGCGCAAGGCCTTGACGAGATCGGTATCCGTCTTGGTGAAGAACCATATGGTGTGTGTCGACCGGTCGGCCTGCGGCGCCATGGGGCGCATGGCTTGATCGGAACCGACAAGGCCGAGCATGCCGGCATGCACATCGTCGATTTCTTCCCAGAGCTGTTCAACCGGGTTTTTGCGGGCTTCGCTGAAGCTTGCCATATCGTCTGTCTCCCTGACGTTTCTTCGGGGAGGCAACGAGTTCGCAGCTGACTTGTTCCTGTCGCGACAGGTCCATCGTCGCGGCTGCTTGGGCTTGAACAGGGCCGGTTTCGCCCTTATAAGGCGCCCATTCCCAATATTCAGACCTGATCAGGGGTGCCATGGCTGGCCATTCACAGTTTAAAAACATCATGCACCGCAAGGGGAAACAGGACGGTATCCGTTCGAAGATGTTCTCCAAGCTCGCGCGCGAAATCACGGTTGCTGCAAAGACCGGGCTGCCCGATCCGACCATGAACGCGGCCCTGCGCCTCGCTGTCCAGAACGCCAAGGCGCAGTCGATGCCGAAGGACAATATCGAGCGCGCCATCAAGAAGGCCTCCGGTGCCGATGCCGAGACCTATGATGCGATCCGCTACGAGGGCTATGGTCCGGGCGGCGTTGCTGTCATCGTCGAGACGCTGACTGACAACCGCAATCGCACGGCCTCCGTCGTCCGATCGACCTTCTCGAAGGCTGGCGGTGCGCTGGGCGAAACCGGTTCTGTCTCCTTCTCCTTCGACCATGTCGGCGAGATCACCTACAAGGTCTCCGTTGGCGATGCGGACAAGGTCATGGAAGCGGCGATCGAAGCGGGTGCCGAAGACGTCGTCTCGGATGAAGACGGCCACACGATCTACTGCGCATTCGAAGACATGAACGAAGTGTCGAAGGCGCTGGAAGCGGTGCTCGGTGAAGCCGAGTCCGTCAAGGCGATCTGGAAGCCGCAGAACACGATCGAAGTCGATGAGGAAAAGGCGACCTCGCTGATGAAGTTGATCGATACGCTGGAAGACGATGACGACGTGCAGAATGTCTACTCGAACTTCGAAGTGTCCGATGAGGTCATGGCGAAGCTCTCGGCCTGATCGCCAGAGATGATACCCTAAAACAAGAAAGCCCGGCTGGTTCGCAGCCGGGCTTTCTCGTTTCAACGGATCTTGATCCGATTATGCAGCGACGCTGCGCACGCTGCCGATGACATCGACCAGTTCGTTGACGATGCGTTCGACCTGTTCGCGGTCGTCGCCTTCCGCCATGACGCGGATCAGCGGTTCGGTGCCCGAGGGGCGGATGACAAGGCGGCCGCATTTGGCCAGTTCGGCTTCGGCATCCGCGATTGCCTGCTTGACCACGGCGTCTTCCAGTGGCTTGCCGCCGGAGAAGCGGACATTGCGCAGGAGCTGCGGTACGGGCTCGAAACGATGGCAGAGTTCGCTGACCGTTCGGCCAGTGCGCTTGACCGCCGCGAGGACCTGCAGGGCGGCAACGAGGCCGTCGCCGGTCGTGCCATGGTCGGAGAGCACGATATGACCGGACTGTTCGCCACCGATGTTGAAGTCGTGGCTGCGCATATGCTCGACGACATAGCGGTCGCCGACCTTGGTGCGGGCCAGTGTCAGTCCCTTGTCGCCGAGGAAGCGTTCCAGGCCGAGGTTCGACATGACTGTGGCCACGATACCGCCGCCGCGCAGTGTCTGGTCCTGTGCCCAGGTTTCGGCGATCACGGCCATCAGCTGGTCGCCATCGACCACCGTGCCGTTCTCGTCGATGATGATGACGCGGTCGGCGTCGCCATCGAGCGCAATGCCGATGTCGGCGCGGGTCTCGTGCACCTTTTTCTGCAATGTCTCCGGATGGGTCGAGCCGCATTCGAGGTTGATGTTCGTACCATTCGGCTCGTTGCCGATCGTGACGACTTCGGCGCCCAGCTCCCAGAGGGCTTCGGGTGCCACCTTGTAGGCGGCGCCATTGGCGCAGTCGACGGCAACACGCAGGCCATGCAGGGTCACATCGCGGGGCAGGGTGCGCTTGGCGAATTCGACATAACGGTCATGCACGCCGTCAATGCGTTTGGCGCGGCCGATATCGTTCGGAGCTGCAAGCTGGCCGTAGATGTCCTTCTCGAGCATGTCCTCGATCTGCAGTTCCAGCTCGTCGGAGAGCTTGTAGCCATCGGGGCCAAAGAGCTTGATGCCATTGTCTGCAAAGGGATTGTGCGAGGCCGAGATCATCACGCCGAGATCGCAGCGCAGCGAGCGCGTCAGCATGGCGACGGCGGGGGTGGGAATGGGGCCGAGCACGAAGGCGTCGAGGCCGGCGGCGGTGAAACCTGCCACCATGGCGTTTTCCAGCATGTAGCCGGAGAGGCGCGTATCCTTGCCGATCACGACGCGGTGGCGATGGCCGCCGCGGCGAAAGATCGTGCCAGCGGCGATGCCGACCCGCATGGCGAGATCGGGCGTCATGGGGAAGCGGTTGGAGAGGCCGCGAATGCCATCCGTGCCGAAGTAACGACGTGTCATCGAGTGTTCCTTCAAGTCCTGTCGATCTCACCCGCTGCGCAAGATCATCGCCCATCAGCGATCGCGCGGGGATCCGTGGTGTGCTGCTCATGCCACAGAACGCTGTCGAGGACACGTAAAATAGCGCTAAAATCGATTACACGACGTTACCACGGGCGTGGCTTCCACTGAATTCTCAAGGTTTGGCACGCCCCGAACGGAAAAAAAAGGCCACCCGCAGGGGTGGCCTCTTTGTCGATCTCGGATCGTATCGTGATCAGTGCGGCTGCGGTTCCAAGCCGCCTTCCGGCTCGCCACCCTTGGGGGCGTCCTTGCGCCCGGTCGAGGGAACGGCCGAACCACGGCTTGGCGTGCTGTCGTCACCGCTGTCGCGGGACGGCTTTTCGCCTCGGATCAAGGCCTTGATTTCTTCGCCAGACAACGTCTCGTATTCGAGCAGACCTTCGGCAATCGCGACGAACGCGTCGTGGTTGTCGGTCAGGATGCGGCGCGCCTCGGTATAGGCCTCGTCGATCAGACGACGGACTTCCGTGTCGATCTTCTGGGCGGTCGATTCTGAGACGTTCTTGGACTGCGAAACGGAGTGGCCGAGGAAGACTTCCTGCTGGTTTTCACCATAGGCGACCTGGCCGAGCACGTCGGAGAAGCCCCATTGCGTGACCATGGCGCGGGCCAGCTTCGTTGCCTGCTCGATGTCGGAGGAGGCGCCGGAGGTGATGTTCTCCTTGCCGAAGGTCAGTTCTTCGGCGACGCGGCCGCCCATCATGATGACGAGGCGCGAGACCATCCACTTGTAGCTCATCGAGTAGCGGTCGCCCTCGGGGAGCTGCATGACCATGCCGAGGGCACGGCCGCGCGGAATGATGGTCGCCTTGTGCAATGGGTCGGCAGCCGGCACCTTCAGCGCGGTGATGGCATGACCTGCCTCGTGATAGGCGGTCAGCTTCTTCTCGGCTTCGGTCATGGCGGAGGAGCGGCGTTCCGCACCCATCATGATCTTGTCCTTGGCGTCTTCGAATTCGGCCATGGTGACGACGCGCTTGTTGCGGCGGGCGGCCATCAGTGCGGCTTCGTTGACCAGGTTTGCCAGGTCGGCACCGGAGAAGCCGGGTGTACCACGGGCGAGAACCTTGAGATCGACGTTCGGTGCCAGCGGCACGTTGCGGGCGTGGACCTTGAGGATGCGCTCGCGGCCGACGATGTCGGGGTTCGGCACGACGACCTGACGGTCGAAACGACCCGGACGCAGCAGGGCAGGATCGAGAACGTCGGGACGGTTGGTCGCGGCGATCAGGATGATGCCTTCATTCGCTTCGAAGCCGTCCATCTCCACGAGCAGCTGGTTCAGCGTCTGTTCGCGTTCGTCATTACCACCGCCGAGACCGGCGCCACGATGGCGACCGACGGCGTCGATTTCGTCGATGAAGATGATGCAAGGCGCGTTCTTCTTGGCCTGCTCGAACATGTCGCGCACGCGGCTTGCGCCGACACCGACAAACATTTCAACGAAGTCCGAACCGGAAATGGTGAAGAAGGGGACGTTGGCTTCACCGGCGACGGAGCGGGCGAGCAGCGTCTTACCCGTGCCAGGAGGGCCGACGAGCAGAACGCCGCGCGGGATCTTGCCGCCGAGCCGCTGGAACTTCTGCGGATCGCGCAGGAATTCGACGATTTCCTCCAGGTCCTGCTTGGCTTCGTCGACGCCGGCGACATCCTCGAAGGTGACGCGGCCATGGGCCTCCGTCAGCAGCTTCGCCTTGGACTTGCCGAAGCCCATCGCACCGCGCGAGCCACCCTGCATCTGGCGCATGAAGAAGAGCCAGACACCGAGAATGAGCAGCATGGGGAGAAGCGTCCCGACATAGCTCAGGAAGCCGGAGGAGCCGTCCGTTTCCGGGCGGGCCACGATCATGACATTCTCGGCTTCCAGCTTGGACAGCAGGTTGTCGTCGACAACAGGTGCGTAGGTCTGGAAGGCGGTGCCGGACTCTGCGTATTTGCCGAGAACGCGGTTGCCGGTGACTGTCACCTCACGAACGCGCCCAGCATCCACTTCGCGCAGGAATTGCGAATAGGGTACCTCGCTCGAGGCCGTCTGAGACGGCGACGTCTGGAACATGCTGAACAAGGCGATCAGCAAAAGGGCGATGATCGCCCAGAGCGCGAAGTTGCGAAAATTTGGGTTCATTGAACTCCCCGAACCTGTAGTGCGGAACTCGGTTCCGCAGAATTATCATCTAACATAGGATCGCGCCGCATCCTTGCCAAGGTAAACGGACGGCCTTGGACCGTTTTCTGTCAATAAGTGTTAAACGGGGGCCGGCGGTGCCGGTTCTGCGCCCAGCCGTGTTGCGAGGGCCTGAGCGAGGGCAAGGTCGAAGAGCGGCAGGAAATCGGCATATAGCGAGAGGCGGGGGTTGATTGACACCTGCTCGCATCGCGAGGGAAGAAGCCCATTTCTCACAAGCACTTGCGGTGTGGTTCCGGTCAGTGTCGCACGCACCGCTCCCGGTAGATCCGCGTCGATCTCCCGCATTGGTCCGGGCATGACGGTGATTTCCACGTCGCTTTTGTTCCCGATCGCGTAGCGGCCATCCCAGATGCCACTTTCGCCGGGGACGAGCGACAGCGGCAAAAGACCGCGCCTTTCGCGGAGCAGGAAGAGCTGGTTGCGGCGGCGGAGTGCCAGTGTGCCCGATAGTGTCAGGCGGAAATCGGAGCCATCGTCCAATGCTGCGCAGAGCCGGGCAAGGCTCGCAGCTGCGGGGCGGTGAGGCTTGCCCCCGAGCACGGCGATAAGGGCGGCGAGCGCATGATCCCGCGCGTCGGTGGGGGTGAGGCCATCATGTAACTGTGAAATGATCGCGACCGGTCCCGGCATTGCCGCCATGTGTCCGCTCAGCCAGGCGGCGGCTTCTGCCGACAGCGTTTCGCGCCGGTGTCCGGCCCGGACGATCATTTCCGGATCGGTGTCGGGCGCGGACTGGCGGATCCGGACCCGCTCGTAGCGCGGGTCCTCGTTGCTGGGGTCGTCGATCCAGCCAATGTTCTGGGCGTGCAGATGGTCGCGGATCGCGTTTCGGCGTGTGTGCAGGAAGGGCCGGAGGATCCAGTGACGGCCCGCATACAGCGTCGCCTGGGCCATGCCCGCCAGGCCAGGAGCGTCGCTCGCCGAGCGGCCCGACCGCATGGCGACTGTCTCGATCTGGTCGTCCAATGTATGTCCGGTGACGATCGCATCTGCCCCCAGGGAGGCCGCCGCGTCTGAGAGCAATCGGTAGCGTGCGAGGCGGGCTGCAGCGGACAGGCCGGTTGCGGGCTTCTCGCCGGTCCACTGCAGGATCCGATGCGGAATGCCGAGATGTTCACAGAGTTTGGAGACTTGCCGGGCTTCTTCGGCCGAAGCGGGCCTCAGACCATGATCGATGGTGGCGGCGGTCAGCGTATGGCTGTGTGCAAAGCCGTTCCCGGCAATGGCCCTTACCAATGTGACCAGCAATCCGGTCGAATCGCTGCCGCCGGAAATGCCGATCAGGAGACGTGTCGGGCGGCGGAGTGTGTGGAGAAAATGGTTGATCGCCGCTTCGGGCGAAAGTTCGGGCAGGGAACAGCCTGCCGCGAGCGGAGCGGCCATCAGCAGCTGAGGCGCTTCTGCTCACTCGCGACCTTGGAGACGACGGCGCGGGAAGCCTTGGGATAGCGTTTGGAGACCTCGCGCAAGGTGGCGCAAGCGGTCTCGGTGTTTTCGAGCGCGGCGAGCGACATGCCGAGCTTCAGAAGCATTTCGGGTGCCTTGGGAGACGCATTGTAGGTCTGATGGGCATTGAGGAACGTCTTGGCCGCCTCGTTGAAATTGCCCTGGGAGTAGAGCGCTTCGCCCAGCCAGAAATGGGCATCCGCGATCTTCGCGCTGCTCGGATAGGCCGCAATGAAGTCGCGGAATTCGCTTTCAGCCAGGCTGTAGTCGCCGGATAGAACATGCGCATAGGCAACCTGGTAGACGTCGCCTTCGGAATTCAGCGAGGCGGTCTGCTGGGGGGCAGCTGGTGCGGTGGCCGTCACGCCGGTGTCGACGCCGGGCAGGGCGCCCGAGCCATTGTCCAGAGCATCCGGGTTCAGCGTCGCTGTGGCTGGCAAGCCGCTTTCGTCGAGAGCAATCGATCCGAGCGTTTGTTCACCGGGGGCTGTTCCGGGTGCCTGGCCGGCGCCGGAAGCGTCGGCGATTGCGCCGACGTCCGGGGTTTCGGTGATGATCTCGGCAACCGAGTCCTGCTGCTCGCCACCGGTCACGGGACGGGTCAGCGAGCCACTCTTCTTCTCAAGATCCTGGAAGCGGAACTCGTTGTCTTCCTGTTGCTTGCGGATGGTTTCCTGCATCTGCAGAAGCTGGAAGCTCATTTCCTCGATCCGGCCGTTCAGGGCGCGGATCTCTTCCTCGAGCTGCTGGACGCGCAAGGTCGGATCCGTGACCTGGGCCAGTTGGACCTCGGCCTTCCGCGAGTGCCCGGGCGCATTCTTCTGGCCGAGCTGCACGTTCGGAAACAGCTGGAATGCGCTTGCGCTGCCATGCAGTCCCGTCAGCGTGGCCGTCGTTAGCAGAGCGGCCATCACAAGTTTGTTCATGTTCCTTTTCCTGTATTCGCGACGAATTGCGCCGAACCAGCGCCGACAGGAGTTTTCCCAATTGCCTGCAAAAAGCAACCAAGTTCGGCCAAAGTAAGGAGAAAAGTAAAAGGCGGCCCTGGGGCCGCCTTCAAGCTCTGGTGATCGCGGGTCTATCCGGATCACATGCCGGCGCCACCGAGAACGGTGACGGCACGGCGGTTCTGAGACCAGCAGGAAATGTCGTCGCAGACGGCGACCGGGCGTTCCTTGCCGTAGGAAATGGTCTTCAGGCGCTGGGCCGGGACACCGCGCTGGGCGAGGTAGTCGCGGGTGGCGGCTGCACGGCGTGCGCCGAGCGCCAGGTTGTATTCGCGCGTGCCGCGTTCGTCGGCATGGCCTTCGATGGTGATTGCGTAGTTCGGGTAACGCTGCAGCCACTGGGCCTGACGGTCGAGCGTCTGAGCGGCGTCGGCACGGATCGAGGTCGAGTCGGTGTCGAAGAAGATGCGGTCGCCGACATTGACGGTGAAGTCCTGGGCAGAGCCCGGGGTGGCCGCACCGGCGCCGGCGCCGAGGCCGAGTTCACCCGCGCTGTTCGGCAGGTTCTTCTTGTTCGCGCAGCCTGCGAGGGCCAGAGCCATGGCGAAGGCGATCATGGCCGGGTTGGTTGCCATTTTCTGCAGACGGCTCGTGGCCGGGGAATGAATTCGGCTCATCGCCGGTCTCCTTGAATTCTTTGTTAGGGTTGCCTGACCTTAACCAATCGCGGTTAACCGGGCTCCAACAATCATGGTTAAGAAACTGTCAAATCACGTAGTGAACGGGTCGAATGCAGACGGTTTGCGGCAAGAAAGAGGCGCAATTGCGCCCCTTTGCCGTCATCAATCCATTAGCGGCGACCAGGCCGGGTCGGAGGCGAAGGTCGGGGTCTTCACCAATTGCTCGTTGTAGCCGGAGAGGTCGATCGAATAGAGCTGCGGGCCACCGGCGCCGGAGTTCTGGCGGAAGAACATCAGCACGCGGCCATTCGGCGCCCAGGTCGGCCCCTCGTTGTGGAAGCCCGTCGTCAGGATGCGCTCGCCGGAGCCGTCCGTCTTCATCACACCGATCGAGAATTTGCCACCGGACTGCTTGGTGAAGGCAATCAGATCGCCGCGCGGTGACCAGACCGGCGTGGAGTAGGAGCCGTCGCCAAACGAGATGCGGCGCTGGCCGGAACCATCGGCACCCATGACATAGAGCTGCTGGCGGCCACCACGGTCACTCTCGAAGACGATCTGGCTACCGTCAGGCGAATAGGAGGGCGAGGTGTCGATCGCAGCGGTGGACGTGAGACGCGTTGTCGTTCGCGAGCGCAAATCCATCGTGTAGATGTTGGCATTGCCGTCCTGCTGCAGGCTCATGATGACCCGCTGGCCATCCGGCGAGAAGCGGGGCGCAAAGGTCATGCCGGGGAAGTTGCCGACCACCTCGCGAGAGCCCGTTTCCAGTTGCAGCAGGAAGACCCGCGGCTGCTGGCCCTCGAAGGACATGTAGGTGATTTCCTGGCGGCTCGGCGAGAAGCGGGGCGTGAGGACGATGTCGTTGCTGTTGGTCAGCATGCGCACGTTCTCGCCGTCCTGGTCCATGATCGCAAGCTGGCGCTTGCGGTCGATCTTGGGTCCGCTTTCCGAAACAAAGACGATGCGTGTGTCGAAGTAACCCTTCTCACCGGTGATCCGCTCATAGATGGCGTCAGCGATCATATGGGCGACGCGGCGCCAGTTCTTCGGATCGGTGAAGAACTGCTGGCCCATCATCTGCTGGCCCGCAAAGGTATCCCAGAGGCGGAATTCGGCGCGCAGGCGACCATCGGGTTCGCGCACGATACGGCCGACCACCAGGGCTTCGGCTTTAAGGACCTTCCAGTCCTCGAAGCGCGGCGGCTGGTCAGGGTTCTGCACCTTCTCGATGAATGCGGCGCGGCTGACCGGCGCGAAGAGACCGGAGCGCTTGAGGTCGGCCTCGATCACGGCAGAAATCTGGGCGCCTATCCCATCAGCCGAGATGAAGTCGGTGATGGCAATCGGCAGGGGCTGCACGTTGCCGCGGTTGATGTTGATTTCGACGGCAGCGCTTGCGGGGCCAACATAGGCACCTGCGATGCCGGCACAGACCAGCAGAAGTCGGAGGAGGAGAGTTTTCATTCTTACCAAGCCTTTCAGCTCTTACATCAGTTCGCTGGGGTCGAAATTGACGACAACTTCAGACCATGCGTCATATTTGTCCGGGGGAAGATTGGTGAACGGGGCGGACTTGCGAACGGCGCGCACGGCGCCGCTCATGAGGACCTGCTGCGCCGAGGGTGAGCCGCCGGTTGCAGTCGCTTCGGGGTCGCCGACCAGAGCACCGCTCTGGTCGAGGCGGAAGGTGACGCGGACACGGACATCGGCCGCGTCCGCCATGCCCGGCGTGATCAGCCAGTTCTGCTGGATGACGCCGCGCAATGCATCCATCTCGCTCTGACTGAGTGTCGAGCCGCCGGTATCGGTCTTGCCGCCCAAGGCTTCGGGATCGGTGGAACGCTTCGCGCCACCGCCGGCCGCATCCGTCTTGTTGAGAAGGGCTGCCACTTCGTCGGCGTTGAAATCGCTTTCCATCTGCGGCTTCGATTTCGCGGTCTCGCGGGTCTTGGTGTCCTGCTTGGCATCCGCCTTGGCGGTTGCCTTCGGTTCCGGCTTCTTCTCGACGGGCTTGGCGATTTCCGGCTCCGGCCGCGAGGGCGGTACGGGTGCATTTTCGGGCAGCGGGATTTCTTCCGCAACCGCCGTTTCTGCAGGGACGGGTTCCGCAGGCTTTGCCTCCGCCGGTGCGGGTTCCGCGGGCTGCGGCTCCGGTTCGGGTGGCGGTGCCGTCTCTTCCTTGACGACTTCCTTCACCTCGTTCGGCTTGGCATCAGGCGTCGGTGCCGGCGTCTCGACTTTTTCCGGGGCTGCGGCCACTTCCTGTTCGACCGGTCGCTTCGACGGTGTCGGCGGAGCCTTCAGGTCCACCTCGTTGTCTCCGACATTCTCGGCAGGCTCGGCGATCGCAGGTTTCTTGGTGGGCACGGGTGCGGATTTCTCCGCCATCGGTGCGTCTTTCGAGCCCTTCTGGATCTGGGTGAATTCCTCGATCGGGACGATGTCGACCGGCAGGCTTTCCATCGGTGCGATTTCGAGCTTTTCGGGCGCGCCTAGGCTGACCAGTGCTGCGGTGAGCACCAGTCCATGCAGAAAGCTGGATGTGAAGAGGCTGCCCTTCATGTCCGTCCGATCAGTTCTGCTGTTCCTGCAAGGTCACGAGACCGATATTGGTGAAACCGGCGGATGAGATCCGCGCCATGACCTGCATGACGATGCCATAGGTGGCGGCGGTGTCGGCCCGCACAAAAATGCGTTCATTGTAGCCGGTGGTGGCGATCGCCTGCAGCTTGGGCACGACTTCCTCGATCGGGATCGCGGTCTCCTGCAGATAGATCTCACCTTCCGGATTGACCGAAACGGTGATCGGCTGATTTTCGCTGGTCATCGCTCCGGCCTGGGTCTGCGGCAGGTCGATCGGTACGCCGACGGTCATCATCGGCGCGGCGACCATGAAGATGATCAGCAGCACGAGCACGACATCGACGAAAGGTGTGACGTTGATCTCGCTGACGAGGGCTTTCCTGCTGCCCCGACGTCCGCGGCGTCCGCCGCCCTTGCTTCCCGATCCGATCGACATGCCCATGATGCGTCTCCTGCTCCTCAGCCCTTACTGGGCAGCCTGGCGGGGCTGCAGCTTTTCATCGATCTGACGCGAGAGGATGGCGGAAAATTCGTCTGCGAATCCTTCCATGCGCGCGCCCAGCTTGCCTGCTTCACCGGAGAACTTGTTGTAGGCGATGACGGCGGGAATAGCGGCGACCAGGCCGATGGCCGTTGCGAGCAGTGCTTCGGCAATGCCGGGGGCGACGACTGCAAGGCTTGCATTGTTCGAGCCGGCGATCGCCTGGAACGAGGTCATGATGCCGATGACAGTGCCGAACAGGCCGATGAACGGGCCGGCCGAACCGATGGTGGCAAGCGAAGAGAGACGCGACTCGAGCGCTTCCGATTCGCGCGACATGGTGACGTCCATGGCGCGGTCGATGCGCATCTGGAGGCCAATCGGCGAGCGGGCTCCGCGTTCGAAGCTCTTCTTCCATTCGCGCATGGCAGCGACAAAGATCGCCGCGAGGCCCGTATTGTTGCGCTCGGCGAGTGTGCGATAGAGTTCTTCCAGGGACTGGCCCGACCAGAAGACCTGTTCGAACTGGTCGAACTGGCGGCGGGCGCGAGCGTAGCTCAAATACTTGTCGATGACGATGGCCCAGGTCCAGACAGAGGCGCCCATCAGGCCGATCATCACGAGCTTGACGATGAAGCCCGCCTGCATGAAGAGGCCCCAAAGGCTCACATCATGGGTCGCTGCAGCCATTCCAACTTGTTCCATCGCCTAAAATTCCCCGAAATCCAAACGCCCGGTGGGTTGGACCGGGCGGCGACATGAGCTCAACTGGTGGAAAACTTGCGCGGTCGCAGCCGCCGAAACCCTTTTCCCGCCTTAGCTCCCAGAGTGCTTCTGGGATGAAAATTTGGTCAAAGGAAGGCGTGCATTGCACAATCTTCCAGGCTCGGAGTAAGACCCTATTAAGGTTAAAAAGGCGTTACCGAGGCCTTGATCCGGGCTTTGTGAACTCAGGCAAGGAACTGTCTGGCGAGATCGTCCGGAAGGCGACGGGGCCTGCCGTTGCGATTGACGACGGCGATGATCACCCTTGCCGCGATCAGCAATTGCTCGCCACGGCGGATTTCCTGCTCAAGGATCATCTTGGCGCCACCAGCCTTCTCCGTGCGGGTGAGAACCCTGACAACATCATCCATCCGGGCAGGAGCCTTGAAGTCGATCTCCATGCGATGAACCATGAAGGCGAGGCCTTCGTCCGAGCTCGCAAACAGGTTCGACTGCTCGACCCCGAGGCAGCGCAGATAATCGGTGCGGGCGCGCTCCATGAAGTGGAGGTAGCGGGCATGGTAAACGGCGCCGGAAAAGTCGGTGTCCTCGTAATAGACGCGCTGGATGAGGTGGTGCACGCCGTCGATGATTTCGCCCGCCAGCGGGTGATTGTGGGTCGTCATGCCTGATCCTGCCTTGTCCTGCCAATCAGTCTTCTGTGCCGAAATCCGGTGGCTATCCGAAGTCAGGCCGATCTGTCCAGCAACATCAGGTCGGCTTCGGTGATCGAAAGGTGCTGCATTTCTGCTGCCCGAGAAGCAGCGTCGTCAGAGACGATGAACTCGTCCAGCTGCGGAGGTGCGACGCTGGTGCCGGACAGCATCGCGTGGACCTGGCCCCGATGATGCGTCTGATGCTGGAAGAGATGGTTCAAGACATCGTCCACGCGTTCGGTTTGAACGCGGGTGCCCCTGTGGATCTGAACCTCGCTCGCCAGGGCGTCAATGTCGAGCGAGAGACAGAAGTTCAGGAGCCGCTGATCCACGGCCGCCTGCGCCTCACGCAGTCCTTCAGGATGGGGGAACGGGATTTCATTGGCCCAGGCTTTCGGTCCCAGTCTGCCGCCTTCGAGGGCATCCACGTAGAACCAGTCAATGACCAGGATGTGATTGAGGCTCGCCTGGATCGAGGGAAAGAAGCCGGTGCGTGGTGCTTCGAATTCGCCCGGCTGGAGCATGGAGACCGCTTCGTGCAGCCGTTCATTGGCGAGCCTGTTGTTGTAGGCAAGTTTGATGAAGCTGCGGCGCGGGTCGGTCATTTGTCGTCCAGATCTCCATCGTGCCAGACGATATGCTTCGGCGAGGCCGGCAGGGCCTCGATCTCGTCGGCAATGAAATAGGGCGGGATGTCGAGGGCGATCAGTGCTTCCCGCGTTGCCGGGACCCATTTGAACTCAAGGCTGTTCTTGCCGTCTTCGTTGCGATGGATGATGTCGGACGGATGGAAGGGGAAGTGGTCCGGGACCTCCATGCGGTAGTACAGGCCGAGTTCATGCCAGGCTTTGCCCTCGTAGTCGAAAAAGTTCTCGACGATCCAGAGCAGGGGGCCGATTACGGCGTCGACACCGAGTTCCTCCTGCATTTCACGCATGAGGGTTTCCGCCGAGGTCTCACCGATCTCCGCCCGTCCACCCGGGAAGGTCCAGAAGGTCTCGTGGATCGCGCGGTGCACCAGCACATGACCGTCGCGGAAGGCGAGCCCGGCGATGCGGTGGTTGAAGCGCCGTTGGCCATCCTTGATGGTGATCAGAGTGCGTTTGGACACGGTCTCATTCGTCCTCGAGCGTCAGCCGGAATTGGGCAGCTTCCAGATCCTTGGGCGGCTGCATCCCCAGATGCTTCCAGGCGTTTGCGGTCAAAACACGGCCGCGCGGGGTGCGCTGGATGAAACCCTGCTGGATCATGTAGGGCTCGATGATGTCCTCGATGGCGTCGCGCGGCTCCGAGAGGCCCGCAGCAATCGTTTCGATGCCGACCGGTCCACCGCCGAAATTCACCGCGATCATCGAGAGATAGCGCATGTCGAGTTGGTCGAGGCCCATATTGTCGACGTTGAGGCGTGTCAGTGCCTCGTCCGCGATCTGGCGGGTGACGGCTTCGGCACGCGCGACTTCGGCGAAGTCACGCACACGTCGCAACAGCCGGCCGGCGATGCGTGGCGTGCCACGGGCGCGGCGGGCGACTTCGCGGGCGCCGTCCTCGGTCATCGGAAGATTGAGCAGGCGGGCGCCACGGCGGACGATCGATTCCAGTTCCTCGACGGTATAGAAATTCAGACGTACCGGAATGCCGAAGCGGTCGCGCAGCGGGGTGGTCAGCAGGCCGAGACGGGTGGTCGCGGCAACCAGGGTGAATTTCGACAGGTCGATCTTCACCGAACGGGCAGCCGGGCCTTCGCCGATGATCAGGTCGAGCTGGAAATCCTCCATGGCCGGATAGAGGATTTCCTCCACCGCGGGGCTCAAGCGATGGATTTCGTCGATGAAGAGCACGTCGCGCTCCTCGAGATTGGTGAGGAGGGCCGCAAGATCGCCGGCCTTGGCGATGACGGGGCCCGATGTCGAGCGGAAGTTGACGCCGAGTTCCTTCGCCATGATCTGGGCGAGCGTGGTTTTACCCAGCCCTGGCGGGCCGACGAAGAGCACGTGATCCAGCGCCTCGCCGCGGTTCTTCGCCGCCTCGATGAAGATCTTCAGATTGGCGCGGGCCTCCGCCTGCCCGGTGAAGTCGTCGAGCGTCTGCGGGCGGAGTGCGGCGTCCAGGTCTTCGCCGCGTTTTTCCGGGGTCAGGATCGGGTTGTCAGCGGTCATGCGAGGAGTTCCATGCGGATCGGGCCGGGCTGCTTCTTTTTCTTATAGCGACATTGCTGCTGCGGAACAGTTCTCACCGCGACAACTCTTTCAGGCCTAGCCGGATCAGCTTGGCGCTGTCGGCTCCTTCGCCGCCGTTCTTCAAGGCCGCTGCCACGGCATTGGCCGCCTGATCGCGGGAATAGCCAAGATTGGTCAGCGCCGAGACTGCGTCGGCGACCGGGGCCGAAGCCACGCCCTCACCAAGTTCCTGCTTCAGGCCGATATTGGCCGAGGCCTCGCCGGCAAAGGCAGGCGCCTTGTTTTTCAATTCGGTGACGAGGCGCAGGGCCACCTTCGGACCGACGCCGGGGGCGCGGGAGATCGCCGCCTTGTCCTGCAGGGCAATTGCATTGGCCAGTTCTGACGGCGTGAGGGTGGAAAGGACGGCCAGCGCCACCCTGGCGCCGACGCCCTGAACGCTTTGCAGGAGGTTGAACCATTCCCGCTCCAGTGCGCTCATGAAGCCGAAGAGCTTCAGCTGGTCTTCGCGCACATAGGTCTCGATGAAGAGAACAACTGCCTCGCCCGCCGAGCCGATCCGGCCGAGGGTGCGCGAGGAGCAGTGGGCGATGTAGCAGACGCCGTGGACATCGACGAGCACATAGTCGTCGCCGATTTCGTCGATGGTGCCTTTGAGTTTGCCGATCATGGGAGCGTCCGTCGCATTACAGGGGGTGGGTTTCGGGGGAGATGATGTCGAGGTCGGGGAAGTAGCTTCGATAGCGCGCAGCATCCCGCGTCAGCAAACGGTGAGACCGGACGGCAGCATGCGCCCCGATCAGGAAGTCCGGGAGGGTGTGTTCCCGCTGGCCGCCGTTCCTTCGATACAGAAGGTGTGCCTTACCCGCGCGGAACGCCACGTCGTAGGAGATCGGCTCCCTCTTCAGATCGAGCCAATCGAGTGCATGGCTGAGTTGCTGCTCGCTCAAGGGGGAGGCGGCAAGCTCTGACCAGATGATCGGGTTTATCACCAGTGGGCCTTCATGGAAGCATCGCTTCATTGCATCTAGCGACCAGGAGCGCGTCTCGCTTCCCGGCCCCAGCACATCGATCAGCGCATGGGTGTCAATGACGGTCGAGGTCATCACGCGGTCCTCGCAGCCAATCAATGTAGTTGTCTGCTGTCATTCCATTCGTGTCGAATGTCCCCTCGACACTCCGCGCCCACGCATCGAAATCCTCGAATGCATCCGTCGCATCGCCATTCTTGACCAGCATGACGCCTTTATCGGCAACAACGAATTCCACATTCGACCCCGGCTTGATGCCCAGTCGATCGCGGATCTCTTTGGGGATTGTGACCTGACCTTTTTCGGTAACGCGCATGGTAATACCTCATAAGTCTTACTTACGGTCGCCATCGGAACAAGTCAAGAACAAATCAGGCGCGGGTCAGCACCTTGCGCATGCGGTCGCCGCCGCGATTGTGGGCGTGGCAGATGGCGATGGCGAGCGCGTCGGCGGCGTCGTTGCCCTTGAATTCGGCCTTGGGCATCAGGATCTTCAGCATCATGTGGATCTGCGCCTTTTCGCCATGACCGACGCCGATGACGGCCTTTTTGACCGCATTGGGAGCGTATTCCGCAACCGGCAGGCCGGCGCGGGCGGGTACCAGCATGGCGATGCCGCGGGCCTGGCCAAGCTTCAGCGTGGCAACCGCATCCTTGTTGACGAAGGTCTGTTCGACGGCGGCTTCGTCCGGCGTGTAGGCATGCACGACCTCGGAGAGCCCGTCATGCAGCTGGCAAAGTCGGGAGGCGAGATCCATGTCGCCGTCGGAGGTCACAGTGCCCGATGCAACGAAACGCAGCGAATTGCCGATCGTCTCGATGACGCCCCAGCCGCAGCGGCGGAGTCCGGGGTCTATGCCGATAATGCGAATCGCGGAAGTCATGAGAAACCCTAATGCAGTCTGGGGCAGATGTGCCAGCGAAATGTGAACAAAACGAAAACAGGCGAAGTGATTGCGATTTGTTGGCTTCCCCTCTTGGGACCACTGCGAGGCCTGACTACATGAAAGGGGTACTCCGAACAGGGCCGTTGTCATGATACCGTTTTCCATACTCGATCTCTCTCCCGTCGCCGACGGACATTCTGTCCGGGAAGCCCTGGACGCCTCGCGCAGCCTGGCTCAGGTGGCGGAAAAGAACGGGTATCGCCGTTTCTGGCTCGCCGAACACCACGGAATGCCGGGCATTGCCAGCGCGGCGACGGCACTGGTCATTTCGCATGTGGCGGCCGGGACGCAGAGCATTCGGGTGGGATCCGGCGGGATCATGCTGCCGAACCACTCGCCGCTGGTCATCGCCGAACAGTTTGGAACGCTGGAGGCGCTTTATCCCGGTCGGGTCGAGCTTGGCCTCGGTCGCGCGCCGGGCACGGACATGCGCACCGCCCGGGCCCTGCGCCGCAACATGGAAGCGGGGGCGGAGAGCTTCCCCCACGACATCCTCGAACTGCAGCGGCTGTTGGGAGCGCCGGATGACGAAGGCGGCCTGATCGCCGTTCCCGGCATGAACAGCCATGTCCCGATCTGGCTGCTCGGCTCCAGCCTCTACAGCGCGCATCTGTCTGCAGCACTGGGCCTGCCTTACGCCTTCGCATCGCATTTCGCCCCCGATCAATTGCTTGATGCTGTCGAAATCTACCGGGAACGCTTTCAGCCCTCGGCCGGCCTGCAGAAGCCTTATGTGATGGTCGGCACGATGGCGGCCATTGCCGAGACGGATCGCGAGGCCGGCCGTCTCTTCACCTCGGCACAGCAGCAGTTCGTCAATCTGCGTCGCGACATCCGCCGCTCGTTCCCGCGGCCTGTCGAGACGATGGAAGGGGTCTGGAGTGAAATCGAGCGCATCGGTGTGGAGCATACGCTGCGCTATGCGATCGTGGGATCGCCCGAGACTGCTGCGGACAAGCTCTCGCGCTTCATCGCGGATGTCAGGCCCGACGAGATCATCGTCTCCACGCCGATCCACGACCTTCAGGCGCGGATCCGTTCTGTCGAGCTCTTTGCGGGCCTTGCTCAGCGGGCTTCCCAGCCCGCATGACAATCCGATGGATTGTGGGTTGATGGAATGTGGGGTTTCGCCCCCGATCTTTTACCGGTGATTAAGCGCTTTGGGTTGATTGTCTCAGTATAAAAATGGGGAAGTCCGTCGAATTCGGTTCGGTGGACTGATCCTGGTGGTGCCGGCCGCTACGTGTCGGCTCAGGGGACAACAATCATGACCGCTCGCATTCATTCGCTTTCCTTCAAACTCATCGCCGTCTTTCTCTTGCTGACGTTCCTCTCCGTCGCGCTTCTCAACATCTTCGCCTATCGGGGTTCCAGCGCGCTTTTCGGAGAGCAGACGGAAAAGGCGATGACCAGCACGCTGACCTTTCGGGGAGACCTCCTGATCGAGAAGCTGGGCTCGCTTCAGAACCAGGCAGCCTCGATTGCCAAGATCGAGACTCTGCAGCAGTCCATGACCGGACTGAAGAGCGGATGGAACACCATCACCAAGAGCAGCGGTGACGCGAAAGCCGAATTGCAGCGTGTGTTTGTTTCCGAAAATCCGCACCCCGTCGGGGAGCGCGAGAAACTGATCAAGCCCGAGGGACCGAGTGGCTTTTACTATTCGACCCATGAAACGACCCAGACGCAGGTCGGCGCCTATTTGGCCGGCACGGCTTTCCTCGACATGCTGATCGCCGACCAGAACGGCAACGTCATCTATTCGTTCCGAAAAGGTCCGGCCTTCGGAGAGAACCTGAAACAAGGGAATTGGGCTGCGACGGGTCTCGGACGCGTTTACCAGCAGTCGGCTGAAGCGGCTGCAAATGCCGTGGACGACGTCGTCGGCGTGAATTTCTCCGGCCTTGCCGTGGGTTCGGATGCCACCGCGCCGGACATCTATTTTGCCGTGCCCCTGGTCAAGCTCGGGGGCTACAAGGGCAGCCTGATGTTTCAGGTCCAGCCCGAGGTTTTCGCCAATCTTCTGTCCAAGGGGATCATTGCCGGCAGCAGTCAGAGGGCGTCGATCCTGTCGGGTTCTGGTGCCGGGATTGCACTCGATGATGCAGGCAAACTTGTCGATGTGCGTGCCGATTTCCCGATTTCGGGTGATGGGGTCGCCGTGCAGTCGAGCCAGCGCCCGGAGGGCCCCGCAGTCGTCTATGGGCGACGGATCACTTTCGCGGGCCAGGATTTCGTCGTGACGGAGAGCCTGACCACGGCCGAATTGGAAGCCGGTTCGCTGAGCATCGCGGCCACGCTGTTCCTGACCGGGCTGGTTGCGCTGGTGGTGCTCGCCGTCGCAACCTGGATCTTCACGCGGCGCCTGTTTGCCCCGCTCGATCGCCTCGTCGCCTTCACCGGTGCCGTCGCGGATGGAGAAATCGAGCAGCCGGTGGAAAATCAGCAGCGGCAGGACGAGATCGGCAGCATGGCCCGGGCGCTGGAACGCTTCCGGCTCGGCCTGATCGAACAGCAACGGCTTTCCGCCGAGCGTCGTGAAGAGCGGGCGCGCGCCGATGAAGAGCGCCGGCAGCGGATGGCGGAACGTGACAGCGAGGCCCGGACCTTGCAGGAGGTCGTCGAAACGCTGGACCACGGGCTGGACAGGCTTGCCGCCGGCGATCTGGCCTTCCGGATCGAGCGCGGTTTCCCAGCGGATCTCGAGGGATTGCGTTCCAATTTCAACAAGGCGATCGAAACCCTGAGCACGACGCTCGGCGGTATCGGTGGCAATTCGGTGGCGGTGCGCGAGGGATCCGAGGAGATGCGGGCAGGGGCAGACCAGCTCGCCGAACGCACGGAGCGCCAGGCCGCAGCCATCTCGCAGGCGGCCTCTGCGATCCAGGAAATCACCGTCGCGGTGCAGACGCAGATTGCCCGCGCCGAGGAGGCGGAACGTATCGCACGTGCCGCCAAGGACGACACGGCGACGTCCGGGCTGATCATGCGTGACACGATCGCCGCCATGGAGGCGATCCAGGGATCCTCGCAGGAAATCAACAAGATCGTCTCCGTCATTGACGAGATCGCCTTCCAGACCAATCTGCTGGCCCTGAATGCCGGGGTGGAGGCTGCGCGTGCAGGCGAGAGCGGCAAGGGCTTTGCCGTGGTCGCTCAGGAAGTGCGCGAACTCGCGCAGCGTTCGTCGAGTGCGGCCAAGGAGATCGCCAACCTGCTTACCAAGTCACGCGGCGAAGTCGATCACGGCGTCAAGCTTGTCGAAAAGGCGGGCAATGCCCTCGATGGCATCGGTTCGCATGTTCTGTCGATCAACAGCCATATCGGCGAGATCATGGAATCCACTCGCGAGGAAGCGCAGACCCTGGTCGACATCAATTCCTCGGTGAACCAGCTGGACGCCATGACCCAGCAGAATGCGGCCATGGTCGAGGAGACGACCGCGGCGATCCACAGGCTGGCAGGCGAGGCTCGTGAAATGGATCAGCAATTGGGGCAGTTCAATCTGGAGACAGTTCGCCCACCGGTTTCCCGTCACGCCGCCTGAGGCGAGACGACCGCAGCGAATAGATGCAAGGCGCGGCTCTTTCGGGAGCCGCGCCTTTCGCTTTTGTTCAGTTCGACACAAGTATCAAGGTAAGCAATTGGATAAGGGTTAGAGTTAAGATCTGTAGTTAATCGCAACTTAACCTTTCCGCTCCATTATTTGTCTCAATTCAGGATGTCTGGCTTGAGACGGCCTGACGCGACAACGCTGGGACTTTGGAGTATCCTGTCATGACCAAAACCATTCTTACCGTGGCAGCGGCTGCGCTGCTCGCCAGCTCGGCCGCCTATGCCGCAGACGTTTATCAGCCCGAGCCGCAGCCGGCTTACATCGACGCGCCGGAAGTTGCCGTCGCCGAAACGTCCGGCTGGTACCTGCGCGGTGACCTCGGTTACAATTTCAACAAACTGCGCGGCGCCAAATTCTTCCAGGGCTCCAATGCCGACGAAGCCAGTTTCACGACCTCGTCGATCAAGGACAGCTTTTGGGTTGGCGCCGGTGTCGGTTACCAGGTCAACAGCCATCTGCGCACCGACCTGACTTTCGACTACATGTTCAAGTCTGACTTCAAGGGCTCGACGACGGGCTCTTGCGGTGTTGCTGTCGCTTGTACCTCTGCAGACGTCGCTGCCTTGAAGGCTTACACACTGATGGCCAACGCCTATGTCGACCTCGGAACCTACGCGTACTTCACGCCTTATGTCGGCGGCGGTATTGGTGGCTCCTATGTGAAGTGGGACAAGCTGCGCAACACGTCATGCGAAACCGGTGATCCATCGAACTGCGATCCCACCGTTGAACATGGCGGCAAGGGCAGCTGGCGTTTCGCCTACCAGCTCATGGCCGGCGCCTCGATCGACGTGACCTGCAACGTCAAGGCTGACCTCGGCTATCGCTTCCGCCACACCATGGGTGGCGATATGTTCGGCTACGCCTCGAATGGCGGCCCAGGCTACGACAAGGGCTTCTACAGCCACAGCGTCCATGCCGGTGCCCGTTATGTCTTCGGTGGTTGCGAAACTCCTGTTGCCTACGAACCGCCAGTCGAACTGCCGGTCTACAAGTAATCTCTCTTCCGAGATTGAGCACAGGGTCGCCTTCGGGCGGCCCTTTTGCGTTCTGCTCTTTCGCTGCCCAGGGCGCGGAGGGAACAAAAATTTGGCATTTCGCGACGCGAGCCGGCTTGACTGACATGCCCGACAAGAGTAGTTCCGACGGCGGGACACCTCTCCCCAACGAGAGGCTAATTACCTGGAAGGGTATCTATATGGCTGATGTGATCGCCCCTGCCGCGCGTCCGGCAAACTCTCATTTTTCGTCTGGCCCATGTTCGAAGCGCCCCGGTTGGTCGCTCGATGCGCTTTCCGATGCCCCGCTCGGTCGTTCGCACCGCGCCAAGGTCGGCAAGGAAAAGCTGAAGCTGGCCATCGACCTTACCCGCGAAATTCTGAACGTGCCCGCTGACTACCGCATCGGCATTGTTCCGGCCTCCGACACCGGTGCCGTCGAAATGGCCATGTGGTCGCTGCTCGGCGAACGTGGCGTCGACATGCTTTCCTGGGAAAGCTTTGGCGCTGGCTGGGTCACCGATGTGGTGAAGCAGCTGAAGCTCGCCGATGTCCGCAAGTTCAATGCCGATTACGGCCTGCTGCCGGATCTCGCCGCTGTCGATTTCGACCGCGACGTCGTCTTCACCTGGAACGGCACGACCTCGGGCGTCCGCGTTCCGAACGCCGACTTCATCCCGGCTGACCGCAAGGGCCTGACCATTTGCGACGCCACTTCCGCGGCTTTCGCGCAGGATCTGGATTTCTCCAAGCTCGATGTCACGACCTTCTCCTGGCAGAAGGTTCTGGGCGGTGAGGGCGGTCACGGCGTGATCATCCTTTCCCCGCGCGCTGTCGAGCGCCTGACGACCTATGTGCCGGCATGGCCTCTGCCGAAAATCTTCCGCATGACCTCGGGCGGCAAGCTGATCGAAGGCATTTTCGTCGGCGAGACGATCAACACGCCCTCGATGCTCTGCGTCGAGGACTATGTCGATGCGCTGAAGTGGGCAAAGTCGCTGGGCGGCCTCAAAGCGCTGATCGCCCGTGCCGATGCGAACGCCAAGGTGATCTTCGACTTTATCGAAAAGAACGACTGGATCGCCAATCTGGCCGTTGATGATGCCACGCGCTCCAACACCTCGGTCTGCGTCAAGATCGTTGATCCCGCAGTGACAGCACTCGACGCGGATGCCCAGGCCGCCTTTGCCAAGGGCATTGCCAGCACGCTTGAAAAGCAGGGTGTTGCCTTCGACATCGGTGCTTACCGCGATGCGCCGGCTGGCCTTCGAATCTGGGCCGGTGCGACGATCGAGACATCAGACATGGAAGCGCTGATGCCCTGGCTTTCCTTCGCCTACGAGACGCAGAAGGCGTCCCTGGCCAAGGCTGCCGCCTGATCCTTGATCAATTCGGCTCCGCCACAGAGGCGGAGCCCCGGAATTCTCATCATCTCATTCAAACGAACTCTCTGAAGGAGGCCTCGTCATGGCACCTCGCGTTCTCGTATCCGACGAACTGTCTGAAACCGCCGTCCAGATCTTCCGTGATCGCGGCGTTGAAGTGGACTTCCAGCCGAAGCTCGGCAAGGACAAGGAAAAGCTCGCCGAAATCATCGGCAACTATGATGGCCTCGCCATCCGTTCCGCCACCAAGGCGACGGAAAAGCTGATCGCCGCTGCGACCAACCTCAAGGTCATCGGTCGCGCCGGCATCGGCGTCGATAATGTCGATATCCCGGCTGCCTCCAAGCGCGGCATCATCGTGATGAACACGCCCTTCGGCAACTCGATTACAACAGCCGAACACGCAATCGCCCTGATGTTTGCCGTTGCCCGCCAGCTGCCGCAGGCCGATGCCTCGACCCAGGCCGGCAAGTGGGAAAAGTCGAAGTTCATGGGTGTCGAGATCACCGGCAAGACGCTGGGCGTGATCGGTGCCGGCAATATCGGCGGCATCGTCTGCAAGAAGGCGATCGGGCTCGGCATGCATGTCATCGCCTATGACCCCTTCCTGTCGACCGAGCGTGCCCAGGAAATGGGCGTCGAAAAGGTCGAGCTGGACGAGCTTCTGCCGCGCGCCGATTTCATCACGCTGCATGTGCCTATGACCGACAAGACCCGCGGCATTCTCGGCAAGGACAACATTGCCAAGACGAAGCCCGGCGTGCGCATCATCAACTGCGCCCGTGGTGGTCTCGTGGATGAGGCAGCCCTTGCCGATGCCATCAAGTCCGGCCATGTCGCCGGTGCCGGTTTCGACGTCTTCGAAGTCGAGCCTGCAACCGAAAGCCCGCTCTTCGGCCTGCCCAACGTCGTCTGCACGCCGCATCTCGGCGCCTCGACCACGGAAGCCCAGGAGAATGTTGCCCTTCAGGTCGCCGAGCAGATGTCGGACTACCTCATCAAGGGTGCCGTCTCGAACGCGATCAACATGCCGTCGATCACCGCCGAGGAAGCGCCGATCCTCAAGCCCTTCATCCGTCTTGCGGACGTGCTCGGCTCCTTTGCCGGCCAGATGACCGAGAACCCGATCAAGGAAATCGAGATCCTCTATGACGGTGTGACCTCCGGCATGAACACCAAGGCGCTGACGTCTGCGCTGCTGGCCGGTCTCATTCGCCCGCAGGTGGCCGACGTCAACATGGTTTCGGCGCCGATCATGATCAAGGAAAAGGGCGTTATCGTCTCGGAAGTGAAGCGCGACAAGACAGGCGTCTACGACGGTTACATCAAGCTCACCGTCACGACCGAGAAGCAGACCCGGTCGATCGCCGGCACCGTCTTCTCCGACGGCAAGCCGCGCTTCATCCAGATCAAGGGCATCAACATGGATGCCGATGTCGGTCAGAACATGATCTACATCTCCAACACCGACGTTCCCGGCATGATCGGCTTCATGGGCACGACGCTCGGCAATGCCAAGGTTAACATCGCGAATTTCCAGCTCGGTCGTGACCAGGAAGGCGGCGACGCGATTGCGCTTCTCTATGTCGACGGCCCGGTGGATCAGTCCGTGCTCGACCAGCTGATTGCCAACCCGGCGGTCAAGCAGGCCAAGCCTTTGGTGTTCAACGTCGACTGACCGACGTTCGATCATGCATCAACAAAGACGGCGCGGGATCAAACCCGCGCCGTCTTTGTTTGTTGCGGGTGGTGGCTCAGTTTCCATAATATATGGAAAACGCTATGCGTTGATGTGACGCATGGCGGCTTGTCGCATTGTTTTTCCGATGCGAGGCTATAATTGATGACCGTCATCTCCGGGAGGAGAGGAGGAAAGGACAGATCATGTTCGAAAACTTCGACGCACAACTCCTGGCACGCATACAGTTTGCCTTTACCGTATCGTTCCACATCATATTCCCCGCCTTTTCCATCGGGCTTGCGAGCTATCTCGCCGTGCTCGAAGGCCTCTATCTCTGGAAAAAGGACAAGGTCTATCTGGAGCTCTTCGACTTCTGGAAGACGATCTTTGCGGTCGCCTTCGGCATGGGGGTCGTCTCCGGCATCGTGATGTCCTACCAGTTCGGCACCAACTGGTCGGTCTTTTCCGACAAGGCGGGACCGGTTATCGGACCACTGATGGGATACGAGGTGCTGACTGCCTTCTTCCTGGAAGCCGGCTTCCTCGGCGTCATGCTCTTCGGGCGCAAGCGAGTCGGGCCGGGTCTGCATTTCTTCGCCACGCTGATGGTTGCCTTCGGCACGCTGATCTCGGCCACCTGGATCCTCTCGGTCAATTCCTGGATGCAGACGCCGGACGGTTTCGCCATGAACGATGTCGGGCAGTTCGTGCCGGTCGACTGGTGGAAGATCGTCTTCAACCCCTCCTTCCCCTATCGCCTGACCCATATGGTCATCGCCGCCTATCTCACCACCGCCTTTGTCGTCGGCGCGGTCGGCGCCTGGCATCTGCTGAAGGGGACGGCGCCACGCCGTGCGGGCGTGATGTTCTCGATGGCGATGTGGATGGCGGCGATTGTTGCCCCCATCCAGATCGCAGCCGGTGATGCGCATGGCTTGAATACGCTGGAGCATCAACCGGTCAAGGTCATGGCCATGGAAGGCCATTTCGACAGCCATCCGGAGGGCGCGCCACTGATCCTCTTCGGTATTCCGAACACGGAAGAGAAACGCATCGACTACGCGATCCAGATCCCGAAGCTTTCGAGCCTCATCCTGAAGCATGATCTCAATGCCCCGCTTGATGGCCTCGACACGATCCCCGACGACAAGGAACCGCCGGTTGCCATCGTCTTCTGGTCCTTCCGCGTCATGGTGGCGATCGGATTCGCCATGCTCGGCGTCGGTCTGTTTTCCTTGTGGTGCCGGTGGAAGGGGACGCTCTACGAGAACCACTGGATGCATCGTGTCGCGCTCGTCATGGGCCCCTCCGGCTTCGTCGCCGTGCTCGCCGGCTGGATCACCACCGAGGTCGGCCGGCAGCCCTATACGGTCTATGGCCACCTCCTGACGGCGGATTCGATCTCGCCGATCGCGGCCCCTGCGGTTGCGGCGTCGCTGATCGCCTTCATCGTGGTCTATTTCATCGTCTTCGGTGCAGGCACCTTCTACATTCTGCGCCTGATGGGCCGCCTGCCGCACGATCCGATGCCGGATCTCGACGATGGCCCGATCCGTTCTTCCGGCATTACGCCGGCGGCGCAGCCCGGTCACCATGGAGGCAAACATGCCCATTGATCTTCCCTTCATCTGGGCCGGCATCATCGCCTTTGCGGTGCTCGCCTATGTCATCCTTGACGGCTTCGATCTCGGGGTCGGGATCCTCTTTCCCTTCTTCCCGGAGAAGCACGAGAAGGATCTGATGATGAACTCGGTGGCGCCCGTCTGGGACGGCAACGAGACCTGGCTGGTGCTCGGCGGGGGAGGGCTGCTCGCCGTCTTTCCGCTCGCCTATGCGACGATCCTGCCCGCGATCTATGCCCCGATCGTTCTCATGTTGCTCGGTCTCATATTCCGCGGCGTCGCCTTCGAATATCGCTGGCGGACAAAAAAGGCCGAGTATCTCTGGAACTGGGCCTTTACCGGTGGCTCTGTCGTCGCGGCCTTCTTCCAGGGGGTGGCGCTCGGCGCGCTGGTCCAGGGCATTCCCGTCGAGAACCGCGCCTATGCGGGGGGCTGGTGGGACTGGCTGACCCCGTTTTCGCTGGCGACCGGCCTGGCGCTGGTCATCGGCTATGCGCTTCTCGGGGCGACATGGCTTGTAATGAAGACCAGTGGCGATCTGGCTGAACGTGCCCGATCCCTGGCGCTTCCCTTGTCCTTTGCCACCGTCGGCGCCATGGGCATCTTCAGCCTGTGGACCCCCTGGCTCGAGCCAATCTATTTTGAGCGGTGGTTCGGCTACCCGACCCTGATCTTCTCGATCATCGTGCCCGCGCTCGTGCTGGGCTGCCTCTACCTGATCGTCACCGGGCTGAAGGCGGGGCACGACGCCAGGCCGTTCCTTGCGGCTCTCGGGCTCTTCGTGCTTGGTTATGCCGGGATCGGGATCAGCTTCTATCCCTACATCGTGCCGTCCTCCGTCACGATCTGGGAGGCGGCAGCGCCGGATGAAAGTCTGGCCTTCCTGCTCTATGGAGCGGTCGTGCTCGTGCCGATGATTCTCGGCTATACGGCCTATGCCTATTGGGTCTTCCGCGGCAAGCTCGATCCGGACGAGGGCTATCACTGATGGACAAGCGCATCATTGCCAGCCGTCTCCTGTGGTTCGTCGGCCTCTGGGCCGGCGGGGTCCTTGCCATTTCGATCATCGGACTGATCATCAAGTTCTGGCTCAATGGCTGATCCCGATCACTTGAAATTCAATGGAAATCGCAGGGCTCACTCTTCAAAAGAGAGTGAGCTCTCTCCATATGGGAGCCAAGCCCTCCATAGGGCATCGGGACTGTTTCGAGGAGGACAGGAAACACGCATGCGGCAATACGCAAAGATTTCAGCGACGCTCGCGCTCGGCATGATGGTCACACTGATGGCCGTCGATTTCGCCGAAGCGCGTCGCGCTTCAGGCGGCTTCGGCAGCCGTGGCACGCGCACCTTCAATCAGCCTGCGATCACGCGCACGGCGCCGACGCCATCCGCTCCGATCGAGCGGACGATGACCCCACGCACCAATGCGACACAGCCCGGTGCTGCCCAGTCGACGGCGGCCAACCAGGCAGCACGTCCGGGTGGCCTGTTCGGCGGCCTTGCCGGCGGTCTGATGGGCGGTCTGCTTCTCGGCGGGTTGTTCGGCATGCTGATGGGAACGGGTTTCGGCGGCGGCTTCGGCTTCCTCGGCCTTCTCCTGCAGGGCCTGCTGATCTTCTTCCTGATCCGCTTTGCCATGCGCATGTTCGCCAATCGCCAGCCTGAAGCGTCCGGCGCCGGCAATGCGCCGGGCTTCGGTGGCTTTGGCGGCATGTCACGCGACAATCAGAGCGGCGACCAGCCGCGTCCGAGCTTCCAGATCCCGAAGATCGGTGGCGGTGCCGCCGCCAGCGCTTCTGCCGCCCGTTCGGGTAAGGCCGATGAACTCGGTATTACGCCTGGCGATCTGGAGCGCTTCGAGGAATTGCTGCAGGAGATGCAGCGGGCCTATGCGGAGGAAGATTACGGCGCGCTGCGCCGGATCACGACGCCTGAAGCCATGTCCTATCTCGCCGAGGAATTGAGCGAGAACGCGACGAAGGGCGTCCGGAACACGGTGCGCGACGTCCGTCTGGTTCAAGGCGACGTGGCGGAAAGCTGGGCCGAGGACAAGATGGAGTATGCCACCGTTGCCATGCGCTACGAAGCGATCGACTATGTCGTCGACCGTCAGACGGGTGCAGTCGTCGAGGGTGATCCGAACACGCCGGCGGAGTCGGTCGAGCTCTGGACCTTTGCCCGTCGTCCATCCACCCTGTGGCAGATTTCGGCGATCCAGAGCGCCAACTGATCCTTACGCTATTGAATGAAAAAGCCTCCCCATCGGTCACGGTGGGGAGGCTTTTTGCATTTTAGCGTGCAGACCTGATCGACCCCGGCACCCTTAGCCCGGGCACTGCTGCAATTGCTTGGCGTAGGTATAGGTGATGTCGGTGAAGCGCTTTGCACCGCGCAGAGCCTCGGGGCGCTTGTTGTAGGCGCCGCGCAGATAGCCGGTGTGGCCGGAGTGATAGGCGAGGTAGAGCTTGTAGGGGTCGTTGAGCGGGATGTTGACCTTTGTCGCGCTCTCGCGGTGGTACCAGCCGATGAAACGGATGGCGTCGGCGAAGTCGGTGCGGCGGGCACCCCAGCGACCGGTTTCCTTCTGGTAGCGTTCCCAGGTGCCATCAAGCGCCTGCGAATAGCCGTATGCCGAAGACGCACGCTTGCCCGGAATGAAGCCGAGGATCATCTTGCGCGGGGGCTTGGCGTTGTGGCGGAAACTCGATTCCGTATAGATCGTCGCCATCAGGATCGGGACCGGGACCCCGTATTCGCGCTCGGTGGCAACGGCGGCGCGGCGCCAGTTGTTGAACAGCCCGTCGCGCTGCTCGAAGATCGCGCAGGCATTGCGGGTCTGGGATGGCGGCTTGGCACAGGCCGACAGCGTCAGCATGACGCCGAGGGCGGATATGAGAGCGGTACGCATGACAAAACCTCGCTACAGGCCTGCCATTCTATTCATTAAAATTTAACGAAAGGTTTTCCCTTTGGCCCCTGATCTCGCCTCCCCCGATCCGGGGTGTGGAACACTGCGCGCCCGCCCGGGTTCCCCTTCCATGACCGAAAACAGACAGGAGACGAGACCCATGTCCATCCGAGCCATGATCGAAACCCACCCCTCGATGAATGGGGAGGCAAATGATGCGCTGATCGCCTGCATCGATGCCTGCTTCGAGTGTGCGCAGACGTGCATCTCCTGCGCGGATGCCTGCCTTGCAGAAGACATGGTGGCCGATCTGCGCCAGTGCGTCCGGTTGAATGAGGACTGTGCCGATATCTGCCTTGCCACCGGACGGGCCGCCATCCGCCGCACGGGGCGCAATGCGCAGGTGCTGCAGGGGCTCGTTGAAGCCTGCGCGCGCGCCTGTGCGGCCTGCGCCGAGGAATGCGGCCGCCATGCCGAGATGCATGCCCATTGCCGGATCTGTGCGGAGGCCTGCCGGGCCTGCGAAGATGCCTGTCGACAGACGGTCAATCCAATACAATGAGGCGTTGACCTCCGTCGCATTTGCACCCAGTCTGCCGGCCGATCTTCGGGCAACGAGGAGGGACGAACACGTCCTTGCCCGTCGATCGCAGGTGGACCCCGGTCCGGGAGTGAGGATTCCAAGGCATGCAGCACGTCGGCGTCGGCATCATCGGATGCGGCAATATTTCAGGCGCCTATCTCAAGGCGCTCCAGCATTTTCCTATTCTCAAGGTTTGCGGCATTGCCGATCTGAACAGCGATCTCGCCGCAAGCCGGGCCGCGGAATTCGGCGTGCCCGCGCGCACCATCGATGAGCTTCATGCCGATCCCGACATTGCCATCATCGTCAACCTGACGATCCCCAAGGCGCATGTCGATGTGGGTCTGAAGGCGCTTGCCGCCGGCAAACATGTCTATTCGGAGAAACCGCTCGGCGTCACTTTTGCCGAGGGCAAGCGGCTCGTCGAGACAGCAAAGTCGCTCAATCTCAGGGTCGGCTCGGCGCCCGATACCTTTCTCGGCGGCGCGCATCAGACGGCACGCGGGCTGATTGACCAGGGCGTGATCGGGCAGCCGATTGGTGGGACGGCTTTCTTCATGTGCCCCGGCCATGAGCGATGGCATCCCAATCCGGATTTCTACTACGAGGCGGGTGGCGGGCCGATGCTCGACATGGGGCCGTACTACATCACCGATCTCGTCAATCTCTTCGGCCCGGTCGCGAAGGTCGCGGGCTTTGCCACCAAGGTGCGGGACATCAGGAAGATCGGCAGCGAGCCGCGCCGGGGCGAGACGATCCCGGTGCATGTGCCGACCCATGTCGCGGGGCTCATGTCCTTTGCGAATGGGGCTGTGGTGCAGATCTCCATGAGCTTCGATGTCGCCGCCCACGGGCACAAGCCGCTCGAAGTCTATGGCACCGATGGCACGCTGATCGTGCCGGATCCCAATCATTTCGGCGGCGATGTCTTCGTCCTGCCGCTGACCGGCGAGGCGCAAGGCAAGCCGGTAACGCTGCCCTACTCCGATGGGAATTGGCGCTCGCTCGGCGTCGCCGACATGGCGCATGCCATTCTGTCGAACCGGCCGCATCGGGCGAATGGCGATCTGGCGCTGCATGTGCTTGAGGTCATGGAGGCCTTCCAGACGGCCTCGGACCGGGGCGAGACGGTCGCCATCACCACCAGCGTTGAGCGGCCGGCGCCGCTTGAACAGTCGCTCATCGATGGCCTGATCGGCCGCTAAAGACAAAACAGGGAATTTCACATGCGTCAGGTTCTGATTTGCTGGGGCGGCTGGGATGGACACGAGCCCGAACAATGCGCCGCCGTCGTCTCCGACATGCTGCAAGCGGAGGGCTTTTCCGTTCGCGTCGAAGCGGGCACGGAGGCCTTTGCCGACCCTGATATCCGCGACTACAGCCTCATCGTGCCGATGCTGACGATGACCAGAATCGAGAAGCCCGAAATCGAGAACCTGGAGCTCGCCATCCGCGGCGGCGTCGGGCTCGGCGGCTTCCACGGCCAGGCAGGCGACAGCTTTCGCGACTGCGTGCAGTATCAATACATGATCGGCGGCCAGTGGGTCGCCCATCCCGGCAATATCTATGATTACACGGTCAATATCGTGAAGCCCGAGGACCCGCTCGTCTCCGGCATCGGCGATTTCCCCTATCGCTCCGAGCAGTATTACATGCATGTCGACCCCAACAACGAGGTCCTGGCAACAACCACCTTTACCGGCGAGCATGATGCCTGGATCGACGGGCATGTGATGCCGGTCGTCTGGAAGCGTCGCCACGGGCAGGGCCGGGTGTTCTATTCCTCGCTCGGCCACCAGGCGGCGGAGTTCGAGGTGCCGCAGATGCGGGAGATCGTGCGGCGGGGGTTGGTTTGGGCGGCGCGGTGAGGGCGGCCTAGCCGACCAGCCAGGAACGCACTGCCGTCTAGTTGTTCAGGATGACAATCACGGCCGTTGCAATCGACAGCATGGCAGCGGCCTTGCCCATGGTGGGCAGGCTGTTCACGCGGCCTTTCAACTCGCCGAATTCGATCGCGGACGGGGCTGCGCGCAGCATGCCCTTGATCTCGGCTGTGTCCTGCAGGACCCGCTTCATGTCGTCTTCGAAAGCTTTGACGCGCTGTTCCATGGCATCAAATGTGCCACCCCCATCACTGTCTTTCAAGGCGGCTGCCATCGGAACGCGGCGCTTCGGCGTATTGTTGGCCATGTCATATCATCCAATCGCGTTTCAACAACGACTGGTGCAATCCTTGCGGGAAATGGGTTGGGCGTCAAGAATCGCAAACGATGAACGGCGCGGCAATGCTGCGCCGATTCAATGAACCGTCTCAAGCATTTGGAAACTGAGGAGATTTTGGTAGCGGGAGGCGGACTTGAACCGCCGACCTTGGGGTTATGAATCCCACGCTCTAACCACCTGAGCTATCCCGCCACACATTCGGAAACCTGATGGGCCGTGGCGGCCCGTCCGAAGCGATGGGCGGCTTATAAGGCGAGGCTCCGATCAAAGTCAAGCGCGGTTTGGCCAAAAACAGCGTGGCTTTCCACTGGCTTGGGAGAAGTCCTCCGTTGCGGCCCGAATGCCTTGGCCTCAGGCGGCGACGGGGCTGGCGAGAAGCGCCTTCAGCGAGGCTTCCGCGGCGCCGGAGCGTTCCGAGCGCTCGATGAAGCCGCCGCCATAGACGCGCGCGTCGGCGCCGGTTGCCGAATAGAGCACGCAGGCCTGGCCGGGGGCGACGCCGGCTTCTCCGATTTCGAGATCGACATAGATGCCGCGGTCGTCGGCATGCAGGACTGCCGGTGTCGGCGGGCGGGTGGAGCGGACCTTGGCGAAGCAGGCGAGGCCTTCGGCCGCGTCTTCGGCCAGCGTGCGGTCGCCGAGCCAGTTGATATCGCGCAGATAGACGCGGTGGGTTTCCAGCGCTTCCTTCGGGCCGACGATGACGCGGCGCGAGCGGGCGTCGAGATAGATGACGTAGAGCGGCTCACCGGTAGCGACGCCCAGGCCTTTCCGCTGGCCGATCGTGTAATGCAGGATGCCTTCGTGGTTGCCGAGTACGCGACCGTCGAGATGCACGATGTCACCGGCAAGTGCTGCATTCGGCTTCAGCTTGTTGATCACGTCGGCATATTTGCCCTGGGGCACGAAACAGATGTCCTGGCTGTCGGCCTTCTGGGCGACGACGAGGCCCATGTCTTCGGCGAGCACACGGGTTTCCGCCTTCGACATGGCGCCGAGCGGGAAGCGCAGATAGTCGATCTGCTCCTGCGTGGTGGCAAAGAGGAAATAGCTCTGGTCGCGCTCCGAATCGATCGGCCGGAAGAGGGCGCGGTGACCGGGATCATTGGCGAGCGGCACGGATTTCGAGCGGATGTAATGGCCGGTCGCGAGTGCGTCGGCGCCGAGTTCCTTTGCGGTCGCGAGCAGATCGGCGAACTTGACCGTCTGGTTGCAGGCAACGCAGGGGATCGGCGTTTCGCCGGCAACATAGCTTTCCATGAACGGGTTGATGACCGTGTCGCGGAAGCGCTGTTCGTAGTCGAGCACGTAGTGTGGAATGCCGAGCGTTTCGCAGACGCGGCGGGCATCGTCGATGTCCTGGCCGGCGCAGCAGGAGCCGGCGCGGTGGACGGCGGCGCCATGGTCGTAGAGCTGCAGCGTGATGCCGAGGACGTCATAACCCTCGCGCTTCAGGATGCCGGCGACGACGGAGGAATCCACGCCGCCCGACATGGCGACGACAACGCGCGTATCTTCCGGTCTCTTGTCAAAATCCAGCGTGTTCACGGGCTTCGTCTCTGTGCTTCATGCGACCGTTTATCCCGCCCATTGCGGGGATCTGGCTTCAGGCCTTGCGGGCGTATTCGCGCGCTGCCGGTACCGGTCCTTTAGTTGACGGATATAGAAAGGATTGCTTCTTCGTGCAAGAGCAGCGATTCGCGGGGTGACCCGCAAGGAGGACCCAGCATGCCCGTCCAGATGACCGTCACCCGTGAGAGCTTTCCGATATCAGGCAGCTTCACGATCTCGCGCGGCTCGAAGACCGAGGCGAAGGTGGTCACGGTCCGGCTGACGGATGGCGTTCATGTGGGGCAGGGCGAATGCGTGCCCTATGCGCGTTACGGCGAGACGGTAGAGAGTGTCGTCGCGCAGCTCACAGCACTCGTGTCGGATGTGGCCGCAGGTCTCGACCGGTCGGGGTTGCAGAGCAGGCTTACGCCCGGGGCGGCGCGCAATGCGCTCGACTGCGCCTTCTGGGATCTGGAGGCGAAGCAAGCGGGGCTGCCGGTCTGGCAACTTGCAAAGTTACAAGAGCCGAAGCCGCTGTCGGTGACCTACACGCTGTCGCTCGGCACGCCAGACAGCATGCAGGCGGCGGCAAAGAAGGAGGCGCACCGACCGCTGCTGAAGGTCAAGCTGGGCGGCGAGGGTGATGTCGAGCGCATCCGGGCCGTCAGGACGGGTGCACCGAACTCCGCCATCATCGTCGACGCCAACGAGGGCTGGAGCATCGATCAATACAAGGCGCTGGCGCCGGTCTTTCTCGATCTCGGGGTGATGCTCGTGGAGCAGCCATTCCCGGCCGGCGATGACGGGGCCCTGCGCGGCCTCGAACGCATCCTGCCGGTCTGTGCCGACGAGAGCTGTCACGACACGGCGTCGCTTGGCGGCCTGAAGGGCAAGTATGATGCGGTGAACATCAAGCTCGACAAGACGGGCGGGCTGACCGAGGCGCTTCTGATGCGCGATGCGGCGGTCGAGGCCGGTTTCGAGATCATGGTCGGCTGCATGGTCGGCACCTCGCTTGCCATGGCCCCGGCCTTCCTGATCGGGCAGGGGGCCGCCTTTGTCGACCTCGACGGACCGCTGCTTCTGGCGCGGGATCGCGAGCCGGCCATTGCCTATGACGGCGCGATCATGCCGCTGCCGCCGCGCGGACTTTGGGGCTGACGTCAGCCCTTCTGAGCCAGGGGCCCGTTCGTCGCCATCCAGATCATGTGCTTCTTGCCGCGACCGGTTTTTCCGGCGCGGACCGGAATCTCTTCTGCGCCATAGCCGCAGTCCTTCAAGCGGCGTGTGAAGTGTTGATCGGGACCCTGTGACCAGACCCCCAACACGCCCCCTCGGGTAAGCGCGTCCCTGGATTTGCGTAGCCCATCATGGGAATAGAGGCCGTCGTTCGCCTCCCGTGTGAGGCCATCAGGGCCATTGTCGACATCGAGCAGGATGGCGTCGAACTGGCCCTTTGATTTCGAAATCAAGGCGCCCACGTCCCCTACATGGACAGTCACGCGCGGGTCATCGAGGCTGCCGGCATGGATCTCGGCCATAGGTCCGCGCGCCCAGTCGACGACGGCGGGCACGAGTTCGGCGACGGTGACCTTGGCAACCTCAGGCAGGACGTCGAGAGCGGCGCGCAGCGTGAAGCCCATGCCGAGGCCGCCGATCAGGATATGCGGGCGCTTATGGTTGGAGATCCGCTCGAAAGCCAGGGTGGCGAGCGCCTCCTCCGAGCCGCTGAGGCGGCTGTTCATCAGCTCGTTGGTGCCGAGCATGATGGAGAATTCCGATCCCCGGCTCTTTAGGCGCAATTCGCCGCCTCCGGGTATCTTGGCCGTATCGAGCTGGATCCAGGGAAGCATGGGTCAATTCCTGCCGTGATGATCGGCTGCCCCTATCACGGAGCGCCGTCCGGCTTCAACTCCGCTTGCAATTGTCGTCCGTACCGAAGCCGCTCGATTGGCCCTTGCGGTTCCCGTCAGCCGAGGCGCATCTTGCGCATCGAACACGCCGCGCCCAATCACCTTCCGCAGCAGGAGAATGCCCATGCCCGCCCCCAAGAATGCCTTCAAGGCCGCCCTGCGCGAGACGGACGACATCCTTGTCGGGTTCTGGGTGGCGCTGGCGAGCCCGCATGTCGCTGAAGTCTGCGCGGGTGCGGGTTTCGACTGGATCCTGATCGACGGTGAGCATGGACCCAATGACATTCCGCTGATGGCCGCCCAGCTGGCGGCCGTTGCCCGCCATCCGGCCCATCCGGTCGTGCGTCTGCCGGTCGGCGAGACCTGGCTGATCAAGCAGGCGCTGGATATCGGCGCACAGACGGTGATGATCCCGATGGTCGAGACAAGGCAAGAGGCCGAGCGATTGGCCAAGGCGTTCCGGTATCCGCCCGAGGGCGTCAGAGGCATGGGCGCGAGCCTCGGCCGTGCCTCGGATTTCGGCCGAATCAGCGATTACGCCGAGACAGCCAATGCCGAGGTCTGCCTCATCGCGCAAATCGAGAGCCGGCTCGGGGTCGAAAATGCCGATGCGATCATTGCCACGTCGGGTGTGGATGCGATCCTCGTCGGCCCCGCAGATCTGGCGGCCGACATGGGCCATCGTGGCAATCCCACGCATCCGGAGGTCATGCAGGCGGTCGAAACCGTGATCGGCAAGGCCGTCGCTGCAGGCAAACCGGCCGGCATCATGTCCGGCGATCCCGCCATGCTCTCCATGGCGCGCAAGGCCGGCATCCGTTTCCTCGCCTCCTCGACCGATGTCAGTCTCCTGGCCGCGGCGGCCGCCAATCTCGCAGCGTCGATGCGCGGCTGATCCTGCTTTCCCGCCACATGTCCATGGATCTTCAATGAAACTCAAACTTGCAGAAGCCGAGATGCTGATCGTCGGCGCCCTTGCCCGTTGCGGCGTCAATGATGCCAATGCCCGCTCCGTCGCTCGCGCACTGGTGGCCGCCGAAGCCGCCGGGCAGGGTGGTCATGGTCTGCGCCGGGTCGAGGCCTATAGCGCCCAGGCGCGGGCCGGCAAGGTCGATGGCGGGGCAGAGCCCCGGGCCCAGCGCCCGAGGCCGGGTGTGCTGACCATCGATGCAATGAACGGATATGCCTATCCGGCGCTCGATCTTGCGGTCGAGATGCTGCCCGCCATCGCGCGCGAGCAGGGCATTGCGATCGCCACCATTCACCGCTCGCACCATGCCGGGGTCATGGGCCTGACGGTCGCGCGCTTTGCCGAGCAAGGTCTGGCGGCGATGATGTTTGCCAATGCGCCGGCCTCCATGGCGCCCTGGGGCGGCAACAAGGCGCTTTACGGCACGAACCCCATCGCCTTTGCCGTGCCGATCGAGAATGGCGATCCTGTTATTGTCGATCTGGCGCTTTCGAAAGTGGCGCGCGGCAAGATCATGGCGGCACGACAGAAGGGCGAGGCTATTCCCGACGATTGGGCCTTCGATGCCGATGGTCAACCGACGACGGATGCGAACCTTGCGATGGACGGCTTCATGGCGCCCCTCGGGGGCGCGAAGGGGGCTGCCCTCGCGATGATGGTCGAGATCCTCTCGGCCGGCCTCACCGGCGCCAACTATGCCTTCGAGGCATCTTCGCTGTTCGACGACCGGGGGCCGCCGGTGGCGCTTGGCCAGACGATCATCGCCATCGATCCGGTGGCGACGGGTGGCCCCGGCGTGTTGTCGCGACTGGCTTTGCTGGCCGAGGAGATCGGTGCGCAGGAGGGGACGCGCATTCCCGGGCGGCGCGGGCAGGATCTGTCCCGGAGCGCCGCGGTCGCGGGCATCACGATCGAGGACGAGGTCGTCGCGGCCATCCAGGCGATTGCCTGAGCGTGCCGCGTTTCCCTGCTCAGATCACTCGGCGGCGATGATGTGGAATTCCTGCGGGGCACCCGGGTTCTGCGCCTTGCTCATCAGGTAGATGAGACAGCTCGTTCTCAGGAGCGAGGCGAAGTTCGACACTGCGCCATTGATCTCAAGGGCTTCGTCGTAGAGCGTCGACAGGAAGCGGGATGTCGAGAAATTCTGGCTGGCTGCGATCTCGTCGATCAGCACCCAGAAGGCGGCTTCGAGCTGGATGCTGGTGGAATGGCCACCGATGCGGACCGAGCGGTTGACGGCGCGGTAGCGGGACGGGTCCTGTCCTGCGAAGACTTCACACATGGCATGCTCCTCCCTGGTATCCGTTTTTTCGGTCTGCAGTCTTTTGAGCATTATGTTGCGCGCCGCTGCTGTGGTCAATTTCCGTCTTTTCTAAACTGCCTCGCCCGGGTGCGAAGAATGGACACATCTGTCGGCGAAAAAATTCGGCTGCGGTAATGGGCTGCTACCAGCCTTCCGGCAAATCGCGACATCCTCTTTCCATGACAGCTGTCAGCATGCGAGGAGCAGCCCATTGGCGAAAATGATCCATTCGATGATCCGCGTCTTGGAGGAGGAGCGCTCGCTTTCCTTCTACACTCAGGCCTTCGGCCTCGAGATCGCGGAGCGTCTCGACTTTGAAACCTTCACGCTCATCTATCTCAGCAATTCGGAAAGCGAGTTCGAGCTGGAGCTCACGGTCAACAAGGGCCGCGAGGAGGCCTATGAGCTCGGCAATGGCTACGGCCATCTGGCGTTGAGCGTTTCCGATCTCGATGCCGAGCACAAGCGCCTGACGGATCTGGGATTGAACCCGAACAAGATCGTCGAGTTCAACCGGGACGGGGCGCTGCTCGCTCGCTTCTTTTTCATCACGGATCCAGACGGCTACAAGATCGAGGTCTTGCAGCGGCACGGACGGTACAAGTGATCGTGAGGCCGGGGGAAGAGGAGCCCTCGGCCTCATTTTCCAGCAGCCGGCGGGCGCGGGATCGCGCCTTCCAAGGGTGACGGTGCAACGCCGTCGCGCATCATCTCATGGGAGGAGAATGACGTGGTTACGATACTCGACAAGAGCGGGGGCATGTCCCGTCGCCAGCTTCTGAAGACGGGTGCGGCCGGTGCCGTGCTGATGGTCACGGGCACGGCGGTCATCTGTCCCGACCAGGCCTGGGGCCTGGAAGCAACGGCTTTGAAGCCGGACACGCTCGCGACGCTGATCAAGATGGCGCGCGACATCTATCCGCATGACCAGCTTGCCGACCGTTTCTATGCCGCGGCCGTCAAGGGCCAGGACACGATGGCCGGCAAGGACGAGAAGCACAAGATGCTGATCGAAGAGGGCATTGCCGATCTCGACAGCAGAGCCGGTGCCGGTGGTTATCGCGGCCTCGGCTGGGAAGACGATCGTGTCGCCATCCTGCGCGACATCGAGACGACACCCTTCTTCCAGGCGGTGCGAGGCGACCTCGTGGTCAGCCTCTATAACCAGAAGGAGATCTGGCCGATCTTCGGCTACGAAGGCGAGTCCTATTCCAAGGGCGGCTATATCGAGCGCGGATTCGACGACATCACCTGGCTCTGAGCTAGCCCCAGGACACGCATTCATCGTCGCCGGAAGGAGGCCCATCGCGGATGGGAACGGCGGCGCTTACCCCAATGACCGATTTCCCGGGAGGAAAACATGGCAGCGCCCTATGATCTCAACGACGACAGCGTGGTCGTCATCATCGGTTCCGGTGCAGGCGGCGGCACGCTTGCCAACGAGCTTGCCCAGAAGGGCATCGATGTGGTCGTGCTCGAGGCCGGCGCCCGCATCGAATACGAGGATTTCATCAATGACGAATGGGAAAGCTTTTCCCAGCTCGCCTGGCTGGACAACCGCACCACCGGTGGTGGCTGGCGGGTTTCGAAGGACTTTCCCAATCTGCCGGCCTGGATCGTCAAAGCCGTCGGCGGCACGACCACCCACTGGGCGGGGGCCTCGCTCCGCTTTCAGGAGCATGAATTCAAGACGCTGACGAATTACGGCAAGGTGGAAGGCGCCAATCTGCTCGACTGGCCGATCACGCTGGCCGACCTCGAGCCCTATTATGCCAAGGCCGAAGACAAGATGGGAGTGACCCGCACCAACGGTATCGAGGGGCTGCCGGGCAACAACAACTTCAAGATCCTGAAGGCCGGTGCCGACAAGCTTGGCTACAAGGAGTGTCACACCGGCAATATGGCGATCAACTCGGCTGATCGCGACGACCGGATGAGCTGCCAGCAGACCGGCTTCTGCTTCCAGGGCTGCAAGTGGGGCGCCAAATGGTCGACGCTCTACACCGAAATCCCGAAGGGGGAGGCCACGGGCAAGCTGGAAGTCCGGCCGAATTCGCACGTCGTCAAGATCGAGCATGATGACAGCGGCAAGGTGACGGCGGTCGTCTATGCCGACAAGGATGGCAATCTGCAGAGCCAGAAGGCCCGGATCATCTGCGTCGCCGGCAATTCGATCGAAAGCCCGCGCCTGCTGCTCAACTCCGCATCGTCCAGGTTCCCCGATGGTCTGGCCAACTCGTCGGGGCAGGTGGGGAAGAACTACATGCGCCACACGACCGGCTCGGTCTATGCAGTTTTCGAAAAGCCGGTGCATTTCTACCGCGGCACGACCATGGCCGGCATCGTCCGTGACGAGGCCCGGCACGATCCGTCGCGCGGCTTCGTCGGCGGCTATGAGCTGGAGACGCTGGCGCTCGGCATCCCCTTCATGGCAGCCTTCCTCGATCCGGGCGGCTGGGGCCGGTCGTTCGCGTCCGCCATGGACCAGTATGCCAATATGGCGGGTCTGTGGATCGTCGGCGAGGACATGCCGCAGGAACAGAATGCGGTAAAGCTGCATGGCGAGCTGAAGGACAAATACGGCATGCCCATCCCTGATGTCTGGTTCACGGACCATCCGAACGACGAGGCCATGCGCAACCATGCCTACAAACAGGGTGTGGCAATCTATGAAGCCGTTGGCGCAACCCGTGCCTTCCCGACGCCGCCCTATCCGTCGACCCATAATCTCGGCACCAACCGCATGAGCGAGAAGGCTGAGGATGGCGTCGTCAACAAGTGGGGCCAGAGCCACGACATCAGCAACCTTTTCGTCTCCGATGGTAGCCAGTTCACCACCGGGGCAGCCGAGAATCCGACCCTGACGATCGTCTCTCTTGCGATCCGTCAGGCGGATTACATCGCCGAACAGATGGGCCAAGGCAGCATCTGACCGGCAAAGACTACCTCCCTGCTGCGGGCAGCGATCGTGACGTGCGGTCCTGCCCGCTTTTTTGTCTGTCCGATAGGGGTAGTCAGTGGCTGCGGGCGGTGACGAGCGCGCGGGCTTTCTCGCGGGCCTTGTCCCTGGTGCGGGCTACGGCCTTTCGGAGGCGTGCGCTGCGGGTATTGTCATTGTCGGCGACCGTCATGGCATTGCCGCGCCATTCGAAACCGCTGCCGAACCAGGCGGTGACGAAGAGGGCTGGCAACAGGAGGTCGCGGGTCAGCATGGCCGGCAGGATGCGCCACTCGCTGGGCCAGCCATAGGTACGGGCGAGCAGGAGCTCGCCGGCATACCAGGCGGCGAGGTAAACGAGTGGAGCTGCGGCAGGCAGGGTGCCGGTTGCGGCCAGTGCGATGACGGCTGCTGTCGGCAGGGCGCCGCCGATGAGGATTTCCGGCAAGAAATAGACCGGGAAGGAGGCGCGGCGCAGGCGCGCCCAGCGCAGCTGGCGCTTCCAGACGGCTCCAATGTCGCGCCTTCCGAGCGGTTGCGGGAAGGGCTGGTGCACGAGGCGGACCTTGAGGCCGACACTGCGGATCAGGATCGTCGCGGCGGCGTCTTCGGCCACCTCTTCGCCGAGCCGCTCGAAACCGCCGAGATGCGAGATCAGTTGGCGGCTGAACAGCATCGACTTGCCCTGGGCGAAGCCGAAGCCCGCGGCATCGGCAAAAAGCTGCCAGCGTGCCTGGAAACTGTCGAGCCAGGCGCTTTCAAGACGGGCGCCAAAATTCTCCGGCTCGGTGCCGGCCGGTGGCGAGCAGACGAGGCCCGTCTCGCTGTCCCAACGCGCCATCATTCGCTCGATGGTGTCCGACGGCATCAGGACATTGCTGTCGGTCATGACGATCCAGTCATGGCGAGCGGTGCGCCAACCCTTGACCACGTTGTTCAGCTTCGGATTGGCGCTGAACAGGTCTTCGCCGACCAGCAGGCGCGCTGCAATATGCGGGTGCTCTGCAATCAGCCGGCGGGCGAGGGATGCTGCGGGGTCATCGGCCCTGGAGACACAGAAGAGAATTTCATAGACGGGCCAGTCAAGTTCGAAGGTTGAGGCGAGGCAGCGTTCGAGATTGTTTTCCAGGCCGCAGATCGGACGGATCAGGGTGACCGGCGGGCGGGCCGAGGGACGGTGTTCGCGCTCCCGGTGGCGCAGTTTGACCGCAATGACGAGGGCGATGCTTGCCAGCTGGGCGAATAGTGCGAGCGCGGCGAACCAGATCAATAGTGTCATGGCGAGTCTCCGGTATCTCAGCTTCGGATAACATCGCTGTGTGACAGTTCGGCGAAGCCCGTAGCGGCCCGCAAAGTCGCAGGCTTCAGTCCTTGGATCGCAGCGCCTGCAGCAACTTGAAGCCGAGGATCGCCGCAACCGCGCCCGCGGCCAGGAAACCGCTGATGCTGCCGCTGATTTCCGCGATCTCGGTGACGCTTTCGCTGAAGCTCGCGCCGAGGCCCGTATAAAGCCCGACCCAGACCGTTTCGCCGAGGATGCCGGCCAGTGTGAAGCGCGCCCAAGAGAAGCCAGAGGCGCCAGCCATCAGGTTGAGATAGGGGCCGAGCGGAGAGAGCAGCCAGCGCGTCAGGAAGACGGCCATATTGCCGCGCTCGTCCATTTCGCGCTGCGCCCGTTCGATCGCCTTGCGTCGCGCCGGATTGCGGGCGACGATCGGGACCAGCCGACGCCCTGCGGTCCAGCCCAGCATATAGCCCAACTGGTCGCCGAAGACGGCCGAGGCGAGGGCGACCGCAATCACGATCCAGAGGGTAAAGTCGCCGGCTGCGGCAAGGGCGCCCATCAGCATCATCACGATGGAGGCTGGCAGCGGTGCGCCGAGGCAGCTGGCGCAGACAACGAGACCGAGCAGGGACAGTCCGTAGGACGGCAGCGACGCGAGCAGCGTCTCGGTCAGGGTCATTTCGGCGGACCTCGGCGGCGGAGATCGGCAAGCGAATCCTCGATCTCAGCCTTGAATTCTTCAAAACTCTGGCCGCGCTCGTCGGCAAGCCGCTCCAGCGACGGGCGGGGGCCGTCCTTGGGCGGGGGCGGAAGATCGAGGTCACCGGCGAGCTTCTCTACCGGCACGTGCCAGGAATGGGCAACATAGCCGATCGTCATCCAGGGTTCGGGCGGCAGCTCCTGACGCGCCGGGTCTGCCCAGTAGATGACGAACAGGATTGTCCGCCCGGCGAAGAAGATCGCGAGCGCCATCGCCAGCACGAAGGCCGAAGTGAGGATCCGGTGGCGGCGCCACAGTCTGAGGAAAGGCTTCACGGTTCTCTTGTGTGCTCCGGTCGACGGAAGGTTGACAGACCCGGTCACGGGGATTCTATCCTTGCCTTCTAACCGAGAACGGGGAGTGGCGGCAATGGTCGAAGCGGACGTCAGGCTCGGTGACAGCTGGAAAGCCGCGCTGGGCGATGAGTTCAGTCGTCCCTACATGCAGGGCCTCAAGACCTTCCTGCAGCGGGAAAAGGCTGATGGCAAGCACATCTTCCCGAAGGGCGTGGAGTATTTTCGTGCGCTCGACCTCACGCCGCTCGATGACGTCAGGGTGGTGATCCTCGGGCAGGATCCCTATCACGGCGCGGGCCAGGCCCATGGCCTCTGCTTCAGTGTGCAGCCGGGCGTGCGGGTCCCGCCGTCTCTCGTTAACATCTACAAGGAGATGCAGAGCGATCTCGGCATCCCGCCAGCGCGCCACGGTTTCCTCGAACATTGGGCCCGGCAGGGCGTCCTGCTGCTCAACAGCGTGCTCACGGTTGAAGAAGCCCGTGCGGCCTCCCATCAGGGGAAGGGCTGGGAGACATTCACCGATGCGGTGATCCGGGCCGTCAATCTGGACTGCGAACATGTCGTCTTCATGCTCTGGGGGGCCTATGCGCAAAAGAAGGCCGCCTTCGTCGACCGGGCGCGGCATCGGGTGCTGACGGCGCCGCATCCTTCGCCGCTGTCTGCGCATAACGGCTTCTTCGGCTGCCGCCACTTCTCTCAGGCCAATGATTATCTGGTGGCGCAGGGCAGAAACGCCATTGATTGGCAATTGCCCGCGACGCCCTGATATCGTTTCGCGAAAAGTCTTTCACGCTCTTCTTAAGTAGCGATGCTTCACTCTACCGTGGCGCCAAAATACAGCCTGACGTCTATTGTCTCTTTTTTTCAGCCAATGCAGATTGCGCCACGATCTTTCCATCGTGGCGCAGGTCTAAGCTTCATGCAGCCCTCATTGTCGGTTTCGCCTGTCTGGCGACGGCCCGTTTCGCCGATTGCCTGCCGGTTCGCCGAGGGCACTGTCGATCTCGTCGTGGTCGGCGCCGGATATCAGGGGCTTTCGACCGCGCTGCATGCTGCGCGCGCGGGGCTTTCGGTCCAGGTCATCGAGGCGGGCGACATCGGCACGGGCGCATCCGGGGTCAATGGCGGACAGGTCATCCCCGGGCTGAAGCAGGATCCGGAGCTGTTGATCACCCTGTTCGGCGACGAAGACGGCAAGCAACTCACCCGCTTTGCCGCCAGGACGGCCGACGTCGTCTTCGACCTGATCGCGCGCGAAAGGCTGGACGTCGAGCACATGCGCTGTGGCTGGATCCAGGCCGCGCATACGGAAGCCGCACTGCAGGCCGCCATGCAGCGTAATCGCCAATGGCGAGCCCAGGGCGCTGACGTCGCATTGCTCAATCAGGCGGAGATCGCACTGCTGATCGGTTCCGAGGGCTATCGCGGCGGTTTCCTTGACCGGCGCGCGGGTGTCGTCAATCCCCTGGCGCTGGTGCACGAACTGGCGAGGATCGCGACGGAGGCGGGCGCCGATCTTGCCACCCGCGATCCGGTGACATCGCTCGTCCGTGACGGGACGTCGTGGCGGGTGGGAACCCGGAGCGGACGCTCGCTTCGCGCCCGGAAAGTGCTGCTTGCCACGAATGCCTATTCCGGCCTGCTTTCCCCGAAGCTCGCACGAAGCCTCGTCTGGTTGCATTCCTTCCAGATCGCCACCGAGCCGCTGCCGCCAGAGTTCGACACCATCCTGCCGGGTCGTCATGCGGTGTCCGACAGTCGGCGGATCCTCGTCTATTACCGTCGCAGCCCGGATGGTCGCCTCGTCTTGGGTGGTCGCGGGTCGATGCGTCCGCCGCGCACGGCCGAAGACTGGGTGCATCTGGAGCGGGCGTTGCTGCGGCTCTATCCGATGCTGTCCAACGTTGCGATTTCGCATCGCTGGTTCGGGCGTGTCGCCATGACGCCCGATCATCTTCCGCATCTGCACGAGCCGGAGCCTGGGCTGCTCATGGTGGCCGGCTGCCAGGGGCGAGGCATCGGGCTCATGGTCTCGCTCGGTGAGCCGATTGCGCACTATGTCGCGACAGGCGACCCCGGCATGCTGCCCCTGCCAATCTCGCCGCTTCACGGCATCCCCCTCAATCGCTTTCGGCGCATCGGGATTGCCGCCCATGTTGCCTGGTACAGGTTGCTCGATGGTCTGGAACGCTGATCTTTCCATTCTCGTTGGGAAAAAGGGCAACGAGCCGTCTTGCGGACTTGCCGAGATCGATCCCGTGAAGAATAGTTCGAAACAGTCAATTCTTCCCCAAGTGGAGTCTGTATGTCCAAGCATCTGAAATTCTTCATAGACGGCGCTTGGGTGGATCCCATTGTCCCGGCTGTCCTCGACGTCTCCGATCCGGCGACAGAGGAGCCGTTCACGACGATCTCTGTCGGGGCCAAGGCCGATGTGGACCGCGCCGTGGCTGCGGCAAAGGCGGCGTTCACAAGCTTCTCGCAGACAGACAGGGCGGAGCGACTGGCGCTGCTGGAACGGATTCTCGAGGCCTACAACGCTCGTTTCGAGGATATTGCGCAGGCAGTGAGTCGGGAAATGGGTGCGCCACTTGCCTTCGCCCGGGACTCGCAGGCCTGGGCAGGACGGGCGCATCTGGAAGCGACGATCGCGGCCTTCAAGACCTTCAATTTTTCCGAGCAGCGCGGCACGACCCGGATCGTCAGGGAGCCAATCGGCGTCTGTGCCTTGATTACGCCCTGGAACTGGCCCCTCAACCAGATCGTCTGCAAGGTCGCCCCGGCCATTGCCGCGGGCTGCACGGTGGTTCTCAAACCGTCCGAGATCGCGCCGATTTCCGGCCTGATCTTCGCCGAGGTCATGGAAGCTGCCGGTACACCAAAGGGCGTTTTCAACCTCGTCAATGGTCGCGGCCTGGAGGTCGGTCAAGTCATGGCGGGTCATCCCGATGTCGACATGGTTTCCTTCACCGGATCGACCCGCGCCGGTATCATTGTCGCCAAGACGGCCGCCGATACGGTCAAGCGCGTCGCGCAGGAACTGGGGGGCAAGTCCGCCAATATCATTCTTCCGGATGCCGATCTTGTCACGGCGGTAAGCAAGGGCGTCGAGGGCTGCTTCGGCAATTCCGGCCAGTCCTGCGATGCGCCGACCCGCATGCTGGTGCCGGCGGACCGCCACGACGAGGCCTTGCAGATCGCCAGACAGGCCGCCGAGAAATACAAGGTGGGTGATCCCCAGGCACCGGATACAGTGCTCGGACCTGTCGTCAGCGACATGCAATACGACAAGATCCAGCGGCTGATCGAGGTGGGGATCGAGGAGGGCGCGCTGCTCGTCAGCGGTGGTCCCGGGCGTCCCGAGGGGCTCAATCGCGGCTATTATGTCCGCCCGACCATCTTCGGCCATGTCACGCCTGACATGACGATCGCGCGCGAGGAGATCTTCGGGCCGGTGCTGTCGATCATGCCCTACGAGACGGAAGAGCAGGCGATCGAGATCGCCAATGACACCGTTTATGGTCTCGCAGCCTATGTGCAGTCCGAAAACATCGAACATGCGCGCCGGGTGGCGGCCCGGATGCGGGCGGGCTCGGTTTATCTCAATTATCCCGACTGGGATACGGCCGCTCCCTTCGGCGGCTACAAGCAATCGGGCAATGGTCGCGAATATGCCGATTGGGCCATTCACGATTTCCTCGAAGTCAAGGGTATCGTCGGCTGGGGTGAGTGACCGCGAGCCTGTCGGGCGTCGCGGACGGTTGCCGGCAGGTAAACTCGCCTCGGGGCGTCAAGCCCTCGCCTGCCACCTGAAGTAAAGCGTGCGGACCAGTCTGCACGCCTGCCTCAATTTTGTCTATTTTTCCAATCGCTTGCAGTATCAGGCTCTAAAGGCGTGCGTGGAACAATTTCCCGTGATGCCCGTTCTTTCCGTCAATGGCAGACAACGGAAAGGATCCAGCCATGAAGACGAAGATCATTGCTCTCGGAGCCATTCTCATCGGTGCCGTGGCATCGCCAGTCGCGGCGCAGGAAGGCACTGTTACGGGCGCTGCAGGCGGCGCCGTCACCGGTGCTATTGTCGGTGGCCCGGTTGGGGCTGCGGTGGGTGGTGTGGTCGGTGCAATTGCCGGCACCGCCGTCGATCCGCCACCCCAGAGGGTCGTCACCTATGTTCAGCAGCAGCCCGTGCCCGCGCAGCCCGTCGTGATCGAACGACAGGTGGTTGTCGGTGAGCCTTTGCCGCAGGAAATCGTCCTGACGACGATCCCTGAAGATCCGGCCTATGCCTATGCGGTGGTCAACAACCAGCGCGTGATCGTCGACCCACAGACCTATGTCGTTGTTGGGGTCGTCCAGTAAGGACGAAAGACTTCAGCAAAAGAATGAACGCGCTGCCGCCGCACAGCAGTTGGCAGCCCATCCAGGAGGAAATACCATGGATCAACGTCCCGATCCCCGCCTTGACCAGCGGCCGCATGTTACCCAGCAGACCACGACGAGTGGCGCGAGCTGGGGTATCGCGGTGCTGCTGATCGTCGTAATCGCCGCCGGTGCCTTCTTCATCTTCGGCGGTGGTGCAGACACCGATTCGCCAATGACGCCGGCCACGGAATCGACCACCCCGGCAGAACCGGCAACGCCACCAGCAACTGATGCCGCCCCGGCCGCTCCGGCGACCCCGCCGGCCGCTGATCCGGCCCCGGCTGACCCCGCCCCGGCGGCACCGGCCCCGGCGACGCCGCCGACGACAACGCCTTGATCATTTAAGGCAGTCTTTGAGAGGTCAGCTACCGCTGGTGGCTGGCCTTTCGCGTTTGGTTGGGCATTGTTGGGATCTTCCCCACGGATCAAGGGAGACAGACGATGGGTGATGTCGGACTGGCGGTAGCACAGGGGGCAGGTGCGTCACGTCTCGCCATCGATCCGCTGCGTTACGCAGCAATCTATGCCGTTGGCGACGTGCATGGCTGTCTCGAGCCTCTGGTCGACCTCGAGGAGCGTATCCGCGAGGATGCGGCCTCGATCGAAGGGCGAAAACTGATCGTGATGCTGGGTGACTATGTTGATCGCGGGTCGAAGTCTGCGGCGGTCCTCTATCATCTCACAGCCGCGCCACCTGTCGGGTTCGATCGTATCTGCCTGCGCGGCAATCACGACGATGCGTTTCTTGCCTTTGTGGAAGGTGACCCTGCGGGCAATTGGGTTCTCGATCACGGTGCGAAAGAGACGTTTCGGTCCTATGGCGTCGAAGTTGACGACCATCCATTGCGGGGTGCCAGCCGCCCTTTGCGGGAGATGGTCCGTACTACTGTTCCGCAAAGCCATGTCGACTTTCTGCGAAGTCTGCCGGTGCTGCTGACCGTCGGAAATGATGTCTTTGTCCATGCCGGCATTCGGCCCGGACGCCCGCTTTCCGAACAGACCGACGAAGACCTGATGTGGATTCGCCGGTCGTTTCTCGATCTCGGGCCCGGTCTTCCCCTACGCGTCTTCCACGGCCACACGCCTGTGAAAGAGCCTGATGTCGGGCCTGATCGGGTGAGCCTCGACACCCACTGCTATCGCACCGGACGGCTGGCAGCCGCGCGTGTTGTGGACGGGGATGTCACGATCCTGTCGGTCGGCGGGCCTGGCTGAATCGGGAGGCCATCCGTTCAGCGGGCCGGTTTTTCGACCGCCGGCTTTCCCCATTCGGCGATCGCGATACCGCCCAGAACCAGAACCAGTGCCACGACGTGAAAGACTTCCAGCGTTTCACCGAGAATGGTGATCGACAGCAGAGTTCCGAAGACGGGCACGAGGTTGATGAACAAACCGGCACGGTTGGCACCGATACCTTCGACGCCCTTGATGTAGAGGATCTGCGAAATCAGCGACGGGAAGAGCCCGGCATAGAGGATGATCAGCCAGCCGCGCATGTCGGGCAGGATCAACTCACCACGACCCGCTTCCCACCAGAGAAGCGGGAGACAGGTGACGGCGGCTGCGAGTGCCGGGACGGCCATCAGGCTCTTCCAGTGCACGGGTGGTTTCCAGCGCAGCGAAACGGTGTAGATCGCATAGGAGATGCCGGCAAAGAGCATCAGCAGGTCGCCGTGGTTCAGGGTGAGCGTCAGCAGCGTCTGCAGATCGCCATGCGAGGCCGTGACGGCCGCACCGACGAAGCTGATCAGGAAGCCGAGGATCTGGATGGCCGAGACCTGAATGCGAAACAAAAGGAAATTGATGACGAAGATCAGGACCGGAATTGCACCCTGTTCGATCGCGCCGTTGACGGCGCTGGTATATTTGAGTGCGGTATAGAGAAAACCGTTGAAGGCGGCATAACCAATTGCACCGTAGAAGATCAGCAGCTTCCAATTGGCCTTGAGGACGCTCCAGTCCTTGCGAATCTGCGGGATCGCGATCGAGGCAATGACCAGGGTCGCGAGCGCCCAGCGTCCGAAGCTGAGGACCATGGGGCTTACATGGCCGAGCGCGAGCTTGCCGGCGATGGTATTGCCACCCCAAAGGAGGGTGGTGATGACGAGAAAGCTGTATGCGCGTATGGGCAAAGGCATCACTTCCCTGCAGGCGGCCGCTGGTTGCCGAAACCATATCGCTTTGGTCCGGCGCAGCGCGAATTGCCTCCGAATTAGGCGAGGGGGCATGCTTTGTCACGCAAAAAGCCAAATCTGGCCTCAAGACGGGTCGATTTCCGAAAAACAACACAGTATAGATGCGCGGGTTTGGGTAGGGCGCAGACACTGCGCGATATACAGGATTATGTGATGACGAATGTCGTGGTGATTGGTTCGCAATGGGGTGACGAGGGCAAGGGCAAGATTGTCGACTGGCTCTCCGAACGTGCGGACATCGTGGTTCGCTTCCAGGGCGGACACAATGCCGGCCACACGCTCGTCATCGACGGCGTTTCCTACAAATTGTCGTTGCTTCCCTCGGGTGTCGTGCGCCCTGGGAAGAAGGCCGTCATCGGCAATGGCGTCGTCGTCGACCCGCATGCGCTGATCGCCGAAATCGGCCGTCTGAAGGAGCAGGGCGTCGAAGTGACGCCGGACAATCTGCGCATCGCTGAAAATGCGACGCTGATTCTCTCGCTGCACCGCGAACTCGACGGCATGCGCGAAGATGCGGCTTCCAACAGCGGCACCAAGATCGGCACGACTCGCCGCGGTATCGGCCCTGCCTATGAGGACAAGGTCGGCCGTCGTGCGATCCGAGTGATGGACCTCGCCGATCTCGACGCGCTTGACGGAAAAGTCGAGCGGATCCTCACCCATCACAACGCGCTGCGTCGCGGCTTCGGCGTGGCCGAAATCGAGCACAAGACGATCATGGAGGAACTGACTTCGATCGCCGATCGTGTTCTGCCCTTCATGGATTCGGTCTGGGTGCTGCTCGACAAGGAGCGCCGCAAGGGCTCGCGCATCCTGTTCGAAGGCGCGCAGGGCTCGCTGCTCGACATCGACCACGGCACCTATCCCTTCGTGACCTCGTCCAACACGGTCGCAGGCCAGGCCGCTGCAGGTTCTGGCATGGGCCCGGGTTCGCTCGGTTATATCCTCGGCATCACCAAGGCCTATACGACCCGCGTTGGCGAAGGCCCGTTCCCGACGGAACTGCATGATGAGATCGGCCAGTTCCTGGGCGAGAAGGGGCATGAATTCGGCACGGTGACGGGCCGCAAACGCCGTTGCGGCTGGTTCGATGCAGCCCTGGTGCGCCAGTCGGTCGCGACCAATGGAATCACCGGCATCGCGCTTACCAAACTCGACGTTCTCGACGGTCTCGAAGAGCTGAAGATCTGCGTCGGCTACAAGCTCGACGGTCAGGCAATCGACTATCTGCCTGCTGCCCAGGCTGCCCAGGCGCGAGTCGAGCCGATCTACATCACGCTCGAAGGCTGGAAGACATCGACTGTCGGCGCCCGCAAATGGGCGGATTTGCCGGCTCAGGCGATCAAGTATGTCCGCCAGGTGGAAGAACTGATCGGTGCGCCGGTCGCCCTCCTGTCGACAAGTCCCGAACGCGACGACACGATACTTGTGACGGACCCTTTCGAGGACTAATCTAGTATTTTAATGAAGTTTTGCCGGCGTGGCGGGCCGGCTCTCAAGAGAAAGTGCTGATGGCAGACTTTATCGCGGTAATTCGACGGGCCGTAGACGGGCTCTCGAACAACACTCCGGAGATGCGCGTACGGGTCTATGAAAAGGCCCGGGCCGCTGTCGTTCGGCAGCTTGAGAACATGTCGCCGCGCCCGCCCGAACACATGCTTCAGCGCCAGCTCGACAAGCTCGATGCCGCGATCCGTGAGGTCGAGGCCGAACATGCCGAAGCCTTGCCAGCCATCGACGAAGTGCCGGTCGTTGCCGAGGCGCCTCCAGAGGCGGCCGGTACGGCAGACATGGCAACGACTGGTGCCGTTGCCGCGTCTTCGCCCGCCTGGGCCGAGCCTGTTCCGGCAGCCGAGGAAGAGCCTGCGGCCGGCCCTGAAGACGCTCAGGCCTTGCCCGAAGCGGTCCAACCGGTCAACGAGCCCGTCGAGACCTATGCCGAGAACGGTCCCTCTGTGACCGGTGACGACTGGGCCGACGCCCATATGGCGGAACCGGCTGCCGAGCCAGAGCCTGAAAGTCTCGAAGTCTATCGCGCAGAGCCGGTTCAGGAACCGGAACCCGTTGCGGATGACGCCGCGCCGGTTGACGCAGGCTGGCGGGTCGAGCCGACATTCGGTGCCGATGATCAGGACACCGATTACGAGCGCCTCTACGACGACCGTCCCGAAGAGCCCGTTGCCGCCGAGCCGGAGAGCCCGGCAGAGGTTGAAGCCCCCGCCGAAGCCGAGCCCTTCCAGGAGGCCCCGACAGCCGAGGAAACCTGGTCGCAGCAGGACGAGCCCGAGCCGACCACGCCGGCCTGGGCGGTCGAGCCGCCTGCCGAGCCCGAAGCCGCTGAACCCGAACGTGCTGAACCCGAACTCTTGGCCGCCGAGGTCCAGCCGGAACCCGAACCCGATCTCGCAGCGCAAACGCCAGCCGCCGCCGTACCGGTCGATTCGGTCGATGACTGGCTGCAGAGCCGTGCCCAGGATCCGCTGCCGACGATCCCCGCTGCGAGCTGGGATCCTCCTGTCGCGACCGAGACGGCCGCGAACCGCGTGCCGGAAGTTCCGGAAATCGACATGGCCCCTGCGGCCGTATCCTATACACCGACCGACGAATTCCCTGCCTATGAGGAGCCGGTTCGTGTCGAAGCGAGCCATGACTTCCTCGCTTCGGAGGGGCTCAGCCTTCCGGATGCTGACCCCGCGACACTCGGGACGATCGGCGAACCTCCGGCTGCAGCGAACATTGAACCAGACGATTTCAGCCAGTGGTTCCAGGATCACGCGGAGGAGGCCAAGGCTTCGCCGCGCGAGGGTGACGTTGGGTCTGCACAGGGCGCATCGCTTGCTCCGACCGAGTGGGACGAGCATATCGACAGCTTTGCGCCGAGCGCAAAGGGTGCCCAGGTCGATGTCGCTGCCGGACAGGCCGACGGCATGGAGACCCTGGTCAGCGGTTATGGACAGCAGCCTTCCTATCGGCTGGAGCCGAAGAAGCGGCGTAATCTTGCGCCTCTCATCATCGGTGGCCTGATCGTTGCCCTGCTTGCTGGCGGTGGTTACCTCGCCTGGAGCATGCGTGATGATATCGGCAGCATGGTCGCCAACCTGACCGGCGAGATTGCGCCGGCAGAAGAGACGACGGCCCCGCCGGCCACCACGCCGGCCGGTTCCGAGACACCGGCCGAACCGGTGACCGAAGAGGCCGCCACTCCGCCTGCCGCTGCGACGGCTGCCGACCAGAAGTTCACCCAGCGCCTGCGTCCCGATGGCACCGAAATCGACGAGGGTGCAGGGTCTGCGCCGATCGAAGGTGCACCGGCCGAGGGCCGCTCGGTTTCCGCCCAGACGGTCGCCTCGGCCGTCGAGCCAAGCGATGCACCGGCTGCCGCCAATGGCGCTGCCGCCACGCAGAGCCCGGCCACGTCCGGGGATGCTGCAGCGATCGCTGGAGGCGAGAAGCTCTTCCTTTACGAAGAGCGCATCGGCCAGGCGACTCCGGTTGCCGTGCCGGGCTCGATCAGCTGGACCGCCGTTCGCGAGAACGGTGCCGATGGACGACCCGACCCGCAGATCCAGGGGCGCATCAACGTGCCGGAGCGCGGTATCACGGCCCTCCTGACGATCAAGCGCAACACCGACAATTCTCTTCCGGCAAGCCATATCATCGAGGTCGTCTTCTCGGTGCCACCGGACTTTGAAGGTGGCGCGATCGAGAACCTGCAGCGCATCGCCATGAAGCGTACCGAACAGGATCGTGGTGACCCGCTCGTCGCTGTCACCGCCAAGGTCACCGACGACACCTATCTGGTTGCGCTCAACGACTTCGAGGATGTCGTCAAGCGCAATGTCGAACTGCTCTCGACCCGCGGCTGGATGGACATTCCGCTCACCTACCGCAACGGTCGCCGGGCGCTGATCACGCTCGACAAGGGCACGACGGGCGGCAATGTCTTCGAGCAGGTGCTGCGCGAATGGGCAGCGCTGACCCCGGCAGCGCCGGCGAATTGAGGGTCGCCCTCCCAAGTCTCTTCCAGATCCGCCGGAATTTTCCGGCGGATTTTTCATATCGAGCTGGCGTGAAGGTGGCGGATCAGGAAGGCACTTCCTTTCCGCGCGTCCGCATAGAGCAACAAGTGCAGGTTAGGGTGTGATCGCAGCAATGACACAGACCAGTGTGGCAACGGCCCCCATGTCGACGACCGGGAGCCCGGCGATCGACTTCGTTTCTGTGCACAAGGGTTTCGGCCGAGGTGCCAGCGCGGTGCAGGCGCTCGACGGGCTCAGTCTCTCGATCCCGCGCGGTGTAGTCTATGGTCTGCTCGGCCCCAACGGAGCGGGCAAGAGTACGCTGCTGCGGATCCTGGCAGGGCTTCTCCGGCCCGATCGCGGCGAAGTCCGGATCTTCGGCGATGCGGCAACACCTGCCGGACGGCGGCGGCTCGGCATGCTGATCGAGGCGCCGAGCTTCTATCCTTTCCTGACGGCCAGAGAACATCTGCGGATCTTGGCGGACAGTTCCGCGACATCCTCTTTGGTGGAGCCGGTGCTCAAGCGGATCGGATTGCAGAAGGCAGCGGACAAGGCTGTGTCCGGCTTTTCGCTTGGCATGAAGCAGCGCCTCGGCATCGGTTGCGCGCTGGTCACGGAACCAGAGGCGATCATTCTCGACGAACCGACAAATGGTCTCGATCCGGACGGCATTCTCGAGATGCGCGCCCTGATCCACGATCTGGTGCATCGGGACGGGTTGACCGTGCTGCTTTCCAGCCATCTGCTGGATGAGGTGGAACGGGTCTGCGACCGGGTGGCGATTCTGCAGCATGGAAGACTCATCGCCGAAGGTGCGGTTGCCGATCTCCTCGATCAGGAGGGGCGCTTCTGGTTGCGGGTCGATCATCCGGACGGGCTGGTTACGCAGCTGGACGGCCGCGGCCAGGCAGCCGACGGTGGTGTCTATGTTCGCATCGATCAATCCGAGGTGCCGGACCTGATCCGGTCGCTCGCTGTGTCGGGTGTGCGCATCCACGAGGCGAAATGGATCAAACCGGACCTCGAAACGGTGTTCCTGTCGCAGACGCGGGAGATGAAATGATGGGGACCCTTATCCCGACCGAAATGCTGAAGCTCGTTCGGCAGCCCGCGATCCTGTTCTGGGGCTTTCTCGTGGTGCCGCTGGTGGCGGTTCTGCTCAAACTCGTGATCGAGGGCTTCCTTCTTTTTCGCATGGGTCACCGGAGTGCCGGAGACGTCGATCTTTTCCTGTCGGCGGCAAGAGGTCTCAGCCTGTCCGGCAATTCCCTCGGGCATCTTCTGTTTGCGCTGGGCGTCGCTTCGGTCTTCTTTCTTGAATACCGCTACTCGACATGGCGCCTTCTGGTGCCGCGCCATGCCCGTTTCGAACTCTATGCAGCCAAACTCATCGTCTGCCTCGCCTGGCTTGCGCTGGGGCTCCTCGTCGTCGTGCTGGGCGACATGGCGCTCAACCTGCTGTTCTCGCTGATCAAGGGGCAGGGTGGTGGCGCACTCCTGGTCACTTCGGGTTCGTTCTCGCTGCTTCTGATCGCTGCGGGAATCGCATTCCTCGAACTTGCCGTGCTTGCTTCGCTGGTCGCGGTGATCGTCGTCATCTTCCGCTCGATGATCGCCGCTGTGCTGTCGGCCTTTCTGCTGGCGATCGGGTCGACGCTGCTACAGCTTTACCTGGGGGCGGATGCGGATCGGCTGCCCTTGCCGAGCTATGCTGCCCAGGCGCTCCGCGACTGGTTGCTTGCAGGTGGCTCCGAAGTCCCGGCAATGTTGGGCTTTGCCGTTCTGCTGGGCTGGCTCGTCGTGCTGAACGGGCTTGGACTGGCGGTGTTCTCGCGGCAACAACTCGCCGTCGAATAGGCGAGATCGATCATTTCACCGATATAAAGATAGCCGCCCGGTTCATCGGGCGGCTTATTTCTCGTTCTCAAGGATCCGGTGGCGGCTCAGGCCTCGACGACCCGCAACGCCTTGGCGCTTTCCAGCGCATCCTTCTGAACGGCTTCCTGCACCTTCTCGAAGGCGCGGACCTCGATCTGGCGGACGCGTTCGCGGCTGATGTCGAACTCGGACGAGAGTTCTTCCAGCGTAACTGGATCTTCTGCCAGGCGGCGGGCCTCGAAGATGCGACGCTCGCGGTCGTTGAGCACGCTCATCGCACGCTTCAGCATGCTGCGGCGGGTGTCCAGCTCGTCCTGTTCGATCAGGACCGCTTCCTGGCTCTCATGGTCATCGACGAGCCAATCCTGCCACTGGCCACTCTCGCCTTCCGCCGCGCGCAGCGGGGCGTTCAGCGATGCGTCGCCCGACAGGCGGCGGTTCATCGAAATGACCTCCTCCTCAGACACCTTGAGCTTGGTCGCGATCTCGGTCACCTGATCAGGCTTGAGGTCACCCTCCTCGATGGCCTGGATCTTGCCCTTGAGACGGCGCAGGTTGAAGAACAGCCGCTTCTGGTTGGCGGTCGTGCCCATCTTCACCAGCGACCAGGAGCGCAGGATGTATTCCTGGATCGACGCCTTGATCCACCACATGGCATAAGTCGCCAGGCGGAAGCCGCGCTCGGGATCGAATTTCTTCACGGCCTGCATCAGGCCGACATTGCCTTCCGAGACGACTTCGCCGATCGGCAGGCCATAGCCGCGATAGCCCATGGCGATCTTCGCCACGAGGCGCAGATGGCTTGTGACCATGCGATGCGCCGCGTCCCGGTCGCCGTGTTCGGCATAACGCTTGGCAAGCATGTATTCTTCCTGGGGTTCCAGCATGGGGAACTTGCGGATCTCGTCCAGGTAGCGATTGAGGCCGGCTTCTCCGGCGGTGATGGACGGCAAACTGCTGCGGGCCATATAGCACCCCTCTTTCTTCGTTGGACTCCCAAAAACCGGCGAGTCCCATCTCCGTGGATCTCTCTATCCCACAGAAATCCGTATGTCAGATAAGTATGGCAAAACGGCGATACAAGATTTGCGTTCCGTCACGAGGCCGTGAAACCCAAAAATAATTTGCGTGCAATTCAATTGTGCTTGGTTGTGGCCCCTGGCGGCCTCACATTCCCTTCAGTGCATCGATCACCTTCTGCAGATCCGCCGGAATCGGGGCCTCGAAGCGCATGGTCTTGCCCGTGGTCGGGTGCTCGAAGGCGAGCAGGTAGGCGTGCAGGGCCTGACGGTGGAACTTGTTCACCGCCCGCTTGGCATCTTCCGGCAACAGGTTTGCCTTGGTCTTGAAGGCTGCGCCGTATTCCTGATCGCCAATCAGCGGATTGCCGATATGGGCCATATGGACGCGGATCTGGTGCGTGCGTCCGGTTTCGAGCCGGCATTCGACCAGTGAGGCGAGGCAGGAGGCGTCCGGTTTCTCGCCATAGCGCTCCAGCACGGTGTAATGCGTGATCGCCTCGCGGGCGTCGTCGGTGTCTTCGCGCTTCACCGTACGCTTGGTGCGATCGGCGCCGGAGCGGCCGAGCGCTGCGTCAATCGTGCCGGCGAGCGAGCGGGGACGTCCCCAGACCACGGCGCGGTAGGCGCGCTCCAGAGGGCCGGTCCGTCCGTGATCGGCGAACTGCTCGGCGAGGTGGCGGTGGGCGATGTCGTTCTTGGCAACGACCATGACGCCTGATGTATCCTTGTCCAGGCGGTGGACGATACCGGGGCGCTTGACGCCGCCGATGCCGGAGAGCGTGTCGCCGCAGTGGTAGATCAACGCATTGACCAGCGTGCCATGCCAATTGCCGGCGCCCGGATGGACGACCAGGCCCGGCGGCTTGGCGATGACGATCAGATCCTTGTCCTCGTAGAGAACCTCGAGCGGAATGTCCTCGCCCTTCGGCTGCGGGTCTTCCGGCGCCGGCAGGTCGATGATGACGGTGTCGCCCGGCTTGATCTTGCGATTGGGAGAATCGAGCGGTGCGGCGTTCAGCTGAACCGCGCCCTGTTCGATCAGCGCCTTGACGCGATTGCGGGAAAATTCGGCCCCAAGGGCTGCCGTCAGCCAGGCGTCGATGCGGCCTTGGGCATCGCTATCGGCAATCAGCTCTTTCCTTGATGCGGCGGCTTCGTTAAAGGGGTCGGTCATCATGTCATCCCGTTTCACGGTGGCCGATGCTGCGGCCCTGGTTGCTGCCATTTGGCACAGACCGGGCTTTGGGACAATCGACAGCCGGTCGACCCGGCAATTTTCTCCGGATCGTTCGCATCGGAAAAAGTGTCGGGATCAATGCGAACGCAATGGGAAACGACTGCTGCCATGGCGCAAATGGACGACGAAAACCAGGAAGACAAGCCGCTCGATCCGGCGATGGAGAGCGTGCGGCGCAAGATGGTCAAGCTGCAGCTGATCTCCGGCGGCATCATGGCGGTGCTCTTCCTCGCGGTGCTGGTATCGATCTTCTACAAGCTGACGCGCGACGAAGGCGGCGCCGAACCAGTGACGGCGGCTGCACCCTCCTTCGCGGTTCCGTCCGACCAGCCGCTGAGCCTCACCGCCAATCTGCCAGCCGGCTTTCGCGTGGGTCAGACGTCGCTCTCGGGCAGCCAGATGCTGATCTATGGAGAGATGGGATCCGGCGAACGCAAGGCCTTTGTCTTCGATCTCGCGCTCGGCCGGATCATCGCCGACGTCACGCTTGCCGGCGACTGAGGCAGACGTGGAGCCCGGGCGCCTTATCGACATCACGGATCCCGGCGATGTCCGGATCGCTGAATTCATCTCGATCCGCGAACGCGATCTGACGGGCCGCCAGGGACAGTTCATCGCCGAAGGTACGGTGGTGCTGTCCATGCTCGCCAAGGCGCATGCCGGGGCCGGGCCGGTGAAGGCCGAAAAGCTTCTCCTTCTCAAGAACCGTGTGGCGGGGCTATCGGACCTGCTGGCGCAGTTCTCCGAGGATGTGCCCGTCTATGTGGCTGATGCCGCCGTGCTCGATGCCGTCGTGGGTTTTCACCTGCATCGTGGAGTGCTGGCGCTCGGCAGTCGGACTGCACCACCTGATCTCGCCGCACTGATCGGAGCCTTGCCCGACGATGCTCTCGTGCTCGTCGGTTGCGGCATCTCCAATCATGACAATATCGGCTCCCTGTTCCGCAATGCCGCCGGTTTCACGGCGGATGCCGTGCTGCTCGACGAGACCTGCTGTGACCCGCTCTACCGCAAGGCGCTGCGCGTCTCGGTCGGCTCTGTGCTTGCCGTGCCGTATGCGCGGCAGGGCGCGGCACAGGACGTGCTTGGATCGCTGGCTGAAGCAGGATTCGAAATATGGGCGCTGTCGCCCGCCGGCACTGTCGAGATCGACACCATCACGCCGGGGCGGCGCGTCGCGCTGGTCATGGGCACGGAAGGCGAGGGGCTTCCCCCTGTTATCCTCGATCATTTCCTGTCCGCCCGCATCGCACAGGCGCCTGGACTGGACAGTCTGAATGTCGGGACGGCGAGTGGAATTGCACTCTACAATATCGCGCGTGCCATGGGCAGGCTCGGCTGACCTAGGGCTGAGCGGCGCATCAGCCTATTCGGCGGGGCTCGCCATGCCGGTTCCGCGGCCAATCGACGGCTCGATCTTGAGCACCCGATCGACGAGGCTTTTCGGCTTCTCGAGCGCTTTGGGTTGCGCAGAGATGATGTCGGCTATGGCCGTCTGATCGGGTTCGCGTGCCGCCGTCAGCACAATCATCTTCGCGGCGATATCGCCCAACTCCTCGCGCAGGGCATCATCCTCGGTCGAGGCCTTTGCCATTAGTAGGCGTTCAGTCAGGGCCGTCTGACTGCGCCGGATGTCGTTTTCCAGGGCGATCGGATCCAGGGCGAGGTTGGAATTGGCAATCTCTTCGTCAACCATGGACAGATCCTTCGTCTCGGGCAAGGCGAGACCGGCTTCCCGGAGAACCCGCTGAGCATTGCGCAGCTGTGCCGTGGCGGCCTTGAGCTTGCCGCGAAGCTCCGTGAGTTCGCGCGTCCGGCGTTCGAGCAGCGAACCCGCATCGGCGCGGTCGGCCGCACCCCGCGCAAGGATGTCCTCCAGCCGCAGCACCTTGTGCTCTTCCTGGGTGAGGCGCAACTCGGCATCCTTTGCGCGTTTGCCGAGAAGCTTGCTCTCGCGGCGCAGTTCCTCGCGCTCGTCGCGCATATCCTGAATGCGTGTCTTCAGCGTGTCGATCTCGGTGTCCCGGCTCATCGCCTCGATGCGCATCGTGTCCATGTCGCTCATCAGGCGCGCGATCCTGTGGGCGCGAACCTCAAGCTCCATATCCTTGGCGGCGGCGGCGATTTCGACGCGCTTCAGCGTCTCGCGGATCGAGGTGATTTCAACATCGCCACGGCGGAGCCTCGAGCGCAGGTCGGCGGCTTCCGTGCTCATCTCCTCTATCTGGTTCTTGAGCTCCTTGCTGTCGGACACGAGACGCGCAGCTTCGCTGCTCAGGGCCTCGTTCTGCAGCTTGATGCCGATCGATTTTTCGCGCTCGCGGGTCAGTTCATGCTGGGTGCGGGCATTCTCGGCGGCGTAGACAGCGCGCACCAAGTCCTTCTGGGCGCGGATCTCCTGCGGGCTGAGCGGCATGGTCGCCTTCAACCGGTTCTCCGTATAGACCACAACTCGCTGATGCACCGCCGGGGCGACAAGCATCACCAGCAGCGCCGCCGCCATAAATCCCAGTCCAAAAATCAGGGCGTATTCAATCACGGTCTGGCCACTGCACTCGGTAAGAATTAGCAGATAGTTAAGCATGCAGACGGCGGCCGGGCAAGCAGAAGGGCTCGCAGGGCCGCGTCCATCAACGAATATGGCTAACGTCAGACCAGAATGAGCTTGCGTGAGCCTGAGGGTGCTGCGCTCCCCGAAACGTCAGAAGGGGTTCCAGGTCGGGGAGCGGGTCAGCTTGAGGTAGCCGACATTAACGCCCAGCCGTGCGCCAATGCCCGTGCGGATCGGCACGAGGATCACATCGCGGCTCTTCAGTACCGTCATGCCGACGCCGGCAACGATATAGGCAGAACCACTGACGCCGCCATAGCGCGCATAGAGCGTGTCGACATCCGGCAGATCGTAGACCAGCATCATGGCCCGTGTGCCGTTGCCGCCATAGTCTATGCCGAGTGACGGGCCCTGCCAGAAGACGTCATGCTGCCCGACATTCTTGGTGTAGAGCATGCCTTCGCCATAGGTGAGGCCGGCGATCAGGGCGCCCGAGCCTTCCTGTCCGAGGATATAGCCGTTGGGCAGGCCATGTTGCTGGAAGGCCTGCTCGATCACCTTGGCCAGCGCGCCGCTCGTTTCGCCGAAGAAGCCATGGCCGGCATCGACCACTTCCTGAATTGTGTATTCGCCGGCGGCTTCGGCCGGGCGCTGTGTCATGACGACACTGAGCATCGCCAAAACGGCCAGGGCCATGGCCTTGAGAGACGGCATGGAGCGGTGGGACAGGTGATGCATGGTGCCTCCTGAATGCGAAGCCGACGGATTCGGCGTCTTCCTTGGGGGTAATTAAACCTAGCGAGCATCGTCTTAATAATCGGTTTACCAAATATGGTGTCATTATGACCGAACGGCATCCGACCAAGTCGCGCCTGCGGACCTGGGTCCGTTTGTTGCGCTGAGGGTCCACATCTTCTGGAGACGATCATGGCGAAGAATCCCAACCTCACGCTCGCAGGTCCCGACCTCGCGGCGCTGCTGTGCAGCCGCGTCTGCCACGACGTCATCTCGCCGGTCGGTGCGATCAACAACGGCCTGGAACTGCTCGACGAGGGCGGCGCCGATGCCGATGCCATGGATCTCATCCGCACCAGCGCCTTGAATGCTTCGGTCCGGCTGAAGTTTGCCCGGCTCGCCTTCGGCGCCTCCGGATCGGTCGGCGCCTCGATCGACACGGGTGAGGCCGAGAAGGCCGCCAAGGATTTCGCCATTGCCGAGAAGAAGACGGAGGTCACCTGGAGCGGACCGCGTGCAATCATCGCGAAGAACCGGGTGAAGCTGCTGCTCAACCTCTTCCTGGTCGCCTACGGCGCCATTCCGCGCGGCGGCTCGCTCGACATTTCGCTGGAAAATCCAGAGACCGACGCGAAGTTCAAGATCGTCGCCAAGGGACGCATGCTGCGGGTGCCGCCGAAGTATCAGGAGATCCTCTCCGGTAACCTCGAAGAGGCCGTCGACGCCCATACGATCCAGCCCTATTACACCATTCTTCTTGCCGACGAATGCGGCATGGAGCTGAAATGCCTGCCCAGCGAAGGCGAGATCGCCTTCACAGCGGAAGTCATGTCCTGAGCCGTCCCGATTCGGGACGGTGAGGCGATGCAACCGGTAACCTTTCCTTAGGCGAGGCTCCGTATGCTGGCCAATACAATGATATCCCCATTCGAGGGGAGGGGAGTTGACCATGAAGCGCTTGATGATCGCAGACGGTTCCGACATCGTTCGCAAGGTCGGCAAGAGGATCCTGTCGGAGCTTGGCTATCAGGTTTCGGAGGCTGCTTCCGGGCGTGAAGGCCTCACGCGCTGCGAGCGGGAACTTCCCGACGTCATGATCGTCGATGCGGGCATGGCTGACGCTCTCGATCTGATCTCCAACGTCCGTGCCCTTCCCGATGGCAAGGCCGTCAAGATCTACTATTGCGTTGTCGAAGCCGAGCTGAAGGTGATGATGGCTGGCAAGAGAGCCGGTGCAAGCGACTTCCTGCTCAAGCCCTTTGACCGCGAAATCCTGACCAAGACTTTCGGCGACAAGGCAATCGCTGCCTGATCGCAATAGAACTGAGAGAAATTCCGGAAGGCGGTGCCATGAGCGCCGCCTTTTTCATGTTCATGGCTCAGGCAGTTGACGGCGGTATGCTCAAAGACAAAAGGCCCGCGTCAGGGACGCGGGCCTTTTGTAAGGAGATCAGAAAAGGCTCAAGCCGTTTCCTGGTATTCCGCGCCATCCGGCTCGCGCAGCACGTAGCCGCGGCCCCAGACAGTCTCGATGTAGTTTGCGCCACCGGCCGCATTTGCGAGCTTCTTGCGCAGCTTGCAGATGAAGACGTCGATGATCTTCAGTTCCGGCTCGTCCATGCCGCCATAAAGGTGGTTCAGGAACATTTCCTTCGTCAGTGTCGTACCCTTGCGGAGCGAAAGAAGCTCCAGCATCTGGTATTCCTTGCCCGTCAGGTGGACGCGCTGGCCACCGACTTCGACAGTCTTGGCATCCAGGTTCACGATCAGCTCACCGGTGATGATGATCGACTGGGCATGACCCTTGGAGCGGCGGACGATCGCATGGATGCGGGCAACGAGTTCGTCCTTGTGGAACGGCTTCGTCATGTAGTCGTCGGCGCCAAAGCCGAGGCCCCGGACCTTGTCTTCAATGCCTGCCATGCCGGACAGGATCAGGATCGGCGTCTTCACCTTCGACAGGCGAAGGGTACGCAGTACCTCATAGCCGGACATGTCGGGCAGGTTCAGGTCGAGCAGAATGATATCGTAGTCGTAGAGCTTACCGAGGTCGACACCTTCTTCGCCGAGATCGGTTGTGTAGACGTTGAAGCTCTCGGACTTAAGCATCAGTTCGATGCTCTGCGCCGTCGCGCTATCGTCTTCAATGAGTAGAACCCGCATATTTATCCCCTTTACCGCCGCCGAAAGGTCAAGATGGCCCCCTACGCGATACGGATCCAGTCGTTGCCTGATTTGAAGGCTGCCACCAATTGGTTAACAAATTCTGATTCCCTCTGGCAAGGTGTATCGAATTTATTAAGCAAAGATTTTAGCCTCCTGATTCTTCATGTGTTTTCGGTCATCGCCACACTTGAATCTGCGCCTTAGGGAAACCCCGTAACCGATTCATTTGACTCATCATTGTCACGAGCTTTTTTCGGGCTCTGGCATTTACTGACCCTTAAGTGATCGGGCTTATCATTAACGATGCCCGTAAACGAAAGGTTACCAAAGGTAGCTTTTTGTTAACGCCGAAGACTTTTTTTGGACGAATCGGTGGCGGGCGTGTTGAGTAGCAAGTGTGGCGGGGGGTCTCGCATCACGGGAGTATTGCGTATGAAGTCGCGTGAGAGCCTGGTACGCCTGAAAGGATTTCAGGTTACCGAAAAGCGTCGGCAATTGCAGCAGTTGCAGTCGATGATGTCAGAGTTCGAACGGATGGCGAAGGAGCTCGAAGCTCAGATCGGCATCGAAGAGAAGAAGTCGGGCATCTCTGATCCCAATCATTTCGCCTACCCCACCTTCGCCAAGGCAGCTCGCCAGCGCGCGGACAATCTCCAGGTCTCGATCCGGGAACTGAAGGTCCAGCAGGAAGCAGCAGAACTGGCGTTGGAAGAGGCAGAAGCGGAGTACCAGAAGGCGGCGGCTCTCGAAGAGCGCGATGGCCAGATGCGTGTCCGGGCCTGAGCTGAAACGGTTCAGACTGGTTGTGATTTCCATAAGAAAGGCGGTCGCGGGTTACCCTGCGTCCGCCTTCGTTCGTCTATGGGGCTACTGACCGTGTATTATTGGCGCACGTCGTTCCAATCGGGGTGACGATCCATCTGCGCCTTCATGAAGGGGCAGAGCGGGATAATCTTCCAGCCGCCCTTGCGGGCCGCCTCGACGGCAAATTCCGCGAGTGCCAGCCCGGCACCCTGGCCGCGCATCGCGCCGGGGACCTCGGTGTGATCGATGATGATCAGTGTCGCCGAGGCACGGGAAAAGGTCATGATGGCCGGATCCTCAATGCCATCGATTCGTCCGACATAGCGGCCGCCGGAGCCTGCTTCTTCGCTGTTGATCTGCATATCAGCCTCTTGTTGCCGGATTTGATCGCTTCTGATTAACATCCGCCCGCGCCGGCCGGCAACGCGTCTGCGGGTGACGCTGTGTTCGACGGAGAAGGGGAACGGCTTGCTTATCTGGTTGAAGGCGTTTCTTCTCATCGGGGCTTCGATTTCATTCGCCCTCGGCATCACCCTGCCGCTGATGCGGTTCGAAAGTTTCTACGTTTTCTCGACGGATGCTTCACTGATCGAGGTGGTCGTTTCGCTGTGGGACGGAGGTGATGGTGCGCTTGCGGTCCTGGTGGCGCTGGTTTCCGTCGTCTTTCCGCTCGTCAAGATCCTTCTCGTCGCCGCCGAGGAGATCGCCGGCAGCCAGCCGGCCCGGCCTGACGCGCTGGCGCGGCTTCTGCCGGCTCTGTCGAAGTGGTCGATGATGGACGTTCTTCTGGTGGCGATCGTCATCTTCGCGACAAAAACCAGTGGTCTGGCGGAGGCTTTTACGCAGCCGGGCCTGTGGTTCTATGCCGGCTCCAGCCTCGCCGTCGCGGCTTTGAGTGCCCTTGGACGTCGCGGAGGCATCCAGAAAACATGAAACCGGCAGGCGGGGTGCGCCGTGCCGGTTCAGGATGGGGTCTGGAAAAATTGGCTTGTCGTGCCGGGCCAGCCGGCACCTAATTGATCAATGGCGATACTGCTGAATACGGGTGGTGCGCAGGCCGGGAAGGCCGTGATCATTGATCGAAGACTGCCAGGAGAGGAATTCCTCGACCGTCAGGGTATAGCGCTCGCACGCTTCTTCCAGGCTCAACAGGCCACCACGCACAGCCGCGACAACCTCGGCCTTACGGCGGATCACCCAGCGGCGCGTGTTGGCCGGTGGAAGATCGGCAATCGTCAGGGGGCTGCCATCGGGGCCGATGACATATTTCACTCGTGGGCGGATCATTTCGGTCATTGGACTCTCTATACATACTCAAGACCACACACCCTCATCCTAGGACCGATGCTTTAAAATTTGCCTAAGCGCATTGTAAGCATTTGATAATAATTTCCCTGACCATGCCCCTGACGGGGTTCGCCCGAATTGCGACAACTTGATTAAACTTGCGGCAATTGCATAGGAGTTATGCGTGAAGGGTGACTGGTCCGCTTGCGGCATCTGTGGCATTGGTGTCTCTTCAATGCCAAGGGCGCGGATCGACCTGTCGGTCCAGCGTAAATCTGTCATGCATGGCGGTCCACATATGGACCGCAAGACCGGCGACAGGCCCAGCCGATACCCGTTCCTTCGTGGAACGAAGCAATGTCCATAAACATTCATATCCCGATCGGACGATGCGTCCGGTCGAAAAGGAGTTCTATGTTCAGGCCAACCGATGTGACGCGCAGTCACAGTTTTGGTGACGGTGACGCCGTTTTTCAGAGCGAAGCGCTCTCCACGGGTACGTGGGGACGCGAACTCTTCGCGCTCGGCCGTCAGCACGGTTTCCGACACTGCATGCTCGCACGCTTTCCCAAGGCGGACAGCCCGGAGTTTTCTGCAAACCTGATCGTCTGCACCTGGCCGGACGAACTGCGACTCGCCTATGAGGCGGCGGAGGTCTATGCCCGAAGCCAGCTTGTTGCACGGATCAAGAATTCGCTCCTGCCAATCTATACCGAGGACAATCTTTTCCTTGGGACCGCTGGCTCGGAGGCGCGCCAGCCTGTTGCGCCGCATTTCCAGCCATTCGACCTTGGTGGCTCGCTGGCCTACGGCCTGTATGACCGGAACCAGACCCAGTATGTTCTGGTCTTTTCCGGACGGGAGACCGCGCCGGACCGCAAGGAAATCGCGGAACTTCTGCTGAGCGTGATGGAGTTGCTCGATGCCGGCGTCGAGGCACTTGTTCCAAGGCTCGGGCCGAAGGAGAAGCTGTCCGCCCGCGAGGTCGAATGCCTGCGCTGGTCGGCGGCGGGCAAGAGCAGCGACGAAATCGCCATCATTCTCGACATTTCCAGCCATACGGTCGTCAGCTACCTGAAGAGTGCGATGCGCAAGCTTGAGGCGGTCAACCGCATGCAGGCGGTTGCGCGCGCCTGTCGATATCGCCTGCTCTGAGGGCGGACAGATTCCGCATTATATACAAAGGCGCCGCCATCTCAGCGGCGCCTTTGTCGTTCCGGCGTCTGCTTTCACAGCAAGGCCAGACTGATCTCCGTCTTGCCATAACCGAACTCATACTGGGTCGTGCCCTCGTGGCGCAGTGCCACAGTGTCGGTGACATCGAGCCAGACCAGTGCCATCGTGCTGGATGTTCCTGCGCCGCCAACGTGGCTCAAAATATCGGCAGAGCCGTTGCGGCTGACATGCAGCTTATGGCTTCCGATGCTGATCGCAGCGACCGTGAGCGAGAGCAGGTAATAGCCTGACGCGGGAACGACGAGGGGATGTCCGTTGCCCGACGGCAGGGGAGAGCCGAGGGCGATATCGCCGCCCGAGAGGTGCAGGATATCGAAGCCGGTGAAGCTGCCGGCTGCCGGCGTGAGTGTTGCTGGCGCAAGTGAGGCGCGCACAAGCGGCCGCTGGTCGTGGCGGACATAACCTTCCGGCGTGATGCTCACCGCCTGGCGCCAGCCTGTCACGTCGCCATTGACCTTGAGGGAGAATCGGTCTTCGCCCGCAAGTCCCATCTCGGCCCGCCCCTGCCAATTGGACTGGAAGATCAGGCTTGCCGTTTCCGCAATGCCTGATTTGTTGACTGTCAGGCGGTGGCTGCCGCCGGCGTGACTGAACAGGCTCGCGGGTGAGCACAGGGAGAGCCTGTTGTAGCTGTCTGGCGTGGCCGCGATGCCCAGCCGCTCGAACTGGGTTTCCGTCGGCAGCGGCTGCTCGATCCATTCGGCTCCGTTGAAGATCTTCAGCCTTGCATCGTCGAGGAAGAAGGCGGTCCAGCCCTGTCGTGGAGGGATGAAGACCCAGACACCGTCCTGAAAGAGCGCAAGGCTTTCTGCTCTGCCGGTCCAGGGGCCGGTCTCCGGGGCCGTGACCCAATGGATCTGCCCTTCGGCGGGGTCGGCCGGAGGGCTCTCAGCACTTGTCGCAACAACCAGCTGCACCAAGGCATCGAGCCGCTGGAGTGCCTCATTGTGTGTCACGTGCTTCTGCGCCTGGGCGGGCAGGATGAAGGGCAAGTCGAGATTGGCTGTGGCGTCGGTCATGGTCTCTCCTTCACGGTTGGGCTGCGAGACGCAGCGCGATGGAAGGAGAAAGTCTGAGGCATGTCGGGAGGCGGGGGATGAAAACCACGTCTCCCCGTTGATTTTCCTTGCCTTTATCTCGAAGTCATCCCCGCTCCTGCGGATGCCCGGTTGCTATGAAGGCCGGATTCTCGAAGGCGCGGAGGCCAGGCAATCGTTTGCCATAGGTGAGCGGTGCCCCGTCTTCGGTCGACACCATGCCGCCCGCCGCCCGCAGCACGGCGTCGCCGGCAGCCGTATCCCATTCCATCGTGGGTCCGAAGCGGGGATAGATATCGGCGGCTCCTTCGGCGACGAGGCAGAATTTCAGCGAGGATCCGACCGCCTTGCGCTCCAGGATCTCCGCTTTCTTGATATAGGCGTCGGTGGCATCGCAATTGTGGGACCGGGAAACCAGTGCGGAGGGCCTGGTATGTTGCGAGCGCACGGCGATCTCGTGGCGCATCGTGACGCGGCCTTCGGCATCGATTGCAAGTTTCTCGGCCTTGCCCGTGCCGCCCAGATAAAGCGTGCCGAGGGCAGGGGCATGGACGACGCCCAAGACGGGCGCACCATATTCGATCAGCGCGATGTTGACGGTGAAATCGTCGTGGCCGCCGATGAATTCGCGGGTGCCGTCGAGTGGGTCGACCAGAATGAAGCGACCGGCGGAAATGTCGGGGATGCGGCCGGCTGCGACTTCTTCCTCCGCGACGACCGGTATGCCGGGCAGATGGCGTGAGAGCGCGTCCAGAATCAGGCGTTCGGCTTTCTCGTCGGCCTCCGTCACAGGCGACCTGTCGCCCTTCAGGCGGACCTCGGCGCCCGCCCTGTAAACGTCGAGGATGAGGTGGCCTGCGGCGATCGCGCTGTCTTCGAAGAGTTTCAGAATGTCTGTCTTGTCATGCACCTGCATCGGGCTCCCGAGCGTCATGTCTCCGGTTTACCGCTGTGGCATGCACTTTGGAAGTGCGCGTTGTCGTAGCAAGCCAAACTCGTCTGATGTTTCTGTGCTGCACTGCGACGAAACCTGTGGCGCATGTCTCAAACAGCATGGTTTTTGTCCTGATCGCGCTTGCTCTTTATGATGCCTATGCGAATGTGACGCGACATTTGCAGAGGTTGTTCGATGCGTTATTCCGCCCTTTCGATCTTCCGCCAGGCGCTTTCCGGCAACCGGAACTGGGCGCCGATGTGGCGTGAGCCGCAGCCCAAGCCGCATTACGACGTTGTTATCGTCGGTGGTGGCGGGCATGGTCTGGCGACCGCCTACTACCTTGCCAAGGAATTCGGCATTACCAATGTCGCCGTGATCGAGAAGGGCTATCTCGGCGGCGGCAATGTCGGGCGAAACACCACGATCATCCGCTCGAATTACATGCTGGAGGGCAACGAGCCCTTCTACGAGCTGTCGATGAAGCTGTGGGAAGGGCTGGAGCAGGACTTCAACTACAATGCCATGGTTTCGCAGCGTGGTATCGTCAATCTCTTCCACACGGACGGGCAGCGCGACGCCTATGCGCGGCGCGGCAATGCGATGATGATGCATGGGGTCGCCGCCGAATTGCTCGACCGCGAGCAGGTGCGCTCGATGATGCCCTATCTCAACTTCGACCATGCGCGTTTCCCCATCCTCGGTGGCCTCCTGCAAAAGCGCGGCGGCACGGCGCGCCATGATGCCGTTGCCTGGGGCTATGGGCGCGGGGCGGACGAGCGTGGTGTCGATCTGATCCAGCATTGCGAAGTGACCGGCATCCGACGCGATGAACTCGGGCAAGTGACCGGCGTCGAGACGACAAAGGGCTTCATCGGCTGCAACAAGCTGGCAATGGCGACCGCCGGCCACACCTCCGTCACCGGCAAGATGGCGGGCCTCGATCTCCCGATCGAAACTCATGTGCTGCAGGCCTTCGTGTCGGAAGGCATCAAGCCCGTCATCGACAATGTCATCACCTATGGCGCAGGACACTTCTATATCTCGCAGTCCGACAAGGGCGGCTTGGTCTTCGGCGCCGATATCGATTACTATTCCTCCTATGCCCAGCGCGGCAATCTCGCGACCGTCGAGCATACGATCGAGGAGGGCGTGTCGTTGATCCCCGGCCTGTCGCGGGTTCGCGTGCTGCGGGCCTGGGGTGGCGCCATGGACATGTCGATGGATGGCTCGCCGATCATCGATCGCACGCCGATCGACAATCTCTACCTGAATTGCGGCTGGTGCTACGGGGGGTTCAAGGCGACGCCGGCGTCGGGCTTCTGCTTTGCGCATCTGATCGCCAAGAACGAGGCCCATCCCGTGGCCCGCCTCTTGCGCCTTGATCGCTTCGAACGCGGCTTTGCCGTCGACGAAGGCGGCAAGGGTCCACAACCGAACCTGCATTGAGACAATCGCCATGGCAAGCCTGATCACCTGTCCGCATTGCGGCGTCCGTCCCAAGGAAGAGTTCAGCATTCGTGGCGATGCGAGCCCGGTCCGTCCGGCGCCCGGTGCGCCTGACAATGCCTGGAACGCTTACGTCTTCCTCCGCGATAATCCGAAGGGCCGGATCATGGAGCACTGGCACCACTCGGCCGGCTGCCGCCGCTGGCTGGTGGTCGAGCGGGGCAATGCCGCGAGCCACGAGGTCTATAGTGTCACCGACGCGAGCGGATACGCCAGGGAGGCCGCGCGATGACCGGATATCGCCTCTCATCCGGCGGGCTCGTCAACCGCGCCCGCACCCTCTCTTTCTCGTTCGATGGCCAGACTTACACGGGCTATGAAGGCGATACGCTGGCCTCTGCCTTGATCGCCAATGACCAGATGCTGGTCGGGCGGTCGTTCAAGTATCACCGCCCGCGCGGTATCGTGACGGCGGGTTCGGCGGAACCGAATGCGCTCGTCACGATCGGCAAGGACGGTCGCACGGAGCCCAATACGCGGGCCACTGTCGCCGAGCTCTATCAGGGGCTCGAGGCCCACAGCCAGAACCGCTGGCCGTCCCTGAAATACGATATCGGCTCGGTCAACAGCCTGCTGTCGCCATTTCTCTCGGCCGGCTTCTACTACAAGACCTTCATGTGGCCGAAAGCCTTCTGGGAGAAGCTCTACGAGCCGATCATCCGCAAGGCGGCCGGCCTCGGCAAGACGCCGTTCCTGCCGGATCCCGATCGCTACGAAAAGGCCTGGGCGCATTGCGACCTGCTGGTAATCGGGGCAGGCCCCGCCGGTCTGATGGCGGCGCGGGCTGCGGCCCGGGCTGGTCTTCGGGTCATCCTGGCGGATGAAGGTTTCGTGCTGGGTGGTTCGCTGCTGTCAGAGCGCGTCACTGTCGGCGGCGTGCCGGCCGCAGACTATGCAGCCTCCGTCGTCGCGGAAATGAAGAGCCTTTCCAATGTCACGTTGATGCCGCGCACCACCGTGTTCGGCTGGTATGACGACAATGTCTTCGGTGCCGTCGAAAAGGTGCAGAAGCATGTTGCGCAGCCAACCAGCGAGCTTCCGGTCGAGCGTGTCTGGCGCATCGTCGCCAAGCGGGCGATCCTGGCTTCCGGTGCGGAAGAGCGGCCGCTGGTCTTCGGCGGTAATGACAGACCGGGTGTGATGACGTCGGGTGCCGTCAGCACCTATCTTAATCGCTATGGCGTGGCCGCCGGCCAGAATGTCGCCATCTTCACCAATGGCGGTGCGGGCTATCGCACGGCCGCCGATCTGGTCTCCGCCGGTGTTGGCGTTGCTGCTATCATCGACGGGCGTGCCCAGTCTTCGGATGTTGCGCCCGCTGGCGTGCGGATCATCACCGGTGGGGCCGTCGTCGACACCAAGGGTTATCACCGGATCAAGGGCCTGCTCGTCGAGCGCATGGGCCATCAGGAAGACATTGCCTGCGATGCGCTGGCCATGAGCGGCGGCTACAGCCCGATCGTCCATCTCGCCTGCCAGCGCGGCGCCAAGCCTGTCTGGTCCGACGAACATCAGGCTTTTCTTGCGCCCGATGTCGGCCAGGGGCTGCGAATTGCCGGCGCCGCTGCCGGGCTTGCTTCGCTTGCCGCTGTGCTGCGCGACGGAGCGGAGAAGGCGCATGAGGCGGTTGGTGATCTCGGTCGCCTTGTCGGTACGGTCGACGTGCCTGAAGTCGAGGGCGAATACGACGCTGCCTTCGCGCCGCTCTGGTATGTGCCCGGGGCCAGGGCAAAAGCCTTTGTCGATTTCCAGAACGATGTGCATGTGAAGGACCTGGGCCTTGCCCAGAGCGAGGCCATGGGCCATGTCGAGCACACCAAGCGCTACACGACCGGCGGCATGGCGACCGACCAGGGCAAGCTCGGTAATGTCGCGACTATCGGCATCATGGCTGGCATGCGCGGTGTTTCACCGGCCGAGATTGGCACCACGACCTTCCGTCCCTTCTATACGCCCGTCTCCTTCGGGGCGATGGCGGGTACCTCGCGCGGAGAACACTCGCGGCCCGTGCGCACCTCGCCGCTGCATGGCTGGGCGAAGCGCAACGGTGCGGTCTTCGTCGAATCCGGCCTCTGGTACCGCTCCTCCTGGTTCCCGCGTGATGGCGAAAAGACCTGGCGCGAGGCGGTCGACCGGGAAGTGCTGAATGTCAGGGCCAACGCCGGGATCTGCGATGTCTCGACGCTCGGCAAGATCGAGATCTTCGGCAAGGACGCGGCTGAATTCCTCAATCGCATCTATTCCAACGCCGTCCTCAAGCTTCCCGTCGGCAAGGCGCGTTACGGGCTGATGCTGCGCGAAGACGGCATGATCTACGACGACGGCACGACGAGCCGGCTGTCGGACGAGCATTTTTTCATGACCACAACGACGGCCTATGCCGGCGAGGTGATGACGCATCTGGAATTCTGCTCACAGGTTCTCTGGCCGGATCTCGACGTTCGCTTCGTCTCCTCCAGCGATCAGTGGGCGCAGATGTCGGTTGCGGGTCCCAAGGCGCGGATCATCCTCGAACAGATTATCGAAGACGATATCTCCGACGAGGCCTTCCCCTTCCTCTCGGCCCGCGAAGTGCTGCTCAAGGGGGGCTTGAAGGCGCGGCTGTTCCGCATTTCCTTCTCGGGCGAACTGGCCTTTGAAGTGGCGGTGCCGGCCAATACCGGCGAAGCCGTCGCCGATGCGATCATGGCGGCCGGCAAGGCCCATGGCATCTGCGCCTATGGTGTCGAGGCGCTCAACGTGTTGCGAATCGAAAAGGGTTTCATCACGCACAGCGAAATCGACGGCCGCACGACGCCTGACGATGTTGGCCTGGGAAAAATGCTCTCGACGCAAAAGCCCGACTTCATCGGCAAACGCCTGTCGAGCCGCTTTGGCCTCACCGCCGCCGACCGTCCGCAACTCGTCGGGTTGAAGCCTGTCGACCACGACAAGGAGTTCAAGGCGGGTGCGCATCTGCTGAAAGAGAACGTCAAGCCGTCGACGCTCAATGACCAGGGTTGGGTCTCCTCCGTCTGCCATTCGCCGACACTCGGGCATATGATCGGTCTCGCCTTCCTCAAATCCGGCCGCGAGCGACTGGGCGAGAAGATTGTCGTCTGGGACGGCCTGCGGGGCGGGGAGGTGCTGGCCGAGGTCGTCAGCCCGGTCTTCTACGACCCCGACAACAAGAAACTGAACCTGTGAGGATCCGACCATGCCGGTGACCTTTACCGCCCGTCACGTGCTCGAGGACCACATTTCCGGTTTCGAAGCGACGCCCAATCCGCATCATCTCGCGATCCTGCGTTCGCCGGTCGTCTTCTCGGTGCTGGCCCATGCCGGCCACGAAAGCGATGTCGAGGAGGCGCTGGACAATCTTGAGGACGTGCATGTCCGCGTCTGCGGCCCCGGCGAATGGCTTGTCGTCAGTGAGACCGTTCCGGCCGACACGATTGCCCGCCAGCTCGCAGATCTCGGCGCTGCCGGTGCCTCCTTCGTCGACCAGAGCGACGGCCGCGTGGTGCTGCGCATCCAGGGCCCGAAGGTCCGGGCGATCCTTGCCAAATGCATGGCACTCGACCTGCATTCCGACCTCTTCGAAATCGGCCAGTCGAGCAATTGCCAGATCTGCCATGTCGCCGCCAACCTTGCCCGCACGGGCCACGATGCGTTCGAAATCACTGTCATGCGCAGTTTTGCCGGCTTCCTGTTCGACGAGATCTGCGAGATGGGCCGCGAGTTTGCGCTGACGGCGGGGTTTGCGTGAGCGCCTGACCGTGTATTCTTCGCAGTGAATTGCGGGGACCGTTTCGGCGTTCGCCGCGCAAAGGACCCCGCCCCCGCATGTTTCATCTGATGTTTTCGCTGCCATGGCTTATCGTGGCAACCCGCTTCATCGCCCCCTTGCCGTGGCCGTGGTGGGCGAAGCTCTCGCTCGCCGTCTTCCTGCTGTTTGCCTCGCAATATCATCTGTTCAGCCGGTTCACGTCGGGATCAGTCTTTGCGCCGGAATTTCCTCGACCACTGGTGATTGCCTTCAATCTGTTCTTCGGCGCCATCGTGCTGCTGGCGGCCATGCAGGTGATCCTCGATCTGCTGGGTATCCTGATCTTTGCCGTCACCTGGTCGTTTCCGGTCGTGCCGCCTGAGGTGCGCTACACGATGGGCATTGCCGCGCTGTTGCTCGCAAGCTTCGGCATCAGCCAAGCGATCCGCGTGCCCCGGGTGAAGCGCATCGAGGTTGAGATCCCCGGTCTTGCGCCTGATCTGGACGGCTATCGGATGGTGCAACTGACCGACATGCATATCAGCCGGCTGTTTACGGCCGCCTGGGCAAAGGCCGTCGTCGAGAAGACCAATGCGCTGAATGCCGATCTGATCGTCATCACCGGCGATCTGATTGATGGAAGTCTCGACATCCGGCGCGACGACATTGCGCCACTGGCGGGCCTCAAGGCCCATCACGGCGTGCTGGCAGTGCCGGGCAATCACGAATATTTCTTCGATGTCGACCGCTGGCTGGCACATTTCCCAGAACTCAACATGCGGATCCTTGCGAATGACCATGCGGTCATCGAGCGCGGCGAGGGCCGGCTTGTGATTGCCGGTGTGACCGATCTTTCGGCGCGGTTTAGCGGCGCTGTCGAGCCCGATCTGGAAAGGGCGCTTCATGGTGCGCCAGCTTCTGCCCCGGTCATCCTTCTCGACCACCAGCCGCATATGGCACAGCGGGCCGCGAAGAGGGGCGTTACGCTGCAGCTTTCGGGCCATACCCATGGCGGCATGGTGCGCGGTCTCGACCGGCTCGTCGCCCGGGCAAACAATGGCTATGTTTCCGGCTTCTACCAGGTCGGAGACATGAAGCTCTACGTCAGCAACGGTACGGGGCTCTGGCCGGGCTTTGCGCTCAGGATCGGTGTGCCGGCGGAGCTGACCGAGTTTACGCTGCGGTCGGCGGCGCAGAACCCTCGCCAGACCTGACTTGCTGACTTGCTCGTTGGAAGGCCCCCGGTTGCAGGCGCCCCGGCCGTGGCTGTGACACGCCGCCCAGAGAACACTTGGTGTTATCGATGCGACATGTTTCGTCGCAGCATGGTCTTCTGGCTTTCACGTGCGCAATCTAGCTTTGTCGCATCAATGTTTGCCGCCAAGGAGAGCGTTTTCCATGAAGAGCCATGCGCGTGTCGTCGTTATCGGCGGGGGTGTCGTCGGATGTTCGGTCCTGTACCACCTGACCAAGTTCGGCTGGACCGACGTGGTGTTGCTCGAGCGTTCGGAGCTCACCTCCGGCTCGACCTGGCATGCGGCCGGCGGCATGCACACGATCAACGGCGATCCGAACGTCGCCAAGCTGCAGAAATATACGGTCGAGCTCTACAAGGAGATCGAGGAATATTCCGGCCAGGACATCGGCTTGCACATGACATCCGGCCTGATGCTGGCCGCCACCAAGGAGCGCTTCGACTGGATGAAGTCGCTCCTGGCCAAGGGCAAGTATGCCGGCGGTGAAGCGACGCTCATTTCGGCGCAGGAAGCCTATGAAATGATGCCGCTCCTGGATCCGAAGCAGTTCGTCGGCGCCGTCTTCGATCCGCATGAAGGTCATCTCGACCCTTACGGCACGACGCATGCCTATGCGAAGTCGGCCAAGAAGAATGGTGCGGACATCTACCTGCACACCAAGGTCGAGGATCTGGTGCAGCTGGAAGACGGCACATGGCGGGTGATCACCGACAAGGGGGAGATCCGGTGCGAGCATGTCGTCAATGCTGCCGGCCTCTGGGCGCGCGAAGTGGGTCGCATGGTCGGGCTGGAACTGCCCGTGCTCGCCATGGAGCATATGTATCTGATCACCGAGGACATGCCCGAGGTCGTCGAGTTCAACAAGACGACGGGCAAGGAACTGATGCACTGCGTCGACTTCGACGGCGAGATCTATATCCGCCAGGAGCGCAACGGCATGCTGATGGGCACCTATGAAAAGGACTGCCGCCCCTGGTCGCCGATCGAGACGCCGTGGACCTTTGGCCATGAATTGCTGGCCGAAGACCTGGAACGCATCACCACCGAACTCGAAATCGGTTTCCGGCATTTCCCGGCCTTCAACAATGCCGGCATCAAGAAGATCATCAACGGCCCCTTCACCTTCTCGCCAGATGGCAACCCGCTCGTGGGTCCGGTGCGCGGCATGACCAATTACTGGTCGGCCTGCGCAGTGATGGCCGGCTTCAGCCAGGGCGGCGGCGTGGGTCTGGCGCTCGCCAACTGGATCATCGAAGGCGATCCGGGCTTCGATGTCTTTGCCATGGACGTCTGCCGCTACGGCGATTACGCGACGCTGGCCTATACCAATGCCAAGGTGCGCGAAAACTATTCCCGCCGCTTCTCGATCCGCTATCCGAACGAGGAGCTGCCGGGTGCGCGTCCGCTGCTCACCACGCCGATCTATGACAAGCTCAAGAGCGCGGGCGCCGTATTCGGGGCGTCTTACGGCCTGGAGACGGCGCTCTGGTTTGCGCCTGAAGGTGTCGAGGATGCCTTTTCGTGGCGCCGTTCGACCGACTTCGAAGCTGTCGGTCGCGAGGCCAAGGCCGTTCGCGAGAGCGTCGGCCTGATGGAAACCTCCGGCTTCGCCAAGTACATGGTGAGCGGGGAGGGGGCTCGCAGCTGGCTCGACCATATGCTCGCCTGCACATTGCCGGAGGTCGGGCGCATGGCGCTTGCACCAATGCTCAACGAGGCCGGCAAGCTGATCGGCGACTTTACGGTCGCCAATCTCGATGACGAAGATTTCCTCGTGATCGGCTCGGGCATCGCCGAGGATTACCACATGCGCTGGTTCGAAACCCACCTGCCCGATGACGGCTCGGTGGATATCGAGGCGCTGAACCTCAACCTCGTGGGCCTGTCGATCGCCGGGCCAAAGTCACGCGATGTGATCTCCAAGCTCACCCATCTCGACATGTCCGACGCGGCTCTGCCCTTTATGGCGATCCGTGAGATGGATCTCGGCATGGCACCGGTCATTCTGGGCCGTGTCAGCTATACCGGCGATCTCGGCTATGAGATCTGGATGCGTCCCGAATACCAGCGCTATGTTTTCGACACGCTGATGGAGGCCGGTGCGGAGTTCGGCATCTCGCTCTTCGGGCTGAGGGCGCTCAATGCGCTGCGACTGGAGAAGAGCTTCGGTAGCTGGTCGCGCGAATACCGTCCGCTTTACGGGCCTCTCGAAGCCGGGCTCTCGCGTTTCGTGGGGCTCAAGAAGGAGGCGAGTTTCGTCGGCAAGCAGGCGGCGCTCGAAGAAAAGCTGTCGGGCGGGACGCTTCGCCTGCGCACCTTCATCATCGAGGCGAAGGATGCCGACGTCATCGGCGACGAGCCGATCTCGTACAATGGCGAGGTTCGGGGCTGGGTCACGTCCGGTGGCTTCGCCCATCCGAGCGGCGTGTCTGTCGCCCTCGGTTATGTTCCCAAGGAGATTGCCGACGAAATGGAGGGGTGGGGCGTGGAAATTCTTGGGGAAATCCTGTCCGCCCGGCTGCAGCCTCTGTCGCTTTTCGACGCGAATGGGTCGCGAATGAGAAGCTGATCTGTTTTTCGCAAAAATGGGCTTGCATTAGTTCCATCGCAACGACGGCGGGTCGCCCGAGGCGACCTGCTGATTTCGTGGGCTTTTTCTGCTGCTTTTTTGTGTCGCCTGTTGAATCCGGGGTCAACTGCCTCGTTAACAGCAACATTTTGTCCCCGATCCGCCTTTTTGGCTTCACATTTTCGGACAAAACGATATGGAATCCTCCAACGCCTACGCCCGCAAGGGACAACAAAATGAGACGCAACAAACAGGCGTCCGGGGGATAATATATGGAGTACTTCATCCAGCAGCTCATCAACGGGCTGACTCTTGGATCCATCTATGGCCTCGTGGCTATCGGCTATACGATGGTCTACGGCATCATCGGCATGATCAATTTTGCCCATGGCGATATCTTCATGCTCGGCGGCTTCGCCGCACTCATCGTCTTCCTCATCCTGACATCCTTTTTCGCCGGAATTCCGGTGGCGCTCGCGCTCTTCATCATGCTGATCGTCGCGATGCTGATGACCGGGTTGTGGAACTGGACGATCGAGCGCGTGGCCTACCGGCCGCTGCGCGGTTCGTTCCGGCTTGCGCCGCTGATCACCGCGATCGGCATGTCGATCGTGCTGTCCAACTTCATCCAGATCTCGCAAGGGCCGCGCAACAAGCCGATCCCGCCTCTGGTCAGTGATGTCCTGCATATCGGCAATGTCACCATTGCGCTGAAGCAGGTGATCATTGTCGTGGTGACCGCCGCCCTGCTCGCCGCCTTCTGGTATATCGTCAACAAGACTCCGCTCGGGCGTGCTCAGCGCGCCACCGAGCAGGATCGCAAGATGGCCGCGCTGCTTGGCGTCGATGTCGACCGGACGATCTCCGTGACCTTCGTGATGGGCGCTGCACTCGCGGCGGTCGCTGGCACGATGTACCTGATGTATTATGGTGTCGCCTCGTTCAATGACGGCTTCATTCCGGGCGTCAAGGCCTTCACGGCGGCGGTACTTGGAGGTATCGGCTCGCTTCCAGGTGCTGTTCTCGGTGGGCTGTTGATCGGCCTGATCGAGTCGCTGTGGTCCGCTTACTTCAGCATCGCCTACAAGGATGTCGCTACATTCGGTATCCTTGCATTCGTGCTGATCTTCAAGCCGACCGGCATTCTTGGTCGACCGGAAGTCGAGAAGGTTTGATCCGATGACAGAACCCGTAAATGTAAATGGTGCCGTATCTTCCGGCACGATGACGCGCGCCATCAAGGAAGGTCTCTTTGCTGGTGTCATCACGCTCGGCCTCTTCATTCTCTATATCGGCATCAAAACCGATCAGAACATGGCGAATGAATTGATCTGGTACCCGCGCTGGGGGCTTCTTGCATCCTTCGTCGCGATTGCCGCTGTCGGTCGTTTCGCCCTGGTCGCCTTCATCACGCCCTGGTTCCAGGCGCGCAAGGAGAAGAAGTCCGCTTCGGTGCCGGTGCATGACATCGATGCGAAGCCGAGCTTCTTCAAGACGCATTTCCTCAAGATCGCGCTTCTCGCGCTCGTCCTCTATCCGCCGGTGATTCTGGCGCTGACGGGTGTGCAGGGATCGCTCAAATATGTCGATAACTTCGGCATCCAGATCCTGATCTATGTCATGCTCGCCTGGGGTCTGAATATCGTCGTTGGCCTCGCCGGCCTGCTCGATCTGGGCTATGTGGCCTTCTATGCCGTGGGCGCCTATTCCTATGCTCTGCTCGCACAGAATTTTGGCTTGTCCTTCTGGCTGCTCTTGCCGCTTGCCGGCATCCTTGCCGCCTTCTGGGGCATCATCCTCGGCTTCCCGGTCTTGCGGTTGCGGGGCGACTACCTCGCCATTGTCACACTGGCGTTTGGCGAGATCATTCGACTGGTGCTGATCAACTGGCAGGACGTGACCAAGGGTACGTTTGGTATCTCCAGCATTCCCAAGGCAACCTTCTTCGGCATTCCGTTCGACGCCTCAGCTGGCGGTTTTGCCAAGATGTTCGATCTGCCGATGTCGTCGGCCTACTACAAGATCTACCTGTTCTACGTCATCCTGGCGCTCTGCTGCCTGACTGCCTATGTCACGATCCGCCTGCGTCGCATGCCGATCGGTCGGGCCTGGGAAGCGCTTCGCGAAGACGAAATCGCCTGCCGTTCGCTCGGGATCAATACCGTGACGACGAAGCTGACCGCGTTTTCGATCGGGGCGATGTTCGGCGGGTTTGCCGGCTCCTTCTTCGCCGCCCGTCAGGGCTTCGTCTCGCCGGAAAGCTTTGTCTTCCTCGAGTCTGCCGTCATCCTCGCCATCGTCGTTCTCGGCGGCATGGGGTCGCTGACCGGTATTGCGGTCGCTGCGATCGTCATGATCGGTGGCACCGAGGCCTTGCGCGAAATGGAGTTCCTGAAGCACATCTTCGGATCCGACTTCACGCCTGAACTCTATCGCATGCTGCTCTTCGGCCTGGCCATGGTCATCGTCATGCTGTTCAAGCCACGCGGTTTCGTGGGCAGCAGAGAGCCGACGGCCTTCCTCAAGGAGCGCAAGACCGTCTCGGGTAGCTTTACCAAGGAAGGTCACGGCTGATGATCTCCGGAAACAATACAATGAGCAATGACACCATCCTGAAAGTCGAGCATCTGTCGATGCGCTTCGGTGGTCTGATGGCCATCAACGACTTCTCCTTCGAAGCCCGGCGCGGTGAGATCACCGCGCTGATCGGCCCCAACGGCGCCGGCAAGACCACCGTCTTCAACTGCATCACCGGCTTCTACCGGCCGACGATGGGCATGATCACGTTGCGCCACAAGTCCGGCCAGGAGTTTCTCCTGGAACGGTTGCCGGACTTCGAGATCCCCAAGAAGGCCAAGGTCGCGCGGACCTTCCAGAACATTCGTCTGTTCTCGGGCCTGACCGTTCTGGAAAATCTGCTGGTGGCCCAGCACAATGCGCTGATGAAGGCCTCCGGTTACACCGTGCTCGGTCTGCTCGGACTGCCGGCCTACAAGAAGGCCGCAAACGACGCGATCGAGAAGGCCCGTTACTGGCTGGACAAGGCCGATCTCACCGATCGCGCCGACGATCCGGCGGGCGATCTGCCCTATGGGGCCCAGCGCCGTCTCGAGATCTGCCGCGCCATGTGCACCGGACCTGAGCTTTTGTGTCTGGACGAGCCGGCGGCCGGTCTCAATCCGAAGGAATCCCTGGTGCTCAACTCGCTGTTGCGCAACATCCGCGACGAAGGCACATCGCTGCTCCTGATCGAGCACGACATGTCGGTCGTCATGCAGATTTCCGACCATATCGTGGTGCTGGAATATGGCCAGAAGATCTCTGACGGCTCGCCCGATCACGTGAAGAACGACCCGAAGGTCATCGCGGCCTATCTGGGTGTCGAGGATGAAGAATTGGACGAAGTGATCCACGAAGTCGAAGCGATTGCCGGGGGGGAAGCCTGATGTCCTCTGAACCGCTTCTCAAGGTTTCCGGTGTCGAAACCTATTACGGCAATATCCGTGCGCTCGCGGGCGTCGATGTCGAGGTCCACAAGGGTGAAATCGTCTCGCTGATCGGCGCCAATGGCGCTGGCAAGTCTACGCTGATGATGACCATCTGTGGCAATCCGCAGGCGCGCAGCGGACAGGTCGTTTTCGACGGTGAAGACATCACCAAGATCCCGACCCATCTCATCGCACGCCGCCGTATCGCCCAGTCCCCGGAAGGTCGCCGGATCTTTCCGCGCATGACGGTGCTGGAAAACCTGCAGATGGGGGCCGGCCTCGACGATCTGAAGTACTTCAAGGAGGACGTGGAGAAGATCTTCACCATGTTCCCCCGCCTGAAGGAGCGTCAGAGCCAGCGTGGCGGTACGCTCTCGGGTGGCGAGCAGCAGATGCTGTCCATCGGCCGAGCGCTGATGTCGCGGCCGAAGCTGCTTCTGCTTGACGAACCCTCGCTCGGTCTCGCACCGCTGATCGTCAAGGGGATCTTCGAACAGATCAAGCGGCTCAATCAGGAAGAAGGTCTGACCGTCTTCCTGGTCGAGCAGAATGCTTTCGCCGCACTGAAGCTGTCCGACCGTGCCTATGTCATGGTCAATGGCAAGGTGACGATGAGTGGCACGGGTAAGCAGCTGTTGGCCGATCCATCGGTTCGCGCGGCTTATCTCGAAGGCGGCCATCACTGAGCGCGGGGAGAATTTGACATGCAAGGTTTGTTTTTCGAAAGCGACACCACCGTTCGGCTCGTGCTGCGGTTCCTCGTGATGCTGCTTGGCATATGGACCGCGTGGCGGACCGGCAAGGCCGCAGCCGAGGGCTGGAGCGGCTATGGTACGGTGCTCGTTTACGTGCTGGGCTTGGGCTTCGCGATGCGGTTCCTGCACTATTCGCTGTTTGCGGGTCCCTTCGTCAGCCCCTTCTTCTACGTGCTCGACGTGGTCATCCTGATGGTGTTTGCCGTGGCCGGTTTCCGGTCGCGCCGCACCACGCAGATGGTCGACAACTACTACTGGCTCTACGAGAGAACATCGTATTTCTCGTGGAAGAACAAAGATTGACAAGTTGTTGTTTTCTGTCGCAGATTGCCGGCAGAGGACGTCGACTTGCGATAAGACAAGGCCTCGGCCGTATACAAAGAGTGGAACAGTTTTCCGGCGCAGTCGCAGCGGGTATTGCGCAGGGTTTTCAACCTAACCCGCACAAAAAACTTGGGAGTAACAATATGAAGAAGTCTCTTCTTTCGGCAGTTGCGCTGACGGCCATGGTTGCCTTCGGCGGCAACGCTTACGCCGATATCCTGGTTGGCGTCGCCGGCCCGCTGACCGGCCCGAACGCGGCTTTCGGTGCACAGCTCCAGAAGGGTGCCGAGCAGGCTGCTGCCGACATCAACGCTGCCGGTGGCATCAACGGCGAAATGATCAAGGTCGTCCTCGGCGACGACGTGTCGGACGCCAAGCAGGGTGTTTCCGTCGCCAACAAGTTCGTTGCTGACGGCGTGAAATTCGTCATCGGTCACTTCAACTCGGGCGTCTCGATCCCGGCTTCTGAAGTCTATGCCGAAAACGGCATCCTCCAGATCACGCCTGCTTCGACCAACCCGAACTACACCGAGCGCGGCCTGTGGAACACCTTCCGCGTTTGCGGTCGTGACGACCAGCAGGGCGCCGTTGCCGGCAAGTACATTTCCGACAACTTCAAGGACGCCAAGGTTGCCGTCGTTCATGACAAGACGCCTTACGGCCAGGGTCTTGCCGACGAAACCAAGAAGGCCATGAACGAACTCGGCGTGACCGAAGTCATCTACGAAGGCATCACTGCCGGCGAAAAGGACTACTCGGCTCTGATCGCCAAGATGAAGGAAGCCGGCGTATCCGTCGTCTACTTCGGCGGTCTGCACACTGAAGCCGGTCTCATCATGCGCCAGATGGCCAGCCAGGGCCTGGACGCGACCCTGATGTCCGGCGACGGCATCACCTCGAACGAACTTGCTTCGATCGCCGGTGACGCAGTCGAAGGCACTCTGATGACCTTCCCGCCGGATCCGCGCAAGAACCCGAACGCTGCTGACGCCGTGAAGAAGTTCCGCGATGCCGGCTTCGAGCCGGAAGCCTACACGCTGTACTCCTACGCTGCTCTCCAGGTCATCGCTGACGCCGCCAAGGCTGCTGCCTCGGCCGACACGGAAGCCGTTGCCACGGCGCTGAAGGAAAAGGGTCCGTACACGACCGTTATCGGCGAACTGTCCTTCGACGCCAAGGGCGACATCACCCGTCCGGACTACGTCATGTACACCTGGAAGAAGGGCGAGGACGGCAAGTACTCGTACTTCCAGGACTAATTCGATCCTTCATCGGACCGACGGAAAGCCCGGCCTCGCGCCGGGCTTTCTGCGTTTCTGGAGGGTAGGAGAAGGGCCGTAGCCAATGAGCAGCAGGCGGGAGGCCGGCCGAGATCTGGCCATCGCCCGGGCGCGTGATGGCAAGCCTTCGAATTGGTGTTAGCGGCATTGCTTCGGCTGGCGAGTTGCCTGCTGCCTGCTGTCTCTCACGTCTCCCGCAGAACGTCTGCGGCTTTCACGGCTGCCGAGGCGCGGTTTTCAACACCGAGCTTGGAATAGATCTGTTCGAGATGCTTGTTCACCGTGCGGGACGAGAGCCCCAGGATTTCGCCAATGTCGCGATTGGCCTTGCCCTTGGCAATCCAGAGCAGGACTTCACTTTCGCGGTGTGTGAGGCTGAAGCGTTCACGCAGCATCTCGTCTTCGCTCTGACGGTTGGCGGAGGTCAGGCGGAAGAGATATTCGTCCGCGCCGATCGTGCCCAGCAGCGAGAGTGTGAGTGGCAGCCCGGTGGCACCGGGGAAGGGGAAATTTGATTCGGATTGCGCGGCCGTGCTGGCGCGGCGATGGGAGAGCCAGGCGGCTGCGGCCTTTGCGACTTCGCCAATGCCGTCGGCATGGCCGATCGCGGTTTCGATCAGGCGGCTCGCCTGAGGTGTCGTCCAGTGCACCTGACCGTCACCGCGGATGGCGAGCAGATGCCGGCCGGCAGCATCGAGCGCCACGCGCGCACTCTGGGCGGAGCGGGCATTCGACAGGTGGACGCGGATGCGGGCGCGCAATTCGTCGATGTTGATCGGCTTGGTAAGGTAATCCACACCGCCGGATTCCAATGCCTTCACGACATGTTCCGTTTCCGTCAGACCCGTCATGAAGATGACAGGCACCTGGGCGACCGCGGGATCCGCCTTCAAGGTGCGGCAGGTCTCGAACCCATCCATGCCAGGCATGACGGCATCGAGCAGAATGAGGTCGGGACTGATGCGGGCGACGATCGACAGGGCGCCGTGGCCGGAGGTGGCGATCAGGACGGAATAGCCCGAGGCCTCCAGAGCTTCGGTGAGGAAGCCGAGAGCATCGGGACTGTCGTCCACCAGAAGCACGATGTCTCGGCGATTCGCCTCAGCCATGGATCGACTCCCTGCCGGTTTCAAACGAGGTCAGGAAGTTGCGCAGACCCGCCATGTCGAAGGCTCGCACATAAGCGCGGGCGGTTTCGATGAAGGCGGCATTGCTTCCCATGCTTCCGAGTTCGGCGAGCTTCGCCTCGATGCCGCGCACATAGCCGATATCGCAGAGACTGATCAATTCCTCCAGATGCAGCGCGCCCGGCGAGAGTGGCCGATCCTGGCGGACTGTCTGCTGCAAGAGGCGCGGATTGTCGGCATAGATCCAGTCGAGGCCGAGGAAACGCGCGAGCTTGTCGCGCAGGCGGGAGATGTCGACCGGCTTTGCAATGGCGTCGTCATGGCCTTCGCCATCGGCTGCCGGGGCATCGCCGACATTGGCAGAGAGCATCAGGATCGGTGCCTTCTGACCGGCGTCGCGCAGTCTTTCGACCAGTTGCCATCCGTTCATGCCGGGCATGGAAATGTCGACGAGAAAGAGATCCGGTTTGACGCCATGGATCAGCGTCAGGCATTCAGGTCCACCTGCCGCCGTCAGCACGACGAAATCGAGCGGGGCCAGGACTTCGCGCATCAGTTCGCGGTGATCCTCGTTGTCGTCGACGACGACGATGGTTCGCCGGGGCCCCGTGTAGGAGACAATCCGGCGCTCCGGGGCCGGGGCGGTGTTCGGGCGGTCGATGGCAGACAGCATCAGCCGAACCTTGAAGGTGGATCCCTTGTCGCGTTCGCTGGTGACGGCTATCTCGCCGCCCAGGGTGTTGGTCAGGAGTTTCGTGATCGTCAGCCCCAGCCCCAGCCCCGGCATCGGGCGGACATTGTCTGCTTCGCCGCGCTGGAAGGGCTCATAGATCCGGTTCAGGTCCGTTTCCGAGATGCCACGGCCACTGTCGCTGATCGTGAAGGTCGCGACCTGGCTACGATAGTCGACATCGAACCGGATCGTGCCTTCGTCGGTGAACTTGATTGCATTCGAAAGCAGGTTGACGAGGATCTGGCGCAGGCGACGCTCGTCCGTTCGGACATAGAGCGGCAGGTTCCGGGAGCGCTGATGTTCGAAAAGAATGCTTTTGGCTGCAGCCTGGGGGGCAAACATGTCTATCAACTGGTCGAGGAAGTCCTGGATATTGACTTCATTGGAGAAGACCTGCAGGCGGCCGGCCTCGATCTTGGAAATGTCCAACAGGCCGTCGATGAGGCCGGAGAGATGGTCGGCCGAACGGCGGATGACCTTGATCGCGGATTGGCGCGGAACGGGGATGGTTTCATCCCGCTCGAGGATCTGGGCATAGCCCAGCACGGCGTTGAGCGGGGTGCGCAGTTCGTGGCTGAGGCCGACGACATAGCGGCTCTTGGCGCGGTTGGCGGCCTCCGCCGTCTCCTTGGCATTTTGCAGAGCGGCATCCGTCTTTCGGTGGGCGGCGATCTCCTTGAGCAGAAGCGTGTTCTGGCGGGACGATTCTTCTTCTGCCACGACGCGGCTGTCATGGGCGAGCACGTAGAACCAGGTGACGATACCGGCGATGATGGCGAAGATGAAGAAGACGACGGTCACGGTTCGGTTGACCACATCGGTCATTTCGGGCGTTGCAGCATTCACCTGATGGGCGATGACCGCAAGGATCACGCCGATGACGGAAATCGAGATCATGGCCGTCATGGCGTAGCGGCCAAGGCGTGTGGCAAAAGTCTCGATCACCGATTTCGGCAGCAGGGCGCGGGCGACGGTTGCGGCCTGGGCGTTGATCTTCGCATGCGGCTTGCACATGTCATGGCAACGGCTGTCGAGCGTGCAGCAGAGCGAACAGATCGGGGCTGCATAAGCGGGGCACCAGGCCATGTCCTCCGGCTCGAACGGGTGTTCGCAGATCGAACAGGTGATATCGGTCTGGTTCTTCCAGCTGTGGCGCGGCTTGCGGGCGAGGTAGTACTTGCCCTCCGTCCGCCAGGCTAAGAACGGCGAAATGACAAAGGCGACAAGCGTGACATAGGTCGAGAGCGAGGCCATGGTTGAGCCGAAGGCGCCGAAATGGGCGGCCAGTGCCAGGCTCGCGGAAAGCGCCATCGTGCCGCAGCCAACCGGATTGATGTCGTAGAGATGGGCGCGCTTGAACTCGATGCCGGGCGGTGAAAGGCCTAGCTTCTTGTTGATGAAGAGATCGGCGGAGATGGCGCAGAGCCAGCTCATGGCGATGATCGAGAAGATCCCTAGCGTCTCCTCAAGCAGCCCGTAGATGCCAAGCTCCATCAGCAGGAGGGCAATGGCAACATTGAAGACCAGCCAGACGACACGGCCCGGATGGCTGTGGGTCAGGCGCGAGAAGAAGTTCGACCAGGCGAGCGAGCCTGCATAGGCATTCATCACGTTGATCTTGAGCTGGGAGACGACCACGAAACCGGCCATCAGAAGCATGGCTGCCGTCTCGTTCGGCAGCATGTAGCCGAAGGCTGCGACATACATATGCGCGGGGTCGGCGGCCTCGCTGATCGGGACACCGGTGGAGAGCGTCAGCACGGCGAGGAAGGAGCCGGCAAGCAGCTTGGGGACGCCCAGGACAACCCAGCCGGGGCCGGCAAGAAAGATGGCGATGCGGTGATGCAGTTTGCGGGCCCCTTCCGGCGGCAGGAAGCGCAGAAAGTCGACCTGTTCGCCGATCTGCGGCATCAGGGCAAGGATGACCGCCGAGGCTGCACCGAATTCCAGCAGGTTGAAGGGGGCCGGCTGGCCCAGATTGGCATTGGTGTGGTCGATGCCGGCAAAGGCGCGCCAGAGATCGATCTTCTCCCAGTCGAGAAAGGCTATGAAGACGAAAGGCAGGATATTGAGGATGATCCAGAAAGGCTGCGTCAGCAGCTGGAACTTCGAGATCATCCGGATGCCATAGGTGACGAGCGGCAGAACAACGATCGCCGAGATGATGTAGCCGAGCCAGAGCGGAATCCCGAAGGCGAGTTCCAGCGCCTTGGTCATGATCGAGGCTTCGATGGCAAAGAGCATGAAGGTAAAGGCGGCATAGATCAGCGAGGTGATGGTTGATCCGATGTAACCGAAGCCGGCGCCGCGGGTCAGGAGGTCGATATCGACGCCGTGGCGGATTGCATATTTGCTGATGGGAACGCCGACCAGCAGCATCAGGATCGCGGCAACGACGATGGCGAAGAAGGCATTGGTCGTGCCGTAGGCGATGGTGATCGTTCCGCCGATCGCTTCCAGTGCGAGAAAGGAAATCGCCCCGATCGCGGTCTGGGAAATCCGGCTCGAGGAAAACTGACGTGCGCTCTTGGCCGTGAAGCGCAGGGCATAGTCTTCGAGAGTCTGGTTCGCCACCCAGCGATTGTATTCGCGGCGTACGGGAATGATGCGTTGGCGTGCGGCCATGCCTAAAATCTAGCGCCTTGTTATGGGTGGCTTTCCTTTAGGCATTTTCACGGGATTGTCCAGAATAGCAAGGGCTGTCAGGGCTTGATCAGGCCACCGTGGTAGTCCAGCCGATAGGCGATCCGGCCGTCGACGAGGATGCGCTCCGTGCCGATGAAACCATGGTCGCCAGCGGCCGCGGCGTTGCGACAATCGCTGAGCGGATGGTTCCGCCTTGCCTCAGGAGTTCAATGTGGCTGCCAGGCGATCCGCGAGGGCCCTGACGAGAGCGCTGGCGTCATAGGGCTTGCGGACGACCGGCACCGAGAGGAGTTCGTCGGGCACCAGCGAGCGATCATCATAACCTGTTGCGAAGACGAAGGGGATGCCACGGCGCACCAATTCCTCGGCCACGGGCACCGAGGTGTCGCGTCCGAGATTGATGTCGAGCACGGCGATGGACGGCGTAAACGACTTCAGGCGGTTCAGGGCATCGCCGCTCGAACTCGCCGTGACGACCGTCTCGATGCCCGCATCGGCAAGCATCATCTCGGCATCCATGGCAATGAGGACCTGGTCTTCCACCAGCAGCACCTGCAAGCCCGCGATGCTCTGGGGACCCGCCAGCACACCGCCTTCGGCTTCCAGGAGTTTTTCCGCATGCACCGGTTCACTCTCCCAGGTGAGGAAGCGTCCCGGCAGGCAGAACTCTGCATCGAGGCCTTCCGGACGATATTCCAGCCGGCTCGTGCCGCCGAGATCGTAGGGTATGCTACGCTCGATCAGCGCCGAACCGAAGCCCTTTCGGCCGATCGGGCCGACGGGTGGGCCACCGGTCTCACTCCAGTGAAGCACACAATTACCACCGTCATTTACCTGCCAGGTGACCTCAAGCCTTCCCCCATCGCGAGACAGGGCGCCGTATTTGGCAGCATTGGTGCATAATTCGTGGATAACCAGGGCTGCCACGGCATGGGCGCGGGCGTCGAGTGTCGCGCGTGGTCCCTTGACGACGATCGTGCTGCGACCGGCGCGGTAGGGCAGGAGTTCTGCGTCGAGCAGGTCGTTCAGCGTGCCGCCGCCGCCACCTCGGGTCAACTGGTCATGTGCATGCGACAGCGCGTGAATGCGGCCGCGAAGGGAACCGATGTAATCCTGGATCGGTCCATCCTCCTGCGAGGGGGAGGTGACGAGCGATTTGATCACCGCAAGAATGTTCTTCACCCGATGGTTCAGCTCTTCGTTGAGCATGCGCTGGCGGACGTCCGACTTGCTGCGCTCCTCATGCATCAGTTCGTTATGGCGCAGGACGATCTCGACGATGGCCGAGCGGATCGCTTCAGCGATCTCGAAGTCGGAATCGCGCCAGGGCGTCGCCTGACGCTGCACGGTTTCCTTCCAGATGGCAAAGCTCTTGCGTGGGGTCAGCCGGTCGCCCAGAGGACCGCTTTCATAGGTCTTCTCCGGATTGCCGGCCCAGTTCAGGGTCTGCAGCCGCTCCTTGCGGAAGAAGAAGAGATAGTCACGCGGAATTTGCGACAGAGGAACTGCCATGACGCCGGAGACGTCCTCGAAATAGTCCGCAGCCGGAGGATAGTCTCGCGACAGCGCCTTCGTCGACCAGATGCGGCCGTCAGCGACTTCCCCGACGAATCGAGTGAGATCAACTTCCCGCCCGTGCGGCGGGGCGGCGCCGATGGCGGTCCAGCGTCCGTTCATCCACATGCCCACGCCGTCACAGGCAAAGAGCGACTGAAACTCCGGCAGGGCTTTCGTCAGGATATTGTCGAGGTCCGTGTGGTGGGAGGCCGCCTGCAGAAACCGATCCAGCGAGCGGCGGGCCTCGTTCGCGATGTCGAGCTTGCGCTTCTGCTTGAGCGCAAGGAGGTGCAGCGAAAAGAACTCGCCGAACATTTCCGCCGCGATCCGCTCCGACAAAGTGAGCGTCTTTGGCGCGTAGTGGTGGCAGGCGATCAGGCCCCATAGTCTGTCATCGACGATGACGGAGATGGACATGGAGGCCGCAACGCCCATATTGCGCAGATACTCGCAGTGGATCGGCGAGACGCTGCGCAGATGGGCAAAGGAGAGATCAAGCGGGGCAACGACTTCGTCTGCCGCCGGCAGCAGATTTACCCGCAGGCCCCGGGCATCCGAGATGACCCGGATCGGGTTTTGCATATAAAGGACGCGCGCCTGGCGGGGGATGTCGGTCGCTGGAAAATACTGGCCGAGGAAACTCTCCAGATCGTGCCGCTTGGCCTCGCTCGCAACCTTTCCCGAACCGTCGTCCTCGAACCGATAGATCATCACGCGGTCGTAGCCGAGCACCGTGCGAACAAGTTTCGCCGATGCGGAGATCAGGAGATCGATATCGTTGATGTCCCTGATCCTGCCGATCATTTCGCGCGCAAGCTGCAGGGGCTGGGTGCGCCTCAGAGACGGTTCGAATTCGAGGATCGCGCCCTGTACCTGGCGATGGACGGCAACGTCGAAATGCTGGCCGTTGGCGAGCGGCAGATGGGCGATGACCGCCGGACGGCTCGCATCGGGTGCTGCAGCAATGGCGTTTCTGATGTCGTGGGTTACGTCGGCACCGAACAGGTCCGCTATGGATTGCCCTTCCAGTCTCTGCGGCAAGCCAAGCATGTCAGGCGCGTTGGCCGAGTAACGGCGGACCGTCGTGATGGCGGGGTCGCAGGCCATAAGACATCCGTGCGGCTGTATGGCGCCGGGGATATGGATCGGCTCGCGATCGCAATTGGTCAGGTCAACGGACGGCGTGGTCAGCATTCATCGCGCTTTCGAAGGCATCACGGGCATAGTCGAAAGCGGTGTTTGCCCAGTCCGCGGCTGCCCGGGCATCGTATACACACACGTTCTCCATACGCTCGGAAAACGCACGCCAGTTCGAAAAGTTCCGTGCTTGTGAAAAAAGATGTCGGGCGCCGTAGTCGGCTGAAAAGCCAAGGGCTTCTGCACGTTTTGCAAGGAGGCGGGCTCCGAGCGAGGAGCCTTCCAGCACATAAAGCAAGCCGACGATACCGTCACCCTGGGGCGGCGCGAAGGCGCGGGGCGCCTCAGGCTCCGGTGTGTCGAGATCTGACAGGTCGGCCCTCAGTTCGTCCCGGACAAGACCCGGTTCCCAGTCGGAAAAGGCCTGGGGCAGGGCATGCTGGGAGAGCCAAGCCTCGACCGGCAGGCGAAAGGCGGCGATCCCTGCGAGATAGCGACGATAGTCGGCAGCCGTCGCGAAACCGCCGACCAGCGCATCGAGCGCCATATGGGCGTTCCATGTTGCTTCCTTGAGGGCGCTTCGGCGCGGCGGTAATTCCATGATGCTTCCTTACTTGGTCCCTTCCCATATAGAAGCTCGCCGCCCTCGCGAACAACCCGTTATCGTATTCGTGCCACGCTATGTGTTGGAGACCGGCATTCGAGGGCGCCGGTTCCGTCTTTTACCCCCCGACCTACGTTAAACGACGTATACGTTTTTGCGTCGCAGCATCCGATAGTCCCCTTCAGCAACGGTTAACACTCATTAACCGACCGGTTGCGACCAAGAAGAGGGGATCACAACAATGTCCATGAAGATGAAACTGACCGGCGCCCTGCTCGGCGCCATGCTGTCGACGACGGCCTTCCACGGCGCATTCGCCCAGGAAGAGACCATCAAGATCGGCGTCCTGCATTCGCTGTCCGGCACAATGGCAATTTCTGAAACCACGTTGAAAGACGCCATGCTGATGCTCGTCGAAGAGCAGAACAAGAAGGGTGGCGTTCTCGGCAAGAAGCTCGAAGCCGTCGTCGTCGATCCGGCCTCCGACTGGCCGCTCTTTGCCGAAAAGGCCCGCGAACTGATCGAAAAGGACAAGGTCGCGGCCGTCTTCGGTTGCTGGACCTCGTCCTCGCGCAAATCCGTCCTGCCGGTCTTCGAAGAGCTGAACTCGATCCTCTTCTACCCGGTCCAGTACGAGGGTGAAGAATCCTCGCGCAACATCTTCTACACGGGTGCCGCTCCGAACCAGCAGGCCATCCCGGCCGTCGACTATCTCGCCGAAAACGAAGGCGTCGAGCGCTGGGTTCTGGCCGGTACCGACTACGTCTATCCGCAGACGACCAACAAGATCCTCAAAGCCTATCTGATGTCCAAGGGCGTTGCCGAAGCCGACATCATGATCAACTACACGCCGTTCGGTCATTCCGACTGGCAGACGATCGTATCCGACATCAAGAAGTTCGGCTCGGAAGGCAAGAAGACTGCTGTCGTCTCAACCATCAATGGTGACGCCAACGTTCCTTTCTACAAGGAACTGGGCAACCAGGGCATCAAGGCCGAAGACATTCCGGTCGTCGCCTTCTCCGTCGGTGAAGAAGAACTCGCCGGTCTCGACACGGCTCCGCTGGTCGGCCATCTCGCCGCCTGGAACTATTTCCAGTCCGTCGATGCGCCTGTGAATGCCGAATTCATCGATACCTGGCACGCCTTCACCAAGAACGACAAGCGCGTCACCAATGACCCGATGGAAGCCGCTTACATCGGCTTCCAGGCCTGGGTTGCTGCCGTCGAAGCTGCCGGCACCACCGAGACCGATGCCGTTCTCGACTCGATCATTGGCGTGGCCGTTCCGAACCTCTCCGGCGGCACGTCGACCGTGATGCCGAACCACCACATCACCAAGCCGGTCCTGATCGGTGAAATCCAGGCGGATGGCCAGTTTGAAATCGTGCAGCAGACCCCGTCTGTCGTCGGTGACGAGTGGTCCGATTACCTGCCTGACTCCAAGGACCTGATCTCCGATTGGCGCAAGCCGATGGAATGCGGCAACTTCAACGTTGCTACCGGCAAGTGCGGCGGCAAGGGTAGCTGATCAGCTAGCCTTTGGGTCTCAGCCCCTCGCCTCCAGAGCAACGTGTTGCTCCGACCTCTCCCGCAAGCGTGGGAGAGGGGACGGCCAGTCAGCATGCTGGTCGCGATGGGCGAGGGCGCGGCAAATTTCCTTCTCCCCGTTTGCGGGGAGAAGGTGCCGGCCGGCGGATGAGGGGCTCCTCAGGCTCCGCTGCCAGCCATCCGGGGGACAAGAGAATGCTCATTCGTTTCATCACACTCACTTTGTTATTTTTCTCGCTTGCCGCGCCTTCGTTCGCGCAGAGCGAGCCGCGCGACCTCCTGAACGCACTCGGCAAGGCCAATTTCAAGCAGGCCGAAGAACTGCTCGGCCAGATCGCCGCAACGGGTGATCCGCGTGTCGTGCCGGCGCTCGAAGCCTTTGCCGAAGGTGATCTCTATGTCCGCAAGTCGGACAATCAGGTGGTCATCACCAAAGCCGCCGGCCGCAATTTTGCGGCCATCGATCCGCTGACGGGCGAGACGATCGCCGAGGAGGCGAAAGGCGCCTTCACCAAGATCAGGGTCAACAACAATCTCCGACGGGCAATCCGTTCCGCACTTGGCGGCCTGACGCTGCTCAGCCCCGAGCGCAACGTTCGGCTTGCTGCCGCACAGGCCGTTCTACAGTCGCCGAGCGCCGAAAACCTCGATCTGGTCGAGACGGCACTCGCCACCGAACAGGACCGGGAAGTCAAGGCGCGCATGGAAGAGGCGCGCGCCGTCTCGGTGCTCGCCTCCGATCGTTCAGTCGATGAGAAGCGTGCGGCGATCGATACTGTCGCCTCGCTTGGCGGACGGGAGGCCATTGGCATCCTAATGTCGGTGTCATCGACCATCGACGAAAGCCTCACACCCGATCTCGACTCGGCAATTGCCAAAATCGAGAGCAGCCTTCTGTTCTGGGACATGGGCCAGAATGTCTGGTACGGCATCTCTCTGGGCTCCGTGCTTTTGCTCGCGGCCATCGGCCTTGCCATCACCTTCGGCGTGATGGGCATCATCAACATGGCGCATGGCGAGATGGTGATGATCGGGGCCTACTCCACCTTCATGGTGCAGCAGGTCATCCGTACCGGCTATCCCGAGCTCTTCGACTGGTCGCTCGCGATCGCGCTTCCCGTTGCCTTCCTGGTGACGGCGGCAATCGGGCTGGTCATCGAGCGCGGCGTGATCCGCTTCCTCTATGGCCGGCCGCTGGAAACGCTGCTCGCCACCTGGGGCATTTCGCTCATCCTGCAGCAAACCGTGCGCACGATTTTCGGCCCGACCAACCAGGAAGTCGGCAACCCGTCCTGGATGTCCGGCTCGTTTGCGCTGGGTGGTCTGACGATCACCTGGAACCGCATGTGGATCGTGCTCTTTTCGCTCACCATCTTCTTTGCGCTTCTGGCACTGATGAAGCGCTCCGCCTTCGGCCTGCAGATGCGAGCCGTCACCCAGAACCGTCGCATGGCGTCCTCCATGGGCATCCGCACACCCTGGGTCGATGCCTTCACCTTTGCGCTCGGCTCGGGCATTGCCGGTATTGCCGGTGTGGCGCTCAGCCAGATCGACAATGTCTCGCCCAATCTCGGTCAGTCCTACATCATCGACAGCTTCATGGTCGTGGTCTTCGGGGGCGTCGGCAATCTCTGGGGCACGCTGGTCGGCGCCTTGTCGCTGGGCATTCTCAACAAGTTCCTCGAACCCTCGGTCGGCGCCGTGCTCGGCAAGATCCTCGTGCTCGTGCTGATCATTCTCTTCATCCAGAAACGACCGCGCGGCCTGTTCGCGCTCAAGGGAAGGGCGGTGGAAGCATGATTACCGGCTTCATCCTGCGTGCACTCGAAGGCAAGATCCTCATTGCCGCCGGCATTCTCGTAGCCTTTGCGCTGCTCATTCCGGCCCTCAACCTGCTGATGCCGCCTGACAGCGCCCTGCATGTGCCGACCTACATCATGTCGCTGCTCGGCAAATATCTCTGCTATGCGCTTCTGGCGCTCGCGCTCGACCTCGTCTGGGGCTATTGCGGGATCCTGTCGCTCGGCCACGGCGCCTTCTTCGCGCTCGGCGGCTATGCCATGGGCATGTATCTGATGCGGCAGATCGGCAGCCGCGGCGTCTATGGCGATCCCATCCTGCCCGATTTCATGGTCTTCCTGAACTGGAAGGAACTGCCCTGGTTCTGGTACGGCATGGACATGTTCCCGGTTGCCATGGCGATGGTGCTGATCGTTCCCGGCCTGCTGGCCTTCGTCTTCGGCTGGTTTGCCTTCCGCTCGAGAGTGAACGGCGTCTATCTCTCGATCATCACCCAGGCGATGACCTATGCGCTGATGCTCGCCTTCTTCCGCAACGACATGGGTTTCGGCGGCAATAATGGCCTGACCGACTACAAGGAAATCCTCGGCTTTTCCGTCCAGGCGGACGGGACGCGTGCGGTGCTCTTTGCGCTCTCGGCAATCTTCCTGGCGCTTTGCCTGGTCATCGCCTCCGGCATCACCCGGTCAAAATTCGGCAAGGTGCTGGTCGGTGTGCGCGATGCGGAAAGCCGCGTACGCTTTCTCGGGTATCGTGTCGAGAACATCAAGCTCTTCACCTTCGTCGTTTCCGCAATGATGGCGGGCATTGCCGGTGCGCTCTTCGTGCCTCAGGTCGGTATCATCAACCCCGGTGAATTCGCCCCCGCCAATTCGATCGAAGTGGTCGTCTGGACGGCCGTGGGCGGTCGCGGCACGCTGATCGGGCCAATCATCGGTGCCATCCTCGTCAATGTCGGAAAGAGCTACTTTACCGGCGCCTTCCCTGATCTCTGGCTGTTTGCACTGGGCGGTCTCTTCATCTTCGTCACGCTCTTCCTGCCGAAGGGCATTGTCGGAACGGTTCAGGCCAGTCTTGCGAAACGCAAGGATTATGCCCGCGAGGCGGACAAGGACGTGGCCAACGGCGACGTGAAACCCCAACCGGCCCCCGTGGCTGCGGAGTGAGACCATGAGCGACAAGACAACGTCCAGCCTGCTCTATCTCAACGGTGTCTCCGTCTCGTTTGACGGTTTCAAGGCGCTGAATTCGCTTTCGTTCATCGTAGAGCCTGGCGAGCTCAGGGCGATCATCGGCCCGAACGGCGCCGGCAAGACGACGATGATGGACATCATCACCGGCAAGACCCGGCCCGACAGTGGCGAGGTCTTTTTCGACGGAGGAAAGATCGACCTGACCAGTCGCGACGAGGCGGAGATCGCCCAGCTCGGGATCGGCCGCAAGTTCCAGAAGCCGACCGTCTTCGACAGCCATACGGTTTGGGACAATCTCGAACTGGCGCTCAACCGCAAGCGCGGCGTGTTCGCAACGCTGTTTTACCGCCTGACGGCGCAGGACAAGGCGCGCATCGAGGAAATTCTGGAGACAGTGCGCCTGACCCATCGCAAGGACGAGCTCGCTGCCAACCTTTCCCATGGCCAGAAGCAGTGGCTGGAGATCGGCATGTTGCTCGCCCAAGAGCCGAAGCTTCTCCTGGTCGACGAGCCGGTGGCGGGCATGACGGATGCCGAGACGGCGGAAACGGCCATTCTCCTCAAGGAAATCGCCAAGACCCGCTCCGTCGTCGTGGTCGAACACGACATGGGCTTCATCCGCGATCTCGGCGTCAAGGTGACGTGCCTGGCGGAAGGCTCGGTGCTGGCGGAAGGTTCGATCGATTACGTCTCGAATGACCAGAAGGTCATCGAGAATTATCTGGGGCGGTGACGATGGGCGCACTTCCAGGCTTACGCCTCTCGGCCCTGCCGGGCCTCTCCCACACAGGGGGTGACCCCTTGCACCAACCAAGCGAGGATCCCGCATCATGCTGACAGTCGAAAACGTCAATCTGCACTACGGCGCCGCACAGGCTCTCAGGGGTGTGTCGATCAATGCCGAGATGGGCAAGATCACCTGCGTGCTCGGCCGTAACGGGGTCGGCAAGTCGTCGCTGTTGCGCGCCATCACAGGCCAGCATGCCGTGACGGCCGGGACGATCAGCTTCAACGGCGAAAAGCTCAACGGCATGGCGCCTTTCAACCGGGCGCGCACGGGTGTGGGTTACGTGCCGCAGGGCCGGGAAATCTTTCCGCTTCTGACCGTCAAGGAAAACCTCGAAACCGGCTATGCTCCGCTCGAGCGCAAGGACCGCTTTATCCCGGATGATATCTTTGCTCTCTTCCCGGTGCTGGACACGATGCTGTCGCGGCGTGGTGGGGACTTGTCCGGTGGGCAGCAGCAGCAGCTCGCGATCGGGCGGGCCATGGTGACGCGGCCGAAGATCCTGGTGCTCGACGAACCGACCGAGGGCATCCAGCCATCCATCATCAAGGATATCGGTCGGGCGATCCGCTATCTGCGCGATACGACCGGCATGGCGATCCTGCTCGTCGAACAATATCTCGATTTCTGCCGGGAGCTGGCCGACCATGTTTACATCATGGATCGCGGCGAGATCGTGCATCAGGGGGCGGCCGAAACGCTCGATACGCCGGAGGCGCGGCGTCACCTGACCGTATGATTTTGCAAGACAGGGTTGATGATTTATTAGCGAAGTCGGGTTGATGCTGGGGACACGCGTGGTATTGAACGCGCATCTGCGAACAGAAGGCACATCCATGACAACCAGCACGGTTTTCCCACACGTGCGGGCACGCGGTATATTGCGCGTGGTCGCGGGGCTTTTTCTCTTGGGAGTCTCCAGCGTTGCCGCCCATGCGGCAGGCTGCGGAGAGCCGATCGAGCCCGGCCAGCATAGGCTGACCTTCCAGTCCGGAGGCGTCGAACGCGAGGCGATCTATGTCATTCCCTCAAATTACTCAGGGAAGAAGAAGGTTCCGCTGGTCCTCGATTTCCACGGTTCGAACAGCAATCCGGCGGTTCAGATCGGTCGCAGCCACTGGAACGAGGTTGCCGAGCGCGAGGGCTTCGTGGTCATGGCGCTCGCCGGAAGTCTGAAGGGCGAATTGCCCAATACGCATGCCTGGAACGTGCCCGGTGTTACCGCAGGTCAGGGAGCAGATGAATCCGCCGCTATCCGTCAGCTTCTGAAGCTTGCGAAGGAAACGCTCTGCATCGACGGCACGAAGGTTTACGCTTCCGGCTATTCCGGTGGCGGACGGATGCTGTCTCAGTATATCTGCAACGGCTTTGGCGACTTTGCCGCGGCTGGCTTCGTCATGGGGCTTCGTGCCGGCACGCCGGTGGAGGAAAACGGCGTTTGGCAGCCGCGTCGCGAAAGCTGCCAGCCGAGCCGGCCCGTATCGATCATCGCCTTCTCGGGCAGGAAGGATCACGTCAATCCGTTCGAGGGCGGTGGACGGGCCTATTGGCGTTATGGCGGCGAAGTGGCGCTCAATCGCTGGGCGGAACTGAATGGCTGCGCGACGCGGGCAGCCCTCGAGGCGGGCGAGAACGCTGACGTATCGACCCATACCGATTGCCGCGCGGGCACCAGCGTCGTCTCCTATGTGATCGCGAGTGCCGATCATGCCTGGCCCGCCCGGACGATCCGGTTCCAGCTTGCCTCCAGCAAAGACGACAAGGCGATCCGCGAGGTTGATGCGACCGATAGAATGTGGGAGTTCTTCAAGGCGTCGGGCGGCGAAATGATTGCGACGGTCGCGATCGATGCTGCCTGCGCCGACACACAGAAAACCGCCGCGATCAGCGATGGCGGGCAGGGGGCAAGGTGCACGCGAACCAGCAAACCAGACAGCAACGTGCCGTTGGTGTCGGACGACTTGTAACCAAGTCGCTCGGTGGGCGCACGCGCATCGCCGAGCTCTATCAGGAAGGGGCGGCGAAGATCCGCCTCCCCGAGACCTTCAGCGACGAACTGGAGGCTGTCATCATCAACACCGCTGGCGGCATCACCGGCGGTGACCAGTTCGACTGGAATTTCAGGGCGGGTCCTGGTTGTTTTCTCACCGCGACGACGCAGGCCTGCGAGAAGATCTACAAGGCTTCTGCCGGCACCGGCCAGATCACCACCCGTATCGAGGTGGGCCCGGGCGCCAAAATGCACTGGCTGCCACAGGAAAGCATCCTCTTCGACAATGCATCTCTCACCCGCCGACTGGACGTCGATCTTGCCGAAGACGCCGAGTTCCTCGCCGTCGAGGCGATCCTGCTCGGTCGCAAGGCCATGGGCGAGGCGATGAGCCGGGGCCTCGTGCGCGACCGCTGGCGGATCCGGCGTGACGGACAATTGCTGCATGCCGAAGACCTCAAGCTGGAGGGAGATGTCGCTGGCCTCGTGGCAGCGCCCGCCGTCCTTGCCGGTCGCGTCGCCTTTGCCACGCTCATCCTTGTCAGCCCGCGCGCCGAAGCGCTGATCCGCCCAATCCGTGAGCAGATCGGTGAAGAAATGGGCGGCGTAAGTCATTGGCAAGGCAAGCTTGTTGCCCGTGTCTCGGCCAGCGACGGATTTGCCTTGAGAAAAATACTTCTACCCATCATTTCAGCCTTGCGCGGGGGCGCTTCTGTGCCAAAAGTCTGGAACCTCTGACGATCACGCTATTGGAGCACGCATGAATCTGACGCCGCGGGAAAAGGACAAACTGCTGATCGCCATGGCCGCCATGGTGGCCCGTCGCCGGCTGGAGCGGGGCGTGAAGCTCAACTATCCGGAAGCGATCGCGCTGATCACCGATTTCGTCGTCGAAGGCGCGCGTGACGGCCGCATGGTGGCCGATCTGATGGAGGCCGGCGCGCATGTCATCACCCGGGACCAGGTGATGGAAGGCATTGCCGAGATGATCCACGATGTGCAGATCGAAGCGACTTTTCCTGACGGGACGAAGCTCGTGACCGTGCACGAACCCATTCGTTGAGGAGCTGATGATGGCGCTGGAACTGAGGCCGAACTGCGAATGCTGCGACCGGGATCTGCCGCCGGAGAGCCCGGCGATGATCTGCAGTTTCGAATGCACCTTCTGCGCCGACTGCGCCTCGACCACGCTTGCCGGCATCTGCCCGAACTGCGGCGGTGAACTGGTGCGCCGGCCGATCCGTCCTGCGGCCAAGCTCGCCAAGAACCCGGCCTCGACCAAACGCATCCTCAAAGCCGAGGGCTGCCAGCCCTCGCGTGCTGCCTGAACCTGCTGAAGGAGAGATCGATGATCCCCGGGGAAATCATTGCCGCGCCAGGCGAAATCGAACTGAATGCCGGCCATCCGACCGTGACGATCGAAGTCTCCAACAGCGGCGATCGTCCGGTGCAGGTCGGCAGCCACTACCACTTCTTCGAGACCAATGCCGGGCTGATCTTCGAACGCGACAAGGCGCGCGGCATGCGGCTCGACATTCCCGCTGGGACGGCCGTTCGCTTCGAGCCGGGGCAGACGCGGCAGGTGACGCTGATCCCGCTCTCGGGCAAGCGCGAAGTCTACGGATTCCGCCAGCAGGTCATGGGCAGCCTGTAACATGCAGGAGGTGGGAGGCCGATCATGGTGCGGGCGATGAATTGGGGCGTGATCCTCGTGCTGTGCGGTTGCGTATTGCTGCAAGACGCGCCGGCCTCAGGCGAGGACGTGCGGGACGTCGATTGCAACAATGCCATGACCCAGGTCGACATGAACCAATGTGCGGCCGAGGACTATCGACACGCCGATGCCGCGATGAATGCCCAATGGGCCGAGACACGCGCCGCCATGCTCGCATGGGACAAGGCGTCGCCACCTTCGGACCAGAAAGGTGCTGCCAAGCGGCTTCTTGTTTCGCAACGCGCCTGGCTCGCCTATCGCGATGCGGCCTGCGATGTCGAAGGTTACTCGGTCCAGGGTGGTTCGATGCAGCCTTTGACGATTTCGTCCTGCCTTGCGGAGCTGACCACGCGCCGTACGGAAGAACTGAAATCGCTGGTCGGGCTCTATTGAGGGTGTGAGGCGATGGCTCGGGCTAGACAGATCATGATCGTGGGCAATGGTGCGGTGGATGAGGGGGCAGGTCCCCTGATCGACACGGCCGACATGGTCATCCGCTTCAATGGCAGCCGCAATTTTGGCGCCGCCGGCCGCAAGACCGATGTGATCGCCGTCTGCAATACGGGACGCCCGGGTGCTGGCATGCTCGCCGATGCCGCCTGGCGCGACAGCGAGGCTGTCGGCCGCGCGGCCGCGATCTGGTCGGTGCGCGATCCCGACCTGTTTGCCGCCCTGAAGCCGGATCTCGCGATCAGCCATCCCGAACTGGATGACTTCTGCGACGATTACACCGATGGCTTTGATGCGTTTGCGACGGCAAACGGCAAGCAACACCGGATCATCCACCGCTCGGTGCATGAAGCACTCGATGAAACTCTCTTCGGGCTTGGTGCGGAACCCTATGTCGTGCCGTCCAGCGGCATGGTCGTGATCCAGGCGCTGTTGTCCGATCCCCGGCATGCCAGCGACACGATCATCCTCGCCGGTTTCGGCCATAGTGGCTGGGACGGCCATCCCTTCGAAGCCGAGCGCCGATTGGTCGATCAGCTCATTGCCAGCGGCCGCGTGATGCGGTTGCAACCCCTCTTCGCTTCCTCCCTAAGCCAAGGAACCTGATGCCATGTCCTTCAAGATGTCCCGCGCCGCCTATGCTTCGATGTTCGGTCCGACCACGGGCGACAAGGTGCGTCTTGCCGATACGGAACTGTTCATCGAGGTGGAAAAGGATTTCACCACCTATGGCGAAGAGGTGAAGTTCGGCGGCGGCAAGGTCATCCGCGACGGCATGGGGCAGAGCCAGGTGACGCGTGCGGATGGCGCCGTCGACACTGTCATCACCAATGCGCTGATCCTCGATCACTGGGGCATCGTGAAGGCCGACATCGGTCTCAAGGACGGTCGTATCGTCGCGATCGGCAAGGCCGGCAATCCGGATACCCAGCCCAACGTCAACATCATTGTCGGCCCCGGCACGGAAGCGATTGCAGGCGAAGGCAAGATCATCACCGCTGGCGGCATGGACGCGCATATCCACTTCATCTGCCCGCAGCAGATCGAGGAAGCGCTGATGTCGGGCCTCACCTGCATGCTCGGCGGCGGCACGGGTCCGGCGCATGGCACGCTTGCGACCACCTGTACGCCGGGTCCCTGGCACCTGGCACGGATGATCGAGGCGGCCGATGCCTTCCCGATGAACCTTGCGTTTGCCGGCAAGGGCAATGCCTCGTTGCCCGGCGCACTCGAGGAAATGGTGCTGGGCGGCGCCACCTCGCTCAAGCTGCACGAAGACTGGGGCACGACGCCCGGTGCCATCGATTGCTGCCTGTCCGTTGCCGACCAATTCGACGTGCAGGTGATGATCCATACGGATACGCTCAACGAGTCAGGCTTCGTCGAGGACACCGTCAATGCCATCCGCGGCCGCACCATCCATGCCTTCCACACGGAAGGGGCAGGCGGCGGTCATGCGCCCGACATCATCAAGATCTGCGGCCAGATGAATGTCATACCGTCGTCGACCAATCCGACGCGGCCCTACACGGTCAACACCATCGCCGAGCATCTCGACATGCTGATGGTGTGCCACCACCTTTCGTCTTCGATCCCGGAAGACATCGCCTTTGCCGAAAGCCGCATCCGCAAGGAGACGATTGCGGCGGAAGACATCCTGCACGACATCGGTGCCTTCTCGATCATCTCGTCCGACAGCCAGGCCATGGGCCGCGTCGGCGAAGTCATCATTCGCACATGGCAGACGGCTGACAAGATGAAGCGTCAGCGCGGCGCCCTGCCGTCTGAGACCGGCGACAACGACAACATGCGCGCCAAGCGCTACGTGGCGAAGTACACGATCAACCCGGCGATCGCCCATGGGATGAGCCACGAGATCGGCTCGGTCGAAGTCGGCAAGCGCGCCGATCTGGTGATCTGGAACCCGGCCTTCTTCGGCGTCAAGCCGGACATGATCCTGATGGGGGGCATGATTGCGGCAGCACCCATGGGGGATCCGAATGCCTCGATCCCGACGCCGCAACCGGTGCATTACCGTCCGATGTTTGGCGCCTATGGCAAGGCGCGCACGAATTCATCCGTCACCTTCGTCAGTCAGGCTGCCATAGATGGCGGTCTCGGCAATCGCCTCGGTGTCGCCAAGCAACTCGTGGCCGTCAAGAACACGCGTGGCGGCATTTCCAAGAAGTCGATGATCCACAACGACCTGACGCCGCATGTGGAAGTGGATCCGGAAACCTATGAAGTGCGCGCCGATGGCGAGCTGCTGACCTGCGAACCGGCAGCCAAGCTGCCGATGGCGCAGCGCTATTTCCTGTTCTGACGACAGGCAGCGCGCGTCCGATGCGCGGTTGATCTCTCCATCGTTGCGGTCATCGTTTGCGGGTGTATCCTCGGCGGTGCGAAGATGGAGACATGCCGTGGCCGAACACGGTCCGCGCCGGGACCGGTTGGCTGACGCGGTACGCAGGATGGAGAATCCGCTCGAACTTGTGGATTGAACCGAACCGAGATGAAGCATTTTATGAAGGGGCTGGCTTACACCCTAGGTGTGGTGGCCATCCTGATCGTGCTGGGCACGGCCGTTCCCCGCCCCCTGGCACCAGCTGCTGCGGCAGCGGCCGGTGACGGCCGTGAGATCTTGCTTCTGGCCAATCCGATCCATACAGACATCGCCCTGCCTGTGGATGAGGAGGTGCGCGCCGCGTTTGCCGATCTCATCCCGGCCGGTTTGCCGGTCGACATGCCCGGTGTCGACTATCTCGTCTTTGGCTGGGGTGGTCGGTCGTTCTACATCGAGACGCAGAGCTGGGGTGACATCCGGCCGCTGCCGGTTCTGCGAGCACTGACCGTTGACCGTTCGGTGATGCATGTCTCGGTCGCAGGGCCAATCGATCTGTCTCACCCGACGGTTCGTCTCCTTGCCACCACAGTTGAGGGGCGCAGCCGGATGATCGCCGCGATCCGTGCAAGCTTCGTGCGGGAGGACAATATCCCCATTGTCATCTCTGGCGCGTCCTACGGCCCTGACGACTCCTTTTTCGAGGCGAACGGGGCGTTCAATGCCTTCCTCGGCTGCAACATCTGGACCGCAGCCATGCTTCGCGCCGGCGGTGTTCGAACCGGTTGGTGGACGCCACTGCCGCAATTGCTGGACCTGTCGATCGATCTGCATCAGGGCGCCTGACGGGCTCGCGGGACGGCCGGGATGGAGCAGGCAACCTCCACGCTCGTGATGCCTCAGGCCATTTTAGGTCGGGTCGCATTCAAATGCCCGATCGCTCGCATTTGAAAGATTGTATTAAGATTTGTGGAAGTGTCCGGGCCTATCCCAGTGCTCATGTTCATGAGGGAGCATCCGGTGATTCGTGTCTGCAACTGGCTTTGGCAAAGGATTGATCCTGGTGGCTTCGAGGCCCCGGGCGCGGTCTGGCATTTCGCCCTTGCGGTCAGTTTCCGATCCGTCATCGCCACCAGCATTGCAGGCTTCGCTACGCTGCCATTGCTCTATGGACTGCATGTTCTGACGCTGCCGCTCGAGCAGATGGCCAGGCTCGTCATTGCATTCTCCTGGCTGTTCGGCGGTGTTCTCTCTGGCGCATTGGCCTATGTTGCCGGAAACGTCATCCGGGATCTCGACCGTTCTCGCGCCGAATTCGAGCATCTCAGCCAGACGGATAGCCTGACCGAGCTTGCCAATCGGCGCGCGTTCAACGACGCACTCGCCACGTTCGATGGCGATGATGGCGACGCATCGCTTGCCATCATCGACATCGACCGGTTCAAACGCATCAATGACCGGTTCGGCCATCAGACGGGGGATGAGGTCATCCAGGCGATCGCCATCATTCTTGGCCGCGTGTTCGGTGACATGCCTCTCGTGGCCCGGCTGGGAGGCGAGGAATTCGGTGTCATCCTCATTGGCGGCGAGATCGAGCAGAGGCTCGCCATGCTGGAACAGGTCCGCCAGATCGTGGCCGCCGACATCGGTGTATTCCACGACAAGGAACTGGCCGTGACGGTCTCGATCGGGGTTGCCGAATTCATATCCGGGCGGCGCGTGGAGGGGGTCTATGCCGCTGCCGACCGGGCTCTCTATCTCGCCAAGGGCTGCGGGCGCAACAGAGTGATCCATGAGCGGAACCTGCCCGTTGACGCGGCTCCAGTCATTGCGGAGGGAGACCTCACGCGCAATTCCCGTGCGTCGCTGCCACGAGGCTGAAGAACCATCTTGCTGCTTGCCTCATTCCTGTGCATGGTTCAAAAAACAGCCATGTCGGAGTATTCATGCAGCGCGCGACGTCTTTCAAACCTGCCGGGTTCATCACGGATGCGCCCGAGGGGATTGTCGTTCTTCCCCATGACGGACGCCATCTGAGGCGCAAATTGCTGCATCTCGACAATGGCGAGATGGTCATGCTCGACCTCAAGGAGGCGGTGCTTTTCCACCATGGCGACAGGCTGCTTCTCGACGATGGGACCACGATCGAGATTCAGGCGGCCGAGGAGCGGTTGTTCGAGATCCGTGCGCGCGACACGCTTCATCTGATCGAGCTCGCCTGGCACCTGGGCAACCGGCATCTCGCCGCCCAGATCGAGACCGATCGTATCCTGATCCAGCGCGATCATGTCATCCGCGACATGCTTGCCGGATTGGGTGCCACGGTCAGCGAAATCATCGAGCCGTTCCAGCCGGTTCGTGGCGCCTATCACGCGCATGGCGGGCATGGACATTCTGGAGGTCACCACGAGACCGGCCATGGCTGAGCTGCATGCCGAAGAGCGGGCCGGTAGTCAGGGGCTGTTGCGGCTGATGGCCTGGCTTTCGCCCGCCTTCCCGGTCGGCGGCTTTTCCTATTCGGCGGGACTGGAAAGCGCTGTCGTCGAAGAACATGTGCGCGATGGTGACGGGGTCGAGGCCTGGCTCGGGCTATTGCTTGCGCATGGCGGCCTGCGCAATGATGCGATCCTGCTTGCCGTGGCGCATCGTGTTCACCGTGAGGGCCAAACACTCGCAGAGATCGTCTCGCTCGCTACGGCGCTGGCCGGCTCTGCCGAACGGCATGCGGAAACCACCCGCCTCGGCGAGGCCTTCGTCAAGGCCGCTGCGGCCTGGCCGCATCCGGTGATCGATTCGCTTGCGGGGCCCGTGCCCTATGGTGTTGCGGTAGGCGCGATCGCTTCGGCGCATGGCGTGTCCAAGCTGGATGCCATCGCGGCCTTCCTGCATGCCCAGGTCTCGCAATATGTGTCGGTGGCGATCCGCCTCGGTGTCATCGGACAGACGCGCGGGCTTGCCATCCTCGCTGCCGCAGAGGCACCGATCCTTGATGCCGCCTTAGAGGTGAGCCGACTGGGGCTCGACGATCTCGGGTCGGCCACCATCGTCGCGGATACACTCAGCATGCGGCATGAGGTTCAGTATTCACGTCTCTTCCAGTCCTAGCCCATCTACTCCCTGAATGTGGGAGCCAACAGGATGAACATGATGAAATCGAAGAATGGTCCCCTCCGCGTCGGCATTGGCGGGCCGGTCGGATCCGGCAAGACAGCGCTGACGGAAAAACTCTGCAAGGCCATGCGCGACGACTATTCCATCGCCGTGGTCACCAATGACATCTATACCCGTGAGGACGCCGATGCGCTGATCCGCATGCAGGCCCTGACCTCTGATCGTGTCGTGGGGGTAGAGACGGGCGGCTGTCCGCACACGGCGATCCGCGAGGACGCCTCGATCAATCTGAAGGCGATTGCCGACCTCAACGCCCGAATCCCGGATCTCGACGTCGTCTTCATCGAGTCGGGCGGCGACAATCTGGCTGCAACCTTCTCGCCCGATCTTGCCGATATCACGCTCTATGTCATCTCAGTCTGCCAGGGCGAGGAGATCCCGCGCAAGGGTGGGCCGGGGATTACGCGGTCGGATCTGCTTGTCATCAACAAGACCGATCTCGCGCCGCATGTCGGCGTCGATCTCGAGGTCATGGAGCGGGATGCGGGGCGCATGCGCTCCGAACGCCCCTTTGTCTTCACCGATCTCAAGCGCGGCGCGGGCGTCGACCGGATCGTCAGCTTCCTGCAGCAGAGCGGGGGGCTCTGAGCGGAAGGCTGGCTCACGGCTTGCCGCGCTCAGATCTGCCGGAGGGTGTTGACGTCGCTGATCTGGATCGTGCGGCCGCGCACCGTCACACCGGCACGGCGCAGGCTCGAGAAGGCCCGTGACAATGCCTCTGGTGCCAGACCGAGCTTGCCGGCAAGCAGGCTCTTCTGGAAGGGCAGGCGGATGGACGCCGGTCCGCCGTCGGTTGCGCAATGGGTGAGGAGATAGTGCGCGACCCGCTGAGGCGCCGTTTGCAGGCGATCATTGGCGATGCAGTCCATCGTCGTGCGCAGATGATCCGACAGGCAGCGGATGATCGCCTTAGCGATGTCCTTCTCCTGTTCGGCGAGCGCGCGCACGCGCTGCAGGTCGAAGCGGGCAAGCGTCACGTTTTCTGCGGCCTGAGCATTGTACAAATACTTGTCGCCCATGGCGAGCAGGCATTCGGCAAAGGTGTCGCCGGGGCCACAAATGCGGATGTCGGCTTCGCGGCCATCCTTGTTGAGACGGTAGAGCCGGACATACCCGCTCAGGACGCTGTAGAAGGAGTCGGCGGGCTCGCCTTCGCGGAAGAGCACATCTCGCGCCTCGTAGTTGGAGATGTTTGCAATCTCCATCATCGAGGCCATGGCCACCGGGCCGAGTTGAGACAAGAACGACGTTCGCAGAAGCGTGTTCTTGTCGCGCGTGTTCAGTCTCAGGATCTTGTTCACGGTCGTCACGGCTCCCCATCCATAATGGCATTCGGGCATGCACCGCTGCGGTCGTCGCGCCGGCCTGCGGCCTTGTCCGATAAGCGCTTCGCCTGCAGGTCCGGGTGATTGCGCCCTTTCCAATCCGGTCACGATATAGCGAGGTGGGGAAGTTCGGATTGATTTCGATCAATCGATCCGGTGGCAAATCAGGATTGCCTAAAGTGAGGTTCGGTATGTGAACGCAAGAGGCCGGGCACTAAGCCCGGCCTCTTGGTGTGATGAACCTATCTTACTCCGCAGCGAGTGGCGGCAGATTGATCACGTTGCCGTTGCCGCTGCCGTCGCTCTTGCGACTTGCGGGCTGGCTGCGCTCGACAGCCGCGACCCGCCTCTCCACCGCCTCCAGCGCCTGCACGTTCTTGCGGGTGAGGAAGGACAGGACTTCCGGCGTAAGCGGCTCTTCCTCTTCCTCCTTCTTGCCGACGAAGCGGCTGAAGACCCAGCCGAGCAGGCTGGAGAGGTCGTCGAGGATCAGGAAGAAGGCCGGAACGACGACAAGGCTGAGCACGGTCGAGACGATGATGCCGCCGATGACGGCAATCGCCATCGGGGCGCGGAACGAGCCGCCTTCGCCGACGCCCAGCGCCGAGGGCAGCATGCCGGCAGACATGGCGATCGAGGTCATGATGATCGGACGGGCGCGCTTGCGGCCGGCCTCCACCATGGCTTCGAGGCGATGCATGCCCTGGCGGCGCATCTCGATGGCGAAGTCCACCAGCAGAATGGCATTCTTCGTCACGATCCCCATCAGCATCAGGATGCCGATCAAGACGGGCATGGACAGCGCGTTGTTGGTGATGATCAACGCGACCGCCACGCCGCCGATTGCAAGCGGCAGCGAGAAGAGGATGGTGAAGGGCTGGATCACGTCCTTGAAGAGCAGGATCAGCACAGTCAGCACCAGAAGCAGGCCGAGCAACATCGCGTTGAGGAAGCTCTGCTGCATCTCGGCCTGGATCTTGGCGTCACCGCTTTCGGCAAGGCGCACGCTTTCCGGGATCTCGGCCGTCGCCACCGTGTCGCGGAAGGCCGCGGTCGCCGTGTCGAGTGCTACGCCCTGCGGCAAGCCGGCACCGATCGAAACAACCCGGTTGCGGTCGTTGCGCTTGATCGAGGAAACGCCTTCCGCATAGTCGATGTCGGCGACGCTTGCGAGCGGTACCGTGGCACCGCTTGAGGTGCGGATCTTCAGGTTGCGAATGGCCGCCAGATCGGTGCGGAAGTCCAGCGAAGCCTGAACGCGGATCGGGATCTGCCGGTTGTCGAGCGAGATCTTCGGCAGGGCCGCGTCGATATCGCCGATGGTTGCGACGCGGACGGTCTGTGCGATCTGCTGCGCCGTGATGCCAAGGCGGGCTGCCTCGTCGGCCCTTGGGCGGATCTGCAGTTCCGGTCGGGGCAGGGCGCCGTCGGCGCTGACATTGGCGAGTTCCGGCGCCTGGCGAAGCTTGGCTTCCAGAATGCCGACGGCCTGGTTCAGTTCCTCCTCGTTCTTGGAGAGGAAGTTGAAGGTGATGTCGCGTTCGCCGCGGTCGTTGAGCTTGATGACGCGGATATCGGCAATCGGGGCCAGTCTGGCGAAGACGTCTTCCTCGATATCCCACTGCGGACGCGTACGGCCGTTTTCGGGCAGCTTTGGAAGGTAATCGCCGATCAGGGGCAATCCGCCAAGACCATCGTTCACCAGCGTCTTGCTGAGCGAGTGTTCGATGCGGTCAAGGTTCATCGTCACGCTGGCGCGGCGCAGCTCCAGCTCGCCGCGCGGCGAAGAACCGCCGAGGATGAAGACGCTCGCGACATCGGGCACGTCCTTGATCGCCGCGTAGATCTCATCCGTCTTGCGCTCGGTTTCGTCGAGCGTCGCGTTAGGCGGCAGTTCGACCGACAGGACGATACGGCCAGCATCTTCCGGGGGAATGAAGCTGCCGGGAACGCCGGCGAGAAGGATGATGGAGCCGATCAGGAAGGCGATGGCCGCCGCCAGGGTACCGAGGCGCGAATACCAGTGGCGCGTCGTGAAGCGCACGAGCCTCGTGTACATTTTCAGCGGCAGGCTGTCATTGTCGTGATGATCGTCCATCGCGTCTTCGGCCCGCATCAGATAGGCGGCCATCATCGGCGTGATGAGGCGCGCGACAAGCAGCGAGAAGAAGACGGAGAAGGCGACCGTCAGGCCGAACTGGATGAAATACTGGCCCGGAATGCCCGGCATAAAGGAAACGGGTACGAAGACCGCGATGATCGTGAAGGTCGTCGCGATGACGGCCAGCCCGATTTCGTCGGCCGCCTCGATCGCGGCGCGATAGGGCGTCTTGCCCATCTTGATGTGGCGGGCGATGTTTTCCACCTCGACGATCGCGTCGTCGACGAGAATACCGGTCGCGAGCGTGAGCGCCAGGAAGCTGACGAGATTCAGCGAAAAGCCCATCATGTCCATGACCCAGAAGGTGGGGATGGCAGAGAGCGGAAGCGCCACGGCAGAGATGAGCGTTGCGCGCCAGTTGCGCAGGAAAAGCAGGACCACGATGACGGCGAGGATCGCGCCCTCGACGAGGGTGTGCATGGCGGCTTCGTAGTTGCCGTAGGTGAAATAGACCGAATCGTCGATCATTTCGATCTGGACGTCGGGGTTCTCCGCCCGCACCTGGGCCAGGCTCTCGGCGACCGTCTCTGCGACGGTGACTTCGCTCGCGCCCTTGGCGCGGAAGACGGCGAAGGAGACGACCGGCTTGCCATCGTGCCGGGCAAAGGACTTCTGTTCCTCATAGGTGTCGAAGACCCGTCCGAGGTCAGACAGCTTGACGAAGCGGCCACCGGGCAGGGCGATCGTGGTGTTGGCAAGGCTTTCGACATCACGATTGTCGCCGAGCGTACGGATCGACTGTTCCGCGCCCGCAACCTGGCCGCGACCGGAGCCGAGATCGATATTGGTGCCCTGCAACTGGCTCGAAATGTCCGAGGCCGTTACGCCCAGTGCATCGAGACGATTGGGATCGAGTTCGACGCGCACTTCGCGATCGGAGCCGCCGTAGCGATCGACCCGGCCAATGCCCGGCTGGCCCTGCAGGGCGCGCTTGACGGTGTCATCGACGAACCAGGACAGTTCGGCGAGATTCATGTTGGGAGAAGAGACCGCGAAGCTCTGGATCGCCTGTCCTTCGACATCGATCTTCGTGACGATCGGTTCGTCGACAGAGGCCGGCAGGTCGCCGCGGACCTGGTCGATCGCATCCTTGACGTCCTGGACAGCCTGTTCCGTCGGCACTTCCATGCGGAACATGACGAGCGTCTGGGACTTGCCGTCCGTCACGGTCGAGTTGATTTCGTCCACGCCGGTGATCGAGGCCACGGCGTCTTCGACTTCCTTCGTCACCTGGCTTTCGAGCTCAGCCGGGGAGGCGCCGCTCTGGCTGACGGTGATGGCGACCAGGGGGACGTCGATGTTCGGGAAACGCGTGATCGGCAGCGCGTTGAACGATTGGATCCCAACGACCATCAGAAGGAAGAAGGCCAGGATCGGCGCAATTGGATTGCGTATGGACCATGCAGAGAAATTCATGGCGTGCTCGCCTCTCAGTTGGAAACGCTGCTGGTTTCTTCGACGGGATTGATGCGGTCGCCGTCCCGGACGAAGACGCCGGCCTTGGCAACGACCTTGTCGCCTTCGTCCAGACCCTCGATCACCTGGATATAGGCGCCGTCCTGAATTCCGGTCTTGATCTCGACCATTTGTACGGTGCCGTCGGTGACCTTGCGTACGGTCGTCACACCCTGTTCCGTGGTGATGGCCGAAAGGGGCAGGGCGATGCCTGCAGCTTCCGTCACGGTGATCGCGGCGTTGCCATACATCCCGGCCCGGGCTGCAGCATCGTCATCGAGCGCGATGTGAACAGCACCCAGGCGGCTGACGGGGTCAACGATCGGGGAGACAAGGCGAACGGAGCCCGTCAGGGGCTCGGTGCTGCCGGCAATGGAAATCGCGGCCTTCTGCCCCGGCTTCAGACGCAGGATCTGGAGTTCGGGCACATCGGCCACCAGTTCGATCTGTCCGTCGCGGATGACGGTGAAGAGCGGCTGGCCAGCGCCCGTGGCGATGGCGCCGATCTGGGCATTGCGCACGGAGATCGTACCCGTCACCGGCGACTTGACGTCGGTTCGGGCGAGGCGAAGGTCGGTGTCTGCAATCTGGCTGTCGACCACCTTGATATCAGCTTCGGCCACCGTAATGGCCTGGCGGGCGGTTTCGGTGCGCGCCGTGGCACTGGCGAGTGCCGTTTCCGCCTGTTCTTTTTGTGAGGTGGAGACGGAACCGGAAGAGGCCAGGCGCGTTGCACGTTCAAACTGCCGCTCAGCCTCGTTCAGGCTCGCTTCGGCTTCCACCAGCTGTGCCTGGTACTGTGCGAGTGCGGCTTCCGCCTTCGCCCGGTTGGCAACGTATTGGCTGCGCTGGAGCAAAAGCGTGTCCTCGTTCAGCTTGGCGACGACGGCCTGGGCTTGAATGGTGTCGCCGACATCGGCATCCAGTGATTTGATCTGCAGTCCTTCGACCTGGGGCTGGATCTGGACTTCCTCTTCCGCCGCAATGGTGCCCGTGGCGACAATGCGGTCAACGAGGTCACGGTTAACTGCCGTGGTGACAATAATGGCGGGAAGGTTCTGAGCCGGTGCGGGAGAGGACTCCTGTGCCCATGCGACAGACGCCGACAAGGCCATGCTCGCGGCCATCAGTACGGCCTTCGTGCTCGTGTTTCGAAACATAACACCCTTCCCAAAGAATAATTTTCGCAATTTATGGCCTGATACGCCGTGGAGGCTGGGTCAGCTCATCGCCGTGGTCCGTTCAGACGGTAGTATCCTACATCACATTTGCGACATTTGAAGACTTGCGAGAGAGGTGGGGGATTGCAAAACCGCTTGCAAGAGGAGTCGCGCGCGAATCGCACGCGGGCTTTGAAAATTGTTCAATATAGAACGGTAGTGTTGCCGATTTGCCAGACCTAGTGCCGAACTATTGATCAGTATAACTTACAAAAAAGACACGGGGGTCGCCCCCCGTGTCCAAGTTGTGGTTTGGTCCGCCAAGACTATTTCAGGGCCGCGTCGGTGATTTCGGTGGTGAAGGCGCCTGTCGGTTCCTTTGTGATGACCGGGTCGGAACCGCCGCCGAGCAGGGTCTTCACCGTGCGGTCGTAGTCGGCCTTGTCGAGCGCGCCCGCAGAACCGGCGGTCAGCTTGGCGACTTCGCCCATCATGCGCTTCTGGTGGCTTTCGGTCTGGGCACCCGAAGCGTCGTTCTCAAGAACAATCTCGGCTGCTTCGTCGGAGTTCTGCTCCGCATATTTCCAGCCCTTCATCGAAGCGCGGACAAATTTGACCATCTTTTCCTTGAAGGCCGGGTCGGCGAGCTTGTCCTCGAGAACGTAGAGACCGTCTTCGAGGGTGGCGACACCTTCGTCTTCATACTTGAAGGTCACCAGTTCGTCTTCCTTGATGCCGGCGTCGATGACCTGCCAGTATTCATTGTAGGTCATGGTGGAGATGCAGGCGGCCTGCTTCTGGAGAAGCGGATCGACGTTGAAGCCCTGCTTCAGAACCGTCACGCCACCTTCCGAACCGTCGGTCTTGATGCCGAGCGTGCTCATCCAGGAGAGGAACGGATATTCGTTGCCGAAGAACCAGACGCCGAGCGTCTTGCCCTTGAAGTCATCGGGCTTGGTGATCCCGGTTTCCTTGAGACAGGTCAGCATCATGCCGGAGGATTTGAAGGGCTGGGCGATGTTGACCAGCGGAACACCCTTTTCGCGGGTGGCGAGTGCGGAAGGCATCCAGTCGACGATCACGTCAGCGCCGCCACCGGCCAGAACCTGCGGCGGTGCGATATCAGGGCCGCCCGGCTTGATTTCAACGTCGAGGCCTTCTTCTTCGTAAAAGCCCTTGTCCTTGGCGACGTAATAGCCGGCGAACTGGGCCTGGGTCACCCATTTCAGCTGGAGGGTCACCTTGTCGGCGGCGGCGGCCTGCATGGCGGTCAGCGAGACCGCGGCAGACAGCAGCAGGGATGCGAGTTTGACAGTCATTTCAGTTCCCTCTTTTGTTTTTGGTTCAGTTCACGACCGTCCACCACGGACGGACGGATGCCAGAAGGTGACCCGGCGTTCTGCCAGTGCCACCAATCCGTAGAAGACCGAGCCGGCGAGTGCGGCGACCGCAATCTCGGCCCAGACCATGTCGACATTCGAGCGTCCGACCTCTGTCGAGATACGGAAGCCCATGCCGACAATCGGGGTGCCGAAGAATTCTGCCACGATCGCACCGATGAGCGCGAGGGTGGAGTTGATCTTCAGCGCATTGAAAATGAAAGGCCAGGCTGCGGGAAGCCGGAGCCGCACCAGTGTCTGCCACCAGTTGGCGGCATAGGTGTGCATCAGGTCGCGCTCCATGTGGCTCGCGGCAGCCAGACCCTGAACCGTGTTCACCAGCATGGGGAAGAAAGTCATGATGACGACGACCGCGACCTTCGACGGCCAGTCGAAACCAAACCACATGACCATGATGGGGGCGATGCCGACGACGGGCAAGGCCGAGACGAAATTCCCGATCGGCAGCAGGCCCTTCTGCAGGAAAGGCGAGCGGTCGATCAGAATTGCGACGACGAAGCCGAGGCCGCAGCCGGCGACGTACCCTGTTATCACCGACTTGAGGAAGGTCTGCTGGAAATCCGCCCAGAGGATGTGGGTGGAGGTGAGGATGCGGGCCCAGATCATCGAGGGCGCAGGGAGCAGGATCGAGGGGATGTCGAAACCGCGAACCAGACATTCCCAGATGACGAGAAGGGTGATCCCGAAGAGCAGCGGCACGGCAATCCCGATCGCGCGCCGGGTCGATGGGGCCTTTGGATGTCTTGCGACCAGCCACTGGTTCAAACCCCAGGTGCCGAGCCAGAAAACCAGGGCGAAGACGAGGTAACCGTTCATGGCTTGACCCCCATGCGTGCGAGAACCCGTGTATGGGCCATGCCGACGATCGAGATGAGCAGGGCGGCCAAGCCCGCCGCCATGAAGAGGGCCGCCCAGATCTGGATGGTCTGGCCATAGTAAGAGCCCGAGAGCAGGCGGGCCCCGAGGCCGGCGACGGCACCCGTTGGCAGTTCGCCGACGATCGCGCCGACGAGCGAGATCGCGATGGCCACCTTCAGCGAGGTGAAGAGATAGGGCATCGAAGCGGGCCAGCGCAGTTTCCAGAAGGTCTGGGTCTGGCTGGCATTGTAGGTGTGCATCAAGTCGATCAGCAGGGTATCGGGGCTGCGCAGGCCCTTCACCATGCCGACGACGATCGGGAAGAAGGAAAGATAGGTGGAAATCAGCGCCTTGGGCATGAGACCTGAGACGCCGATGGAATTCAAGACAACGATGATCATCGGCGCAATCGCGAGGATGGGAATGGTCTGGGAGGCGATCACCCAGGGCATCAGCGATTTGTCCATGGCCCGGTTATGGACAATGGCAATGGCGAGCACGATGCCGAGCACCGTGCCCATGGCAAAGCCCATGAGCGTTGCCGAGAGCGTGATCCAGGCATGATAGACGAGGCTGCGCTTGGAGGTCACGGCCTTGTTGATGGTGGTGTCCCAGAGCTCGGCAACGATCTGGTGCGGTGCTGGCAGGATCGGACGTTCCTGAGCGAAGCTGCGCTCGACAATCTGGGCAAAGGTGACTGCCTCATTGGCGCGGGCCGCCTGGTCGCGGATGAAGGGTGCATTCAGATAGACCACGAAGACATGCCAGATGACGAGGATGGCCAGCAGGATTGTCAGGACGGGGAGGATGCGGTCGCGGAAGCTCGATGGCTGGGCCATGGTCATACGCCTCCCTTGGCCGGAAAGAGCATCAGGGCCATGGATACCATGCCCAGCGCTACGCCGGCGACCTGAATGGAACTCAGTCGCTCGCCGAAGAGCAGGAAGGCGATGACGTTGATGAGGACCAGCTGGGCGATGGCCGAGGCCGAGATCGCCAGGCCGAGGCCGCCCTCGCGCATCAGTTTCACCATGACCAGATTGCCAAGGCAGTAAAGGGCGAGCGAGGCGAGCAGAACCCAGACCTTGCCGTTGTCGACATAGGCGCGGGAAACTGTGGCGGCACCGAGAAAGGTTGCCATGGCGGCGCCGAGCCAGAGGAGGAAGCTGGGGTTCATGGGGTGGTTCTTCCTCCGTTGGAGGCTGCGTTACCCCCCACTGTCACTCCGTGACCTTTCTGCCGCAAGGGGGATAGGTGAAGGCTGGCGCTCTGCCACAGGCGCGATATGGCAATCGCATTCCACTCGCTTCTTTTTTGGGGGAGATGCCCGGCAGGGCAGAGGGGGATTACCGAGTTCTCCCGGTGGATGTTATTCTTCATAAGAATGCCCCGCCTTCAGGCCTTCCCGCACCCGATGTGCAATCTCCAGAAACTCCGGCGTCTCGCGGATATCGAGCGGGCGTTCCTTGGGCAGCGTTGACTCGATGATGTCGGTCACTCGACCCGGACGCGGGCTCATGACGACGATCCTGGTCGAGAGATAGACCGCCTCGGGGATCGAATGGGTGACGAAACAGATCGTCTTGTTGGTGCGGGACCAGAGCTTGAGCAGTTCTGAGTTCAGGTGGTCACGGACGATTTCGTCAAGCGCGCCGAAAGGTTCGTCCATCAGCAGCAGGTCGGCGTCGAAGGCGAGCGCGCGGGCAATCGAGGCGCGCTGCTGCATGCCGCCGGACAGTTGCCAGGGATATTTCTTGGCAAAGCCCGAGAGGTTGACCAGATCGAGCGTCTGCTCGATGCGCTTTTTCTTCTCGTCGGCGCTGTAGCCCATGATTTCGAGCGGCAGGGCGATATTCTTTTCTATCGTGCGCCATGGATAGAGGGCGGCTGCCTGGAAGACATAACCGTAGGAGCGTGCCTTGCGGGCCTCCTCCGGCGTCATGCCGTTGACGGTGATCCCGCCGCCCGTGTGTTTTTCCAGATCGGCAATGACGCGCAGGAAGGTGGTCTTGCCACAGCCGGACGGGCCGATGAAGGAGACGAAATCACCTTTCTTCACGTCCAGGTCGACATTGGAGAGGGCGTGGACCGGGCCGTCATCGGTCTCGAATGTGAGGCTCAGATCTTTTGCCGAGACGACGGAATAAGGGTCATTCATGCGCGGGAACCAATCGGGTTTCTTGCAAAGACTTTTGGGCTCTTGCATTCTTCGTGGACAAGGTCGCTCGGATGTAGCGGACCGGGAGTGGCGGCCTTGCCGCCGAAGGGACGAGGATCAGACAATGGACGCATCAGCGACACCCACCTGCCGGCTCGTCAAACCCGGCCATACCTATGAGGGCAAGCAGGGGCTGAGCTATTTTGCGGGGATCGCCGCCGAGACCGTGGGTGCCAAGGGCATCTGCATGCATGTGCTGACCATGCCGCCGGGTGCGCGCGCCAAGGCGCATCTGCATGAGAGCCACGAGACGGCGATCTACATGCTCTCCGGCCAGGCGCATACCTGGTATGGCGAGCGGCTGGAAAACCATGTCGTGGTTCACGCTGGCGAGCTGTTTTATATTCCGGCCGGCGTGCCGCATCTGCCCGCCAACCTGTCGAATGCGCCCTGCACGGCGATCATCGCGCGTACAGATCCCAACGAGCAGGAGAGCGTCGTGCTTTTGCCGGAGCTCGATGGGCTGGTCGAGGTATGACCTTGTTCTTCTCCCCAGCGGGGAGAAGGGGACGCGCAGCGCCGCTTGAGGGGGCGCGAAGCGGATGCCGGTTTCGCCTGAGTGAGGGTTTCCGCGTCTGTCGGCGCGCGGGCTCGCTCTCTCCCGGGGTGGGGGAGATGTCACCAGGTGACAGAGGGGGCTGAACACAAGCGCGACCGACATCGACCTGCTCATACCCCCGTTGCCGGAATGCCCGAGCGTTCCACCTTGCGCGGGGCGACCAGATCCTTCCAGGTCGACAGCGCCTTGTTGACCGCCGTGAACGGCTCGCGGCGCACGAACTTGCCATGGCCCTCGCGGGTCTTGATCGTGCCCTCCTCGATCGCAACATGGCCGCGGGTCAGGGTGTAGCGCGGCAGGCCGGTGACTTCCTTGCCCTCGAAGACATTGTAGTCGATCGACGACTGCTGGGTCTTGGCGGAGATGGTCTTCGTGCGCTTCGGATCCCAGACCACGAGGTCGGCATCGGCGCCGACGAGGACGGCGCCCTTTTTCGGGTAGACGTTCAGGATCTTGGCGATGTTGGTCGAGGTGACCGCAACGAATTCATTCATCGTCAGGCGACCGGTCGCAACCCCATAGGTCCAGAGCATCGGCATGCGGTCTTCGAGCCCGCCGGTGCCGTTGGGGATCTTGGCGAAGCTGTCGAGGCCAAAGCGCTTCTGCTCTGTGGTGAAGGCGCAATGGTCGGTGGCGACGACCGAGAGCGAGCCCGACTGCAGACCGGCCCAGAGTGAGTCCTGATGCTGCTTGTTGCGGAAGGGCGGCGACATCACGCGGCGGGCGGCATGATCCCAGTCGGGGTTGGAATATTCGCTTTCGTCGAGCGTCAGGTGCTGGATCAGCGGCTCCCCATAGACGCGCATGCCCTTTTGCCGGGCGCGGCGGATCGCTTCATGCGCCTGTTCGCAGGAGGTGTGCACGACGTAAAGCGGTACGCCTGCCATATCGGCCAGCATGATGGCGCGGTTGGTCGCTTCGCCCTCGACTTCCGGGGGGCGGGAATAGGCGTGTGCTTCGGGGCCGTTATTGCCTTCGGCGAGCAGCTTTGCCGTCATGGAGGCAACGACATCGCCATTCTCGGCATGGACGAGGGGAAGCGCTCCGAGTTCGGCGCAGCGCTGGAACGAGGCGAACATCTCGTCGTCATTTACCATCAGTGCGCCCTTATAGGCCATGAAGTGCTTGAAGGTGTTGATGCCCTTGTCCTGCACGACGGTCTTCATCTCGTCGAAGATGCGTTCGTTCCAGCCGGTGATGGCCATGTGGAAGGAGTAATCGGCCGTGGCGCGGCCAGACTTGTTGTCCCACATCTGCAGCGCTTCAAGCAGGGACTGGTCGGGGCCCGGCAGACAGAAGTCGACAACCATGGTCGTGCCGCCGGCAAGGCCAGCGCGTGTGCCGCTTTCGAAATCGTCGGCGGAATATGTGCCCATGAACGGCATTTCGAGATGCACATGCGGGTCGATGCCACCCGGCATAACGTAACAGCCAGTCGCGTCGAGCACGGTGTCGCCGGAGAGATCCGGGCCAATCTCGACGATCACGCCACCCTCGATCCTGACGTCGGCCTTGTAGGTCAGATCGGCGGTGACGATGGTGCCGCCCTTGATGACTGTTGTGGTCATTTGCTCTCTCCCTATTCTTTCAAAGGGTCCAGAGGCCCCTCATTCTTGTGATGGCGCTTGTTGTGGATAGTGGGCGCTGTGAAATGGACGGGTACCTCGAAGCTGCCACGGCTCACGGTCTCTCGGGCAATCGATCCTTTCAGATCTCCAAAAGAAAGAACGGATATCCCGCCGCCGCCCTCTGCGTTGACGGTGACCGCCACCTCCAATTTCACGTTCTGGGCGCCGTCTTGACGAATTTTGTTGACGTAGCCCGGAGCGACATAAAGCAGTGAGGTTTCCTGAGCGGCCGCAACGCCCTTTGAGATGTCCAACAGGGATTGTTTGACGAATTCATCCAACTTCATGAGCGACCTCCTGAAGTTTTTGGAATGCGCTGTGAGTGTGGACGCTACACGTCGACAAGATCCAGACGTTTCTCAATGCGCGAGAGGCGGTCGTCCAGTCGGTCGAGTCGATTGGAAAAACCGGCATTCTGTGCAGTGAGGCCGCCGATTTGGTATTCGAGAACGCCAAGGCGGGCCTTGACCTCTGACATGTCGTCCGAGAGGCGATCCATCTTGCCGCGGATCGCGCGCAGATGTTCGAGGACAAGATTGTCTGTGGACGAGGACATGTTGCGTGCTCCATCGGACCATCAAGCCCCCAACATAGCGTCGATATCATCACCCGACAATCTCCGCCGTCTCCAGCACCGCCCGCAGCAGGACGTCGGCGCCAGCCGTTGCCCATTCCTTGGAGATCTCCTCCGCCTCGTTGTGGCTCAATCCACCGACGCAGGGGCACATGATCATGGTTGAGGGCGCGACCTTGGCAGCCCAGCAGGCGTCGTGGCCAGCGCCGGAGATCAGGTTCATGTGGCTGTAGCCGAGGTCTTCCGCTGCCTTGCGCACGGAGGCGACGAGTTTTTCGTCGAAGGTGACCGGGTCGAAATGGCCGACCGCCTCGACCGAACAGCCAACGCCGAGTTCGGCACAGATCTCGGCACCCTTCGCCTCGATCGTTGCGCGCATGCGGTCGAGTTTCTCCTGGCTTGGCGTGCGGATGTCGACGGTGAAGACAACCGTGCCGGGCAGGACGTTGCGGGAGTTGGGCGAGAACTTGACCTGGCCGACACCGCCGACAGCGCCGGGCTGTTCGCTCATCGCGACCTCCTGGACCATTTCCATGATCCGGGCCATGGCGAGGCCCGCATTAACGCGCAGGTTCATCGGGGTGGAGCCCGTATGGGCTTCGCGGCCGGTGAGCGTGAATTCCAGCCACCAGAGGCCCTGACAGTGGGTGACGACGCCGATCTGCTTCTCCTCGGCTTCGAGGATCGGTCCCTGTTCGATGTGGTATTCGAAATAGGCGTGCATCTTGCGTGCGCCGACCTTTTCGTCACCCAGCCAGCCGATGCGCTTCAATTCGTCGCCGAAGGTTTTGCCGTCCATGTCCTTGCGGGCATAGGCATAATCCTGCGTCAGAACGCCGGCGAAGACGCCGGACGCCAGCATGGCCGGGGCGAAGCGGGCGCCTTCCTCATTGGTCCAGTTGGTGACGACGATCGGGTGCTTGGTCTTTATGTTGAGGTCGTTCATCGACCTGATGACTTCGAGGCCGGCGAGCACGCCGAGGACGCCGTCATACTTGCCGCCGGTCGGCTGAGTGTCGAGATGGCTGCCGACATGGACGGGAAGAGCGTCCGGATCCGTGCCCGGGCGGGTCATGAACATGTTGCCCATGGTGTCGACGCCCATGGTGAGCCCGGCATCCTCGCACCAGCGCTGGAACAGGCGACGGCCCTCTGCGTCTTCGTCCGTCAGGGTCTGGCGATTGTTGCCGCCGGCCACGCCGGGGCCGATCTTCGCCATCTCCATGAGCATGTCCCAGAGCCGATCGCCGTTCACGCGAAGGTTTGTGCCGGGTTGCGCCGTCATTGCAGATCCTCACCTGTTTTTCGGGGACCCGGATCTTCCGCCCGTTCCCCTTGTTCCCGGGGTCAGCGACAGCGGCTTATGTTTGTCTTTTCCGCTGTCGTATCGGCAGTTGCCTTTAATTGACATCTGTCCAATAATTTGACCGACTGGTAAAACATTACAACTTCCGTCACGGCACTCAAGACGAAATCGGTAAAAATCTGCGACAAAATATCGAGCAGATGCCCAGAATTTGGGCTCGTGTATTCTTGTGTGAGTTCAATTGTTTAGCTGGAAACAACTCGAAGATGGCCATACCGAGAGCGGCGCAGACCCAGAGGCGGACGCGGATACAGGAGGAGAAGGAAGAGCTCATCCTCGAAGCCGCGCTGGAGGTATTCTCGCATCGGGGATTCCACGGCTCGACGATTGACCAGATCGCCGAGGTCGCCGGCATGTCGAAACCCAATCTCCTCTACTATTTCCGCACCAAGGAAGCGATGCACCGGGCGCTGATCGACCGGGTGCTGGAGAACTGGCTGGAGCCGCTGCAGGCCTTCGATGCCGAGGGCGATCCGGAGGAGGAGATTCGCTCCTACATCCGGCGCAAGCTGGAAATGGCCCGAGAATTCCCGCGCGAAAGTCGCCTCTTCGCCAACGAGATCCTGCAGGGCGCGCCGCATATCGCAGCGCTGCTGGCGGGGCCTCTCAAGGAACTGGTGGACGAGAAGGCCGAGGTCATCCGGGCCTGGATCGCGAACGGAAAGATACGCGACTGCGACCCGCATCACATGATCTTCTCGATCTGGTCGACGACCCAACACTATGCGGATTTCGACGTGCAGGTGAAGGCGGTTCTGGGGGGACGTGACGGCGCAGATCGCTTCGCCGAGGCGGCAAACTTCCTGGAAGGCCTTTTTGTCAGCGGCCTCATCCTCAAGCCAGCCGTCAGTCCCTGAGCAGACCCATCACCAGCAGGCCTGCCGCCGTCACCAGGGCGCCGAGAAAGACGGCGGGGCTTGCCCAGCCATGGCCGAGCAGGCCTTCCAGCAGAATGATGAAGGTCGGCGTCAGGTAGCCATAGCCGAGGACCTTGGGGGCTGGCAGGCGCATGGAGGCGTATTGCAACAGCATGAAGGTGATCGCAGTCGTCACGATCGAGAGATAGGCGATCGTTGCCCAGACGGTCATCGGCAGGGCGGCGAAGTCGGTGGTGGCGAGCGGCACCCCACCGGTCGGGAGCAGCCAGGGGATCGTGAAGACCACAACCCAGAAGCCGAAGGCGACCGGATTTTCTCCGAGGCCAAATCGCCGGATCAAAGGCACATAGGCGCCGTGACAGACGACGCCGACGAAATAGATCAACTCTCCCCGACCGACATCGAAGGACAGGATAGCGGCCATATCGGCGCGAAAGATCACCCAGATTGCGCCAAGTGCCGCAATGACAAGGGCGACCATCACGTCGGGACGGGTCCTCTGGCCGATGAAGAGGAGCGCGAAGCCTGCACTGATCAGCGGCATCAGGGTGAAGACGGCGCCCGTCTGCACCGGGCTGGTGAATTCCAGTGCCGCGAACATGGTCAGCATATAGACCGCGATCAGGCCGCCCAGGAGGGCGTAGCGCCAGACGCGGCGGGGGATTGTGAAGGGGACGCGCAGGATGCCGAAGGTCAGGATGCCCATGACCACCATCGTCATCAGATAGCGCCAGAGCGTCAGCGGGCCTGCCTCAAGATGCTGGGCCGCCATGCCGCCGAAGGAGAAGGAGCCGGCGATCAGGGCGGCGAAGAGCAGCATGGCCGCATGCGCCTTCAGCTTTTCGCGGCCGGTGGCGTGGATGGTGTGACGGTTCTGGGCGGGAGCGCTGCGCTGGACCTGGTCTGTCATGATCTGCCTTGTGAGGACCAATCTCGATCGCCATCTCGGGGCGTGACTTGACCGGACCGGTATTCTCCTTCATCTGCGGCGGGAGGCGATGCCGTTCGGCATAACCCTTCACAGATCTTGCCACGGCAGTTAATCGAAAGCGGACCTGATGACAACGACGATCGGCTTTACCGACACGGACAAGAGCACCAGCGCTGTGCTGGAGGACGTGATCCGTTCCATGGACGAAGAGCATGTAACGCTCCGCCAGATCCTCGAGAAGATGGGGGAAAGTGGTCTCCTGCTTCTCTGCGGGCTCTTGTCGCTGCCATTTCTTGTGCCGGTTTCCATTCCGGGCGTGTCGACCGTCTTCGGTGCCGGTATCGTCCTGATCGGCATTGCCGTGACCTTCAATCGCTTGCCCTGGCTTCCGTCGAAACTGGCGGATCGTAAAATCGAGCGCAGCAAGCTGGTGCCGGTGCTGGAGCGCGGGCTGACGATTCTGCGCAAGGTCGACCGGTATGTGCGACCGCGTCTTCTGGGGCTGACCACGGGTGGTCTCGTCAACCGGATCAACGGCCTGGTTCTGACCTTGGCCGCCGTGCTCCTGATGATGCCGCTGAGCTTCATCCCGTTTTCCAACACGCTGCCGGGCGTCGCGATCTTGCTGCTTTCCACGGGGATTTCGCAGCGCGACGGTGGTGTCGTTTTGGCTGGCCACCTTCTGGTGGTCCTGACAATCCTCTACTTCGGTGGTCTCGCCTGGGTGGCCTATGCGGCCGGCAGCAGTCTCACGGGCTGAGGGCGCCAGCTGCCTTCAGGCCATCTGCTGCCAGAGAGTTTCGCGCTCCAGGGCATGCTTGCGGGCAAAGTCCATCAGGGCGTCGGCGCTCATCGGTCGAGCCAGGGCAAAGCCCTGCAGCGTCTGACAGCCCAGATCGCGCAGGATTGCGGCATGTTCCATGGTCTCGACGCCCTCCGCGACGATGCCGATGCCGAAGGATCGTCCGATATCGACGATCGAACTGATCAGGCGGCGCTGCGTGAGATTGTCGATGATCGGTGCAACAAGCTGCCGGTCGATCTTCAGGCGGCTGGGAGAGAGCTTGATCAGCGACAGGATGGAGGCATAGCCGGTGCCGAAATCGTCGATTTCGATGGCAATGCCGTGGGCACGGATACGCTCGAGGCTCTCGGCCACGGCGTCCGCCTTGTCGTCGAAGGAGATCGATTCCAGCAATTCGAATGACAGGCTGCCCGGCTTCAGCGACAGCGTTTCCAGATGGCTGACGAGGCGATCCTCGAAGAGGCGCTGGGCGGAAATGTTCACCGAGACATGTTCGATGCCGAGGTCGGCCGCACGCCAGCGAGTGAGCTGCAACAGCGCCTGATCCAGAATGCTCGCGTCGATCTGCGAGACGACATTGAGGCTCTCGGCGATTTCGAGGAAGGCCGAAGGGGGCAGCAGGCCCTGCTGGGGGTGGTTCCAGCGGGCGAGGGCTTCCACACCGTTGATCTCCAGCGTTCGAGCGTCGAACTGCGGCTGATAGAATGCGACGAAGTCCTTGTCTCCGAGGGAGCGCAAGATGGCATCGGCGGTCTGCTTGATGTTGATCGTTTGTGCCCGCAGGTGGTCGTTGAAAAACTCGACGCGATTGCGACCCCGGCGCTTGGCTTCGTACAGTGCGATATCGGCATTGACGAGAACCTGCTCGGCGGCCAGATGCGCTTCGGTCTTGGTCGCGATCCCGATGGAGGCTCCGACGCGGCATTCATGGCCGTTGTAGAGGACCGGTGTGTTGACGGCGGTAATCAGCCTCTGGCCCAGCGATCCGAAGTCATCCTGGCCGGGTTCGCCGAAACAGACGATGACGAATTCATCACCGCCGATACGGGCGACGAAATCATGGTCGCGGACATTGGTGCGCAAGGCGGTGGCGACATTGCGCAGGATCGCGTCGCCGGCCCCATGGCCCATGGTGTCGTTGATTTCCTTGAACCGGTCGAGATCCAGATGCAGAACGGTGAGCTGCGGGCCTGGCTGGTCCTGGACATCAAGGGCCGCCAGTCGCTGATCGAGGTAGCGGCGGTTCGGCAGGCCGGTCAAGGCGTCGTGCAGCGCGTTGTGCTCCATCCTCTGGCGGGCGGATTCGAGCGCGGCATTCTGTTCCTCGGTCTGGATCTGGGCGGCACGCAGATTGTCCTGCAGAATGACATCTTCCGTAACGTCCCAATTGACGCCCAGCGCCTTCACGGCGCCATCCCGGGTGCGATAGGTGGTGCCGACAGTGCGCATGTGCCGAATCTTGCCATCATCCGCCCGCCGGATGCGAAACTGGCCCGTATAGGAACCCTGCCGGACTATGGCCCTGTTCATCGTGCGTTCGATCTGCGGAATGTCTTCCACCGGCACCATGCCGCGCCACAGATCCATGGTGATAGGTGTATCGGCAGGCAGGCCGTAGAGTTGGCAAACCCGCTCGTCCCACTGCATCGCGCCGGTGGCGACATCCAATTCCCAGACACCGATTCTCGACGATTCCAGTGCGACACCCAGCCGGTGGGACATGGTGCGCAGATCTTCTTCGCGCTCGTGCAGTGCCCTGAAGTTGCGTTGCCGCTCGTTCATCAGCATCGCGACCCATACGATGATGCCGCAGATCAGGGTCGCTGCCGTGAAGATCGCGATGCGGCTCAGTTCGCTCCGGTTGGACGCTGCGTCCCAGCCGCCGCGCGGAATGGCTGATATCGTCCATTGCCGGTTCGCCAGATCGATGTTCATGAGAACCGGATCGAAGTTCCGGATGTTGACGTCCCCGAATATCACCGCCGACTCGCCGCTGACACTGTTTTCCGCCGTGATCACGACCTCGATCGGCAATTCGTTGGCGAGAAGTCCGCTGTCGTCATAAAGGCGTGGCAGGTCGAGGATACCGAGTACGGCACCCCAGAACTGCATTTGTCCGCTGTCATTCCCGATGCGCACGGGGATGCTGATGACCAGTCCCTGCGTGCCGTTGTTGAGGTGGGTCGGGCCGGTGATGACCGCTTTTCCCTTTTCGACCATGTCGCGCAGCAGGGCGTCCCGGTCCCAGACCTGCAGGATCGGCCGATCCGTGAATGGAGAATTGATTTCCGGCGGATAGGCGTATGTCGAGATCAGATCGGGGGCCGCGACGACCGTCCGGATCTGTGAGTGAATCTGGAATATACTTTCTGCGAGCGCCTCGAACCGTGTCTTTTCGATTTGCGGTTCCGTTGCGATCACCGCGACGAGGCCCTGCAGGAGCTTGGTGTTGGCGTTGATATTGGCTTCGATCTTGGTGCGGATCAGGCCGAGGCGCTGCTGGACCTCGTGGCGGCTCTCATGAAGGGAAAGTTGTTGCTGCTGCAGGTCCGCATAGAAGGCGGATAGGACGACAAGGATGCAGACGAGGACGCTCGGAATGATGATTTGCATGCGCGCCCGCCATGCGGAGACATCGACTATGTCTCGGGTCGTTCCCGGCATCTCACCAGCATCCTGCAATTTACAAGCCTCTAATATTGGGGGCGTTCAATAAATCCGGTGTTTATCATGCAAGCAAGCGTTGAATAAATTCTGAATCTCTCCCCCACTTCGTAGTCTATTGATCGGGTGACTTGGCCCGCCGTCATCCGAAGCGCGGGCCAAGTCTTGTGTGCTGTCACTCAGCTGCCTGAACGGCCATCGGATTGTTCGGATGGGTCGTCCAGTTGGCGTAGTTGGGATCGACTGGGCGCCCGGTGCGCTGGTCTAGCGTGCCTGCGTCCAGCGCCACCATGGTGATGCAGTTCTCCACCGGACAGACGTTGACGCAGAGATTGCAGCCGACGCATTCGTCTTCCATCACCTCGAACTTCCTGACGCCGTCGACCATGCTGGTGATTGCCTGGTGCGAGGTGTCCTCGCAGGCAATGTGGCAGCGGCCGCATTTGATGCAGGCATCCTGATCGATATGGGCTTTGGCGATGTAGTTGAGGTTGAGATACTGCCAGTCGGTGACGTTCGGTACGGCGCGGCCGCAGATGTCGTCGAGGCTCGCATGACCCTTGGCATCCATCCAGTCGTTGAGGCCAGAAATCATCTCCTCAACGATTTTGAAGCCATAGGTCATGGCTGCCGTGCAGACCTGGACATTGCCGGCACCCAGCACGAGGAACTCGGCTGCATCCCGCCAGGTCGTGACACCGCCAATGCCCGAGATCGGCAGGCCATAGGTTTCCGGATCGCGAGCGATTTCGGCCACCATATTGAGCGCGATCGGCTTGACGGCCGGGCCGCAATAGCCGCCATGGGTGCCCTTGCCGCCAACGGTGGGCGAGGGCGCAAAGCTGTCGAGGTCGACCGAGACGATCGAGTTGATCGTGTTGATCAGCGAGACGGCATCGGTGCCGCCAGCCTTTGCCGCGCGAGCCGGTTTGCGGATGTCGGCGATGTTGGGCGTCAGCTTGGTGATAACGGGCATGCGGGAATACTGCTTGCACCAGCGCACGACCATCTCGATGTATTCCGGAACCTGGCCGACGGCCGCCCCCATGCCGCGCTCGGACATGCCGTGCGGACAGCCGAAGTTGAGTTCGATGCCATCGGCGCCGGTTTCTTCGACCAGCGGCAGGATCGCCTTCCACTCTTCCTCCACGCAAGGCACCATGATCGAGGCGACAAGTGCCCGGTCCGGCCAGTTCATCTTGACCTGCTTCATCTCCTGCAGGTTGATCTGCAAGGGACGGTCGGTGATCAACTCGATGTTGTTCAGGCCAAGAAGTCTGCGGTCTGCGCCCCAGATCGCGCCGTAGCGCGGGCCGTTGACATTGACGACAGGCGGGCCTTCCGAGCCCAGTGTCTTCCAGACGACGCCACCCCAGCCGGCCTTGAAGGCGCGCTCGACGTTGTAGGCCTTGTCGGTCGGTGGTGCAGAGGCCAGCCAGAAGGGGTTGGGCGACTTGATGCCGACGAAGTTATTCCTGAGATCAGCCATTTTTCAAATCCTCTCCAAGCGGTGCGTCATGCGACAGCTGTTACGCCCGCCGTTGAAACGGCGAGAGAGCGGTTGATGCTTTCGGCCGCGTCGCGGCCCATGGCGACGGCCGATACCGTCAGGTCCTGGCCGCCGAAGGCGCAGTCTCCGCCGGCCCAGACACCAGGGAGCGAGGTGCGTCCCTCGGCGTCCACGGCGATCTTGCCACCTTCGATTTTCAAGCCGTCCAGACCTTGGGCATCGAGCTTCTGGCCGATCGCGACCAGAATCTGGTCGGCCTTGATCTCGGTCGTGTGACCGGTGCCCTTCATCAGGCCGTTTTCGAGATGGGTATATTCGACGGTGATCGCCGAACAGTGGCCGCCATGATGGGCCACTTCCTTCGGCTGCAGCCAGTGGCGGATATGGACGCCCTTCGAGGTTGCGAGATCCTGCTCGAATTCCGAGGCGTTCATGTGTTCCTTGCCGCGGCGATAGCAGATCGTCACGTTTTCGGCGCCGAGAAGCTTGGCCTGCACGGCGGCATCGATCGCGGTCATTCCGCCGCCGATGACGACCACGTCGCGGCCCACGGGCACATCTGCCTTGTCGTCTGCCTGGCGAAGATGGGCGATGAATTCGACGGCATCGATGACACCGTTGATCTGGGCTCCTGGTATGTTGAGGCCGTTGACGTTGCCGAGGCCGGCACCGATGAAGACGGCGTCGTGCTTGGCCTGGAGATCGGCAAGCTTGAAGTCGATGCCCATTTCCTGACCGTCCAGCACATCGATATTGCCGAGCGAGAGGATGTAATCGACTTCCTTCTGGGCGAAGTCATTGGGGGTCTTGTAGGCCGCGATGCCGTATTCGTTGAGGCCGCCGGCCTTCTCGCGCGCTTCGTAGATCGTTACCTGGTGGCCGTGCAGGGCAAGGCGATGGGCGGCGGCAATACCGGCCGGGCCGGCGCCGACGACGCCGACGGTTTTACCGGTCGATGCGGCCGCATGGTAGAACTGGCGGCCTTCCTCGATTGCGATGTCGGTGGCGTATCGTTGCAGGCGACCGATTTCGACCGGGCGCTCCTCGGCCGTGTTGCGCACACAAGCTTCCTCACAGAGCGTTTCGGTGGGGCAAACGCGCGCGCACATGCCGCCGAGGATGTTCTGGTCGAAAATGGTCTTGGCGGCACCAAGCGGATTGCCAGTCGATATCTGCCGGATGAACATCGGGATATCGATGGCGGTGGGACAGGCCGTCATGCAGGGCGCGTCATGACAGAAATAGCATCTGTCAGATGCGACAAGGGATTCATGGCCGCCGAGGCGGGGGTGGAGGTCGGAGAAATTCTTCGCATAATCGGCAGCATCAAGCCGCCCGGCCTTGAGGCCCGGTTCCAGTCTTCGCATCGCAGTTCCCTCTTTTATTTTCGAAGCGATACGGAGAAAGTAGCTCAGGAATAAAGTTTTATCAAACGGTAAAAATTTGCCGGATCCGGCCGGAAAAGCCCGCAAAACTCGGTCTTCTTCTCCTGCTCAGCTTTGAAGATCCCGTGCCCTATCGAGCACTGCCAGCGGCGGCGATAAAACATGAGTATTGTCGTCAACTATATACTTTACTCTGTTTGTCATGTTTTGTATGGCTAGCCGGAGAGCAGAGCGGCGCGTTGCGGCTCAGGTGGATTCGAGGAGAGGGACGAGATGGCCAAGCACAAGAAGAAGCATACGGACAAAAAGGCGCCTGCGGAGAACCCGGCCAAGGTCGGCCGCTTCCCGACACCCGCCGAAGTGCGCAGTTTCCTTTATGTCGGCGGTCGCGACTGCCAGGTGGCGCATCTTCGCCAGATCGCCAGCAATTTCGGCGCGGAACTCATTCATCATGACGGTGGTTTGAGGGAAGCGGTTTCGCGGATCGACACGGTGCTGCCTTCTGTCGACTGCGTCTTCTGCCCGATCGACTGTATCAGCCACGACGCGTGTCTGCGGGTGAAAAGTGGGTGTAAGAAATTCGGCAAGACTTTCATTCCGCTGCGGAATGGCTCGAAGTCCAGTCTCGAGCGCGCGCTGCAGACCCTCAATGAAAGGAATTCGAACGGATGAGCAGAGACGGTTTCGACAAGGGCGGTTTTGGTGTAGGCTCCAGCCTTGCGCGAGAGCATGGGGAAGGTCTTCTTCCGGAGCTTGCCGATGCAATCCTGCAACGCTCGCGAGAACGTGAAGTGACGAAATGCGAAATCATCACTTTGCCGGGCTTGCACGTAGGCGAGCGCACTACCAACTACCCGAAATCAAACCGGGCCCCCGCCCTCGTCATAGACTTTCCCGCGCCACGATGGCAGCGGAACGCCAACGCCAGGTCGTAGTCGTTTCGTGAGCCAATCATGCGGGAAGCAGAGGAACTTTCCGCATGAACGCCCAGCAACCGATTGCGACGACTGTCCTCAATGCAGTTCCTATTCTTCCCTCGCTGAACTTTGTCGAAACCCGCAATTTCTATGTCGAGAATCTCGGTTTCGAAGAGGTGGGCCTCGATTGCCTCGACTATCTCGTTGTTCGGCGCGGCGGGATGGAGCTTCACTTCTGGCTGAGCGACGATCCGCTTCAGTGTCAGAACAGCTCGGTATTCTTTCGGGCAACGGCGCCCGGTGAAATCTATCGTGATTTCTGTGAACGGGGGATCGAGGCCATCTGCCCGTCCGATACCCAGGGCGGCGATGTCCGGTTTCACGTGCGGGACCCGCATGGAAACCTGCTGATGTTTTCCGGGATGGGGCCGACTGCCGTCGCCCATTGAGGCCGTCCGCCGGACGAGAGCCGTCAACTCGACTGGCGCTCCAGGGTCAGGGGCGCGGTCGCATGGCGGCGCCGACCGCCAGAAGGAGCCAGGACGCGATCAGCGTCATGCCGCCAGTGGGTGCGGCCATGGGGAATAGTCCCGTGCCGAGGACGTGACGGGAGACGAGATCTCCCGAAAACAGCAACGTTCCGACCAGCATGGCGAGTGCTGCCAGGCCGGAGAACCGGATCCGATCGCCAGCCAGCGAAAGTGCGATCAATGCCGGCGCATGGGCGAGGCAGATCGTCGAGGCCGGGCGAAGCAGGGCATCGCCGCCCGCATGGATCGCAGCCGCTGCAAGACCCACGCCGGCAGCGCCGATCAGTCCAGCCGCCATCGCGGCCCAACGATTGTCCCGCGTGATTGCCATCGACCTCATTCCCTGTTTTGCATGTGAAAGGCCAGCTTCTCGATCGGCGGCCAGATGACTTCGCGCAGCTTGGGATGTGCGACCGTTTCCTCAAGGGCACGGCGGAAGCAGAGCAGCCACTCGTCCCGCTCCAGCGGACCGATTTCGGCGGCAAAATGGCGGCGCCTGAGCATGGGATGGCCACGCTTCTGCATGTAGACCGGCGGACCGCCGAGATAGCCGGTCAGATATTCGTAGAATTTCTCTTCGCTGCCGGTCAGGTCCGCCGGATGAACCGCCCGGCAATGGGCGGCTTCGGGCAGGGTGTCCATCAGCTCGTAGAAGCGGCGCGTCAGGGCCCTGACAGTCGGGTCTCCGCCGATCGCTTCGTAGAGGGTGATTGTCTCCGGCTCGGCCTGGGGTGTGGTCTCGGTCATGGACGCGTTCATAACCGAAACTCGGCCCGAGGAAAACGGCCGGCCAGTCGCTGCGGCAATATGCGGTATTCCCGTATATCTTCGTTGCGATCCGGGCCGGCCCTGTCGGTTGCCGGGCGGGAGGCGTCAGTCGAGGCAGCGCGCGTCCCGGACATGGTTCTTCAGCGCAAGCGTGTCATTCGTGAAGAGCGGTCCAAGGGTCTGCGTATCGTTGGTCAGCCGATGCGAGTTCAGGCTGACGACCCGGTTCTTGCCGCCGCTGCCGCCCGCCTCGAAATCGGCAAACCATGCCCCGCCGCTGCTTCCTGCCGTCAGCGGATTGTCCGCCATGGTGACAATGCCGCCGGCGACCCCGAGCCAGGAGCCGTCGACCTTGTAGAGATAGCGACCTCGATCCGGCGTGGATGGGTAGCCGATCGCCGTCAGGTCGGTCGAGGCCGGTATCCCGCTTGCAAGCTCCAGCGGCGGGCGCTCGTCGTCGCTTCTCGCCAGGATAAAGGCGTAGTCATAAGCGTAGTTCACGCTCGGTCTGTGATAGGCGTCGAAGATCGAGATGCAGCGCCAGTCGATCGTTTGCGGCGAGTCGCCATCGACACTCGCGCGGGCAAAGCTGAAATCGGAATGCCAGACACCGCTTGCGTGATTGATGACGCAGTGGGCAGCCGTGAGAATGACCTTCAGATCATCGACATACTGCGCCGAACACCATCTGGCCTTGCCGGTGTCATCCCGGAAACTCAGGCGGCCGGCACTCCAATACGGGGCAGATACGTCCGGAGCCGCGATCTTTTCCAGAATGCCGGGCGTGGCGATTGCGCCGCGATCGCCTGGTAACGGACGTTGATCGGGAATGGCCGGGTTCAGCTCGCGAAAACGGCGTTTCATCTCGTCGTGCTCTTCCTGCGTGATCGCCGGCAGCGGCATGGGCTCTGCATCTGTCATTTCCTCTGCAGACATTTTGCCGATGTTCGGGTTCTTCAGGTTTTCGATTGTCGGGGCGGCCCTTGCCCCCGTTGCCGAGGCAAGGCTCAGCAGGGCGATGCAGGTCGCATTGGCGATCTTGGGCATGGCTGATTTCCTTTTTCAGGTCGGCAAATCGCGCCACCGCGGTCGCGCGCCGCTGTTGCTGTTTGGAGATGACGATGGCGAGATGCGGCTCACCGTCGAGCCGCATCTCTGTGGGGATCAGAGCAGAAGAGGGGTGCGCAGCTCGATCAGCCCCATTTCCAGCATTTTCGCTGCACCCGTGCTCGGCATGAAAACGCCGCGCGTGGGCTCGTATTTCAGCGTGATGTCGCTGACGCCGCCGCCGAACTTGGTGACAGCCGTATTGCTGGTGATCTTGGTGATGATTGTCTCACTGGCGAACTGGCTCTGGAGCCACACATAGACCGTGGTGAAGGGCGTCATCTGGATCTGGTTCTGCGACGGCACCAGCTGCGCCGAGATCGGCTTGCGCTCGGCCAGCGTCTTGTTGACCATCGCCGATTGGGAAAGGCCGAATGTCAGCGTCGGATACTGGGTGTAGGGCATGTTGTTGACGGCGGCGAAGGTCCCGGAATTGACGCTCGGATCGTTCTGGAAGACGCCGAAGGTCGCCGCAGGCGTGAACGGATAGTAGCCTGCATCGATTGCCGGGCCCGGCGTTACCTCCGAAAGTTTGGTGATCGCGGCACCCTGCGAGATGGCGGTGGTAGACGAGTAGATCCAGTAGTCTTCCGTCCACTCGACCGTGGTCGACTGGAAGGGATCGATCGACAGCCAGACAACGTTCGGGTCGCCGGAGCCGACCGGCTTGGCAAGCGTGATGCGCTGGCCGGCGGCCTTGATCACGTTGAGGTCCGTCGGGTCGATGTTGAGGGTGAGTGAGTAGTTGGGCATGCGGAAGTCCTCCTTGGTGTCGGATTGATCCATGGTCCTGATGGACGCTTTCCGGCGTCTCGAAACCGTTCCCATTTGCGCAACCCGGAATTCCCGTTCAGTGGCCTGTAGTTGGTGGCTGGATGTGGCGTGAATCCGCTCGATCGACCGTCCGAAGCACGGCTTTCACGGGGAAAAGTATATACATCTTATGCGAGTATTTTGTGTTGACCTAATCCTGGCGCTGTGCTTAAAAGGGAACCATTATGATACGGTTCCGCCCGATCTCCCGCGTGGAGATTTCGCCACAACCTTATGTTTTCCCTGAAAATCGGAGAGGTCATGCGGATAGGCTATGCGCGTGTATCGACGCTGGACCAAAACGTGGATATGCAACTTAAAGCTTTGGTCTCCTGTGGCTGTGAGCAGATCTTCAGCGATCTGGGTCACTCCGGCGCGCAGCGGCTTCGACCAGGACTGGCCGAAGCCCTGGAGGCCCTGCAGCCTGGGGATACGCTGGTGATCTGGCGCCTTGATCGCCTCGGCCGCTCACTTTCGCATCTGATCGACGTGGTCAACGACTTCGGAAGCCGCGGGGTCGCGCTGTATTCTGTGACCGAAGCGATTGATACCGGCTCGGCCGGTGGTCTGTTGATCTTCCATATCATGGGGGCGTTGGCCGAGTTCGAGCGTGGCCTGATTTCGGAGCGCACGTCGGCCGGTATGGCGGCTGCAAAATTGCGGGGGCAAAGCATCGGCAGACCCGTGAAGCTCCGGCCCGGGGACGTCGAGATGGCGCTCGACGGGATGGCGCGCGAGGGGCTGTCATTGGCCGATGCCGCACGTCGGCAAGGGATCAGCCGTGCGACGCTTTGCCGGGCGCTGAGGCGGCGGCGGGAGCAGTCGGCGGGAGATCGGGCGTCGCTTGTGTCGGTGGGTGCCTGATCGGATAGCCGGTCTGCTGCCCTGCAACAAAAGCAGGGGACAGACGGGCCACGGCATGCCATAAGGGCGCCGATTTCCCTTCAGGCGTCCTTGTCCATGATCCGTATCGAAAATATCTCCAAGCAGCTCAGCCATCGCATCCTGTTCATCGAGGCGTCCGCCGCGCTCAACCGCGGCGAGAAGATCGGTCTCGTCGGGCCGAACGGGGCGGGCAAGACCTCGCTCTTCCGCATGATCATCGGCCATGAACTGCCCGACGAAGGCCAGGTCTCCGTCGATAAGGGCGTGTCGATCGGCTATTTCAGCCAGGATGTCGGCGACATGGCCGGTCGCTCGGCCGTGGCCGAGGTGATGGATGGGGCAGGGCCGGTCAGCGAAGTCGCGGCCGAACTGCGCGAACTCGAGGCCGCCATGGTCGATCCCGATCGCATGGACGAGATGGATCAGATCATCGAGCGTTACGGCGAGGTGCAGGCGCGCTACGAGGAGCTCGATGGTTATGCGCTGGACGGACGGGCGCGCGAAGTGCTGGCCGGTCTCTCCTTTTCTGAAAGCATGATGGATGGTGATGTGGGCGCCTTGTCGGGCGGCTGGAAGATGCGCGTGGCGCTGGCCCGCATTCTCCTGATGCGTCCCGATGTGATGCTGCTCGACGAACCGTCGAACCATCTCGATCTCGAAAGCCTGATCTGGCTCGAGCAGTTCCTCAAAGGTTATGAGGGCGCACTGCTGATGACCTCGCATGACCGCGAGTTCATGAACCGTATCGTCAACAAGATCATCGAGATCGATGCCGGCCAGCTCAACAGCTATTCCGGCGACTATGTCTTCTATGAGGGGCAGCGCGCCCTGAACGAGAAGCATCAGCAGTCGCAGTTCGAACGCCAGCAGGCGATGCTGGCAAAGGAAATCAAGTTCATCGAGCGCTTCAAGGCGCGCGCCAGCCATGCTTCCCAGGTGCAGAGCCGGGTGAAGAAGCTGGAAAAGATCGACCGGGTCGAACCACCGAAGCGCCGCCAGGTGGTTGCCTTCGAATTCCAGCCTGCGCCGCGCTCGGGTGAAGATGTGGTCACGGTGAAGAACGTTTCCAAACGTTACGGCGACAAGGTCATCTATGACGGCTTCGACTTCATGGTCCGCAGGAGGGAGCGCTGGTGCATCATGGGCATCAACGGGGCCGGGAAGTCGACGCTCCTGAAGCTCGTCGCTGGCGATTCGAAGCCGGACCAGGGCACTGTTGCGATTGGCGCCAGCGTGAAGATGGGCTATTTCGCCCAGCATGCGATGGACGTGCTCGATGGCGAGATGACGATCTTCGAAATGCTGGAGACGACATTCCCGCGGGCTGGCCAGGCGCCGCTCCGGGCGCTTGCCGGCTGTTTCGGCTTTTCCGGCGACGACATCGACAAGCGGATCCGGGTTCTGTCCGGTGGCGAGAAGGCGCGCCTCGTCATGGCGATCATGCTGTTCGATCCGCCGAACCTGCTCGTCCTCGACGAACCGACCAACCACCTTGACCTTGATACCAAGGAAATGCTGATCAAGGCGCTGTCGCAATACGAGGGCACCATGCTCTTCGTCAGCCACGACCGGCATTTTCTCGGGGCGCTGTCGAACCGCGTTCTGGAGATCACCCCGGAAGGGGTGTTCCAGTATGGCGGCGGCTACACGGAATATGTCGAGCGCACAGGCCACGAGGCGCCGGGTCTGCGCAGCTAGAGCATGGAAAAGGCCGGTACGGCGGCGCTCAGGCGCCGTTTGCGGGCCTCTCGGTCCGGAGTGCCGCGATTTCGGAACGAAGGGCCTGCATCTCGCGCAGCAGATCGGCGTTGTCGATGTGTAGCGTTTTCAGGTCCGCGTCGGTATCGGCCATGCTCTGCTCCTGCATCGCCGAAACAATGACACCGATGAAGAGGTTCAGGACCGAATAGGTGCTGAGCAGGATGAAGGGCACGAAGAACAGCCAGGCATAGGGGTGCACCTCCATCACCGGCCGAACGATGCCCATGGACCAGCTTTCGAGCGTCATGATCTGGAAGAGCGAATAGGTCGACGCGCCGAGACTGCCGAACCAATCGGGAAACGTTGCGCCATAGAGCTTGGTCGCCATGACGGCCGAGACGTAGAACAGCATGAACAACAGAATGATGATCGAGCCCATGCCGGGAAGGGCGGCGATCAGGCCGCCGATCACCCGCCGCAGCGACGGCACGATGGAGATCAGCCGCAGGACACGCAGGACGCGCAGCGCGCGCAGCACCTGGAACGGTCCGCTCGCCGGAATGAGTGCGATTGCGACGATGGCGAAGTCGAAAATGCTCCACGGGTCGCGGAAGAAGCCGAAGCGGAAGGTGTAGAGACGCGCGGCGATCTCCGCGACGAAGATCGTCAGAATGATACGGTCGACTGCGAGCAGTAGCGGTCCCATGACCTGCATGACGGCGGGGGATGTCTCGAGACCGAGCGTCACGGAATTGATCAGGATGACCGTGATGATTACCCGCTCCCACGCGTTCGAGGAGAGGATCTTCTTCAGCTTGTCGCGCATGGTTTGGGCTCCGGCAAAAACTGCACGACGAAAAGCGGATGGATCACGGCGCGTCAAGGTGTTTCAGCCTGCCGTACAGGCCGTTCAGACGCCTTTTTAGGGGAGGTCCGATCCGTGGGCGGCCGACCTCAGTCGGAATGGCCATTGAAGGTTGAATGCCATTTCCAGGCCGAGCGGATGATGTCGTCAATGCCATGCTTCGGGTCCCAGCCGAGGACTTCGCGGGCGAGCGTATTGCTGGCGACGAGGCCTGGCGGGTCGCCCGCGCGGCGCTCGGTGCGCTTGATCGGCATGGGGCGGCCGGAGACGGTTTCGATCGCCGCAATCAGTTCCTTGACGGTGGTGCCGTTGCCGGTGCCGAGATTGATGGCGATCGTCTCGCCACCGTTCAGCAGATACTCGACGGCGCGCACATGGGCGTCGGCGAGATCGTTGACGTGGATGTAGTCTCTAATGCAGGTCCCGTCGCGGGTGTCATAGTCCTCGCCGAAGATCGAGAAGAATTCGCGTCTTCCAAGGGCTGTATCGATGGCGAGCGGAATGGCATGGGTCTCGGGCGAGTGCCACTCGCCGATGCGGCCTTCGAAATCGGCGCCGGCAGCATTGAAGTAGCGCAGCATCACGGATTTCATGCGGCCGCAGAGGTTGAGGTCGCCCAGCGCCTGCTCGACAATGTGCTTGGTGCGGCCGTAAGGGTTGATCGGCTTCTGGCCGTGCTTCTCGTCGAGCGGCAGATATTCCGGTGCGCCATAGGTGGCGCAGGTCGAGGAGAAGACGAAGTTCCGGATGTCGGCGTCGCTCAGGGCCTGCAACAGGCTCAGCGTGCCTGAAACATTGACGTCGTAGAAATGCTCCGGCTCCTTGAAGGATTGGCCGACCTCGATCAGGCCGGCGAAATGCATGGCGGCCTTTGGCTGGTACTTGGCGAGCACTTCCCTGAGCCGGGCCTTGTCTCTGATGTCACCCTGTTCGGCCGGGCCCCATTTGACGAATTCCGGATGGCCGGAGGTGAAGTTGTCGTAGACAACAGGCAGGTAGCCACGCTCGGAGAGCGCGAGGCAGGTGTGGGAGCCGATATAGCCGGCGCCGCCGACAACAAGGATGGGTGTCGCAGTCATGCGCGTTTTCCTGCTTAGAGCGGAGAATGGACGAAGGCGGGCATGGCTGCCGCATCCTTTGCCTTGGCGAGGAACAGGCGCGCCGTATCCAGTGCTTCGCGGATCGTCACGTCCATGTCCAGATAGCGGTAGGTTGCAAGCCGGCCGACAAAGGTGACGGCCTTTTCTTCCTTGGCACGGGTGACGTAATCGGCCAGCTGCGCCTTCTCGTCGACCAGACGGATCGGGTAATAGGGAATGTCCTCCTCACCGCATTCGCGGGAGAATTCGCGGTAGCAGACCGAGCCCTCATGGCTTTCCCACGGCGAGAAGTGCTTGTGCTCGGTGATGCGGGTATAAGGTACGGACGCGTCGCCGTAGTTCATTACCGCACAGCCCTGATAATCGCCCTGATAGGTGAAACGCTCGAAATCGAGCGTGCGATAGCCGAGGCGGCCGAATTCATAGCCGAAATAGCCGTCGAGCGGGCCGGAATAGAAGAGGTGCGCATAGTCATGGCGCGCGCGCGGATCGAAATGCTGGCCGAGTGTCACCTTGATCTTCGGATGGTCGAAGATTTTTGCGATCATGTCGGTATAGCCGTTTTCCGGCATGCCCTGGAATTTGTGGAAGAAATAGTTGTCGTCATAGTTGAAGCGCACGGGAAGACGCTTCAGGATCGAGGCCGGCAGGTCGGTCGGTGAGCAGCCCCATTGCTTTTCGGTATAGCCCTTGAAGAAGGCCTCATAGAGGTCGCGGCCGACGAAGCGCAGTGCCTGTTCCTCGAAGGTTTGCGGATCGGTTATGGTCTTGTCGGCCTGTTCCTCGATGAAGGCACGGGCCTCTTCCGGGCGGAAGGTCTTGCCGAAGAACTGGTTGATCGTGTGCAGGTTGACCGGCAGCGAATAGACCTGGCCTTGGCTCGTGGTCTTCACCCGGTTCTTGTAGGGCAGGAAAGTCTGGTAGCCGTTGACGTAATCCCAGACTTCCGCGTCATCGGTGTGGAAAATGTGCGGGCCGTAGATGTGGACCATGACGCCGGTGTCGGCATCGCGTTCCGTGTGGCAATTGCCGCCGATATGCGGGCGCGTGTCGAAGACCTCCACCTCGAAGCCGGCCTCAGCCAGTTCGCGCGCAATCACGGCGCCGGACAGGCCTGCGCCGACGATACCGATTTTCTGACCCTGTGCCGTCACCTGGATGTTCCTCAAGCTTGTGGGGTGGGCGGGGTTCCAGCCCTTCCGGCCTGCCGTGCCTCATCCGTTCCTGTCTGGTCCGGCGGGCCTGCCCGCCGGTCGATGTATGTTGCCGTCAGAGCGCGAGCTTTTCCCGCATCAGCTTATCATAGGCGGCGATCAAACGGTTGACGTCGACGCCCTCTTCCTGTGGCCCGAAGCTCAGATGGCTCACGGTGAAGTCGGAATAGATCGCGGTCGGACGTTCGAGGAAAGCCGGCAGGTCAACCGTCAGCATCTTTTCGTCGTCGCCCCTTGCCAAGGCCATGTGCTGCAGGTCGCGGCCCAGCCAAGCGATGAAGTTGATCGACTGGCGCTCCTGCCAGTCGACGACCTTCGAGGGCAGGGGGAACTCCTTCTTCGGCGTCGCCAGGAAGAAGTCGTGCAGGTTGTTCGCCTTGTCGGGGTCTGTCCAGAGTGTGCCGCCGAAGCCCCCGGGGGGGCGCTCGAAATGGCCGAGTGAAGCCGGCAGGGCACCGGAGACCTGCTGAAAATAGGCGCACACGCCGTTGTTCACGACATTGGCCGAAGTCACGAAGTAGCGCGGGTTCTTGCGGCGATGATCGATGAAGCCGGCCAGCCCGTCCAGGTCCATGTAGACGATATCATCGTCGCATTTGAGGAAGAGCGCGTCGGCGAAATCGGCGAGCCGCTCGGCGTAGTATTGATAGGCCTGGAAATACGGCAACTGTTCGCCGGGATTGCCGACATAGCGGCGCACGGGCTCGTTGACGTGGCAGAGTTCCAGAGCCGCACCCCAGCCGCCGCGGATCATGACGTCGGCGCCGGCAGACAGGGAAATCTCCGGCCAGCGGCCGAGCACGACGCCGTTCACCGTCAATTCCGGCGTGCCCGTTCCGTCGACCGACAGGATGATGTCGTTCGCCCGACCCGGCGACAGAACGCTCGGGGTCAGCCTTGCCCAGGTCATTGTAGCATCGCTTCTGTCGGCATCGTTCAGTCGTTCGCGGGAGACCTTGCGGATCACGGACTGCTGGTTGTTCCACCCGCCGACGACCACTTCGTAGAGCGTTTCCTGATCGTCTTTCGGCAGGATGGCCAGGTGTAGATCATTGCTGATTAGGGCCTCCAGCCTGAGCGGCGCGCGACGTGATATCGTCCCGCAGGGCTGATAGCCGACCGCATGGCCCATGTAGCGGGCCGGGCCAAACTCACGGGTCACCCATTGATGGTCGGAGTCCGAGCGGGTGAAATCCCACACATGCCATTCGTCAATCAGGCCGTCGGCCATTGCCGCGCGCACATAGCGCGTCAGGATCTCCATGCGGGCTTCACGGCCGGCGAAAGTCACGAGTATTACAGGCGCCACACTTCTCTCCCGGCCCAATGGTCAGTCAGTCTGTCTGCTTTCGGTCATGCGTCCTGCGACTGCCAGAGGCGCGTGTCTGATGGGACCGGGTGAAACGCATGCCAGTCGGCAATCCGGTCCCGGTAGCGCTTGCGATAGGCAGCCTCGTCTTCGAACTCGACTTCCGCCAGCATGACCTCGGCGCCGATCTCGTAGTACATATCCATGTTGGAAAGATCTGGAACCGGCGTTTCTCCACGCTCGCGCTCGTCCTGCATTTGCCAGTAGAGTTCTTCCAGGCGGCGTACGAGGCGAGGGATGTCACGCAAGGCGCAGGTGTCGCGCTGGGCCTGCAGCGAGGCTCGAATCTGGCCGAGCGCGGCCTTGTCCTTCGCCAGTGTGATCGCCTTCCTCACATAGTCGTCCGGTGTCGCGCAGATCAGTTCGGGAATGCCAGCCGATTTCACAATGCTGCTGCAGAAGCGGGACGCAAAGGTCTTGCCGGGAATGGTGAGGACCGGAAGACCCATGGTCAGCGCATCCGATGCCGTTGAATGGGCGCCGTAGGGGAAGGTGTCGAGGAAGAGATCGGCGATCGCGATGCGTGCCAGGTGGTTCGGGTTCGGCACCTTGGAGGCAAAGTAGAGCCGTGCGGCATCGACACCCGCCGAGGTCGCCAGATCGCGCAGGCGCTGGTTTACGGTGTCCGATCCCCCGAGTAGCCAGAGAACGCTGCCGGGCGTAGCGGTCAGAATGGCCATCCAGCGCGTGAAGACGGCTGCGGTGATCTTCTGCATGCCGTTGAAGCAGGCGAAGACGAAGGCATCCTCGGGCAGGCCCACATCCGCCCGGGTCGGGCGCGGTCCGATGACGCGCTTGCGGTCGACCGGCTGATCGCAGGGGATATGGAGAACCTTCTCGGTGTAGTAGATCTCGTTGCCGGGCGGGATGATCTGCTCGTCGGAGATGATGTACTGGTGGACCGGGCTCGCCATGGTGCCTGGATAGCCGCAGAAGTTCACGATGACAGGGGCCGGGCGGTAGGAGAAGATCTTCGTGCGGGCCAGCTTGGTATAGCCGTTGACGTCGATCAGCACGTCGATCTCGTCGGCCATGATCTGCCGAGCTGCCTCGAAGTCGGACATGGCGGTGACGTCGCGCCAGACATCGATGACCGCTTTCATGCGGGTCTGGGTCGCGTCGTTGCTGCGGGCCTCGCCGATGTAATAGGCATAGACCTCGACCGAAGACTTGTCGTGCAGCTCCAGCACTTCGCTGAGCGCGAAGCCGACTGCGTGGTCACGGAGGTCCGAGGAGACATAACCGATGCGCAGACGCTGGTCGGTGCCGGTTTTCTTGCGCGGTTCCGGCTTGTTGAGATGTGCGGGCTCAGGCCGGCCGGCGAGCATCTTGTAGTAGCGATAGGCCTTTGCCATCTGGAACAGGGGATCGTCTGCATAGCAAGCCAGCGGAAGCGGCGAAATCGAATCGAGCATCTGGCGCTTCGTGACGAATTCCGAACCCTGGACCACCGGCCACCGGCACTGATGCTGGCGCACCGAAATCCAGTGCTGGCCTGCCTCCGGCTTGTCGGGCCTCAGTTCAATCGCCTGCCACAACGCGGTCTCGGCCTCTTCAAGGAGCCCTGCGCCTTCCATCACGCGTCCGATGTGCTGCAGTGCCATCAGGCGGTGGACGGATTTGTCGGGGGTGATTTCCGCGGTCGCGTCGACGTAATTGCGCCACTGCTGGATTGCCTGGGCGCCCAGTCCGCAATCCTCATAGGTTCGGCCGAGATTGATATGCGCCTGACCCATCAATGGAGAGGCCTTCAGGGCCGCCTTGAGGGCGTTGATAGCGCCGGGCGTGTCACCGAGTTGCTTCAGGATGACAGAATAGTTGAAGAAGGCGAGGTGGAGCAGCGGGCTCTGGTCGTTGAAAGCGGTCCAGGTCTTGTAGAGCTCGGCGGAGAGGGCTGCCTGCCCTGCGGCGCCCCACTGCTCTGCGAGTTGCAGAACTTCGAGCAGGGAGAGCTTCTGGCGTCTTGCCTTGTCTGTTGCTGCTGAAAGCTGTGCGTTCTGCTCCGGGGCGAATGCTGTATGTATCACCATCGACATCACATCTGTTGGCGGCCAAGAGGCCAGGTTTCGTTCCCGCGCAGCGGTGTCTGAGCAACACCTATTCGGCTTAGCTTGCTTTGGGCTTGCGTGAACGAGTCCGGCTAAAACTTGAGGCTTGCCAAATCACTTCGCCTTCGCGATAGAATTTCCGGAAAGGCAGGACGAACGTAACTCACGCCCAAGAATAGTTCAGTGCGTTACAGGGCCGTCTGTTAATGGAAAATTAGAGTGTGAGCCCTAATCATCTGGGCAAGACTCGTCTCACCCCACCCGTTTGTTCATGGTGCGGTGAGGCAAGGTCCGTGTCCGGATCCGGATGCGAGCCTTTCAAGGTGTGGGAAGCAGAGGTCAACTCTGCTGCATGATGCCCTCTCCAACGCCGGCTCGGTCGAGCCATGTTCCAGCAAAAATTTCGTCCGCAAGGACACCGTGCACAGACGTTACCAGACGATCGTCTGTGCGCGGATAGCAGCCACTCAGGGCGCAGGATGCTCCCGAGGTCGTGACGGTCGGCGCCCTCATGCGCTCCCCCCTGATCGGTGGCAAGGAATGCAACGGCCAACCGCAAACGTTGAAGGCGCGCGTCATATGACTTCGATTATCTCTTCTTTGAGCATTACCCAGATCAAGGCGCTGTCCACTGCGACGATCGCTAACTTCACAAGCGACGACGTTGCTGCCCTCAGCACCTCTCAGGTTGCGGCACTCTCGTCGACCCAGGTCGGCGCTCTGCAGACAGACGACTTCGACGGTCTCAGCTCCAGCCAGCTCGGCGCCCTTTCGAGCGTCGCTGTCCGCGGTCTGACGATGGATCAGCTCGCCGTCATCGACAGCGCCAAGATGGTCGGGCTCAGCAGCCGCGTCCTCGGCGCCCTGACATCCGCGCAAGTGACCGCGCTGAGCTCCGAGCAGTTCGACGCACTGTCCACCGCCCAGCTCACGGCGCTCGGAAGCCTGGCGCTCGCCGGCCTCGAGGCCGAAGACATCGGAACGCTGACCTCCGCCGAACTGTCGGTGCTCAGCACCCGCGCACTCGCCGGATTGTCGAGCGCCAGCTTCGCTGCCCTCAACAGTGATCAGATTTCCGGCCTGACCACCGCGCAGATCGCATCCCTTTCGACCACTGTCATCGCCAGCCTCACTTCCGCACAGATTGACGGTCTGACCTCGCTGCAGATCTCGGCGCTCACTTCGCGCCAGATCCCGGCCCTCTCGACCGACAATCTCGCTTCCTTCTCGACCGACCAGATCGTGGCCCTCAACAGCCGCTCTGTCGCAGTCCTGAAGTCGACCCAGGTCGAAGCGCTGACAACCGACCAGATCAGCGTACTGACGACCAGCCAGCTCGCGTCCCTCAGCTCCGTCGCCGTCAAGGGCCTCGGCGCCGACGACATCGACACGCTGACTTCGGACGGCGTGGCCGCTCTCGCATCGCGCAGCCTGGCTGCCCTTTCGACCGACGCTTTCGCATCGCTCGACTCGACCCAGCTTGCCGGCCTGACTGCCGCCAAGATCGGCGCTCTCGGCACTGCCCAGATCGCCACGCTGACCTCGGATCAGGCAGACGGCCTGAGCACGGCTCAGCTCGCCGGCCTGACCAGCGCCCAGATGAAGGCCCTGACCACCGATGCACTGGCATCGCTTTCCACCGATCAGGTCGCAGGCCTGAGCAGCCGTGTGATCGCAGTCCTGACATCCGACAAGGTCGCCGCACTCAGCAGCGACCAGGTTGCGGCCCTCACCACCTCGCAGCTCGCAGCCCTCAGCTCGGCCGCAGTGAAGGGCCTCGAAGCTGAAGATGTCGGCACATTCTCATCGACAGAGCTCGCAGCGCTCAACTCCCGCTCGCTGGCCGCCCTGTCGACCGACAACGTCGCTGTCCTGACATCCGAGCAGCTGACGGCTCTCTCCAGCGTTCAGATCGCTGCCCTGACCACCGCTCAGGTTGCCGTCCTCGACAGCGACCAGATCGACGGCCTGAGCACGGCCCAGGTTGCGGCTCTGAGCTCTGCCCAGGTGGTCGCGCTCGGAACCGACAATGTGGTTTCGCTGTCGACCGATCAGGTTGCCGCTCTCAGCAGCCGCGCCGTTGCCGCCTTGACGACCGCTCAGCTGAGCGCGATGACGAGCGATCAGATTGAGGCTCTGTCTTCCGCCCAGATCTCGGCCCTGACGTCCAGCGACCTCGCTGCCCTGTCGTCCGAGGATATCGCAACCTTCACCACCGCCGAGTTCGCAACGCTGAGCTCTGCTGCCATCCGTGGCATCACCTCCGCCGTGATCGGCGAATTGTCGACCGACCTCATTGCCGCGATCAATACGCGGGCCATGATGGCTCTCGACAGCACCCAGATCGCCGCGATGACGTCCGATCAGATCGGCGCATTGTCGACATCCCAGCTGAGCGCCATCAGCTCGACGGCAGCCCGAGCCCTTGAGACCGAAGATCTCGCAACCTTCGACTCGGCTGACCTCGCTGCCCTGCAGTCCCGCTCGCTGGCTGCCCTTTCGAGCGACAAGTTCACATCGTTCACCTCGGACCAGCTCGTCGGATTGACATCGGCGCAGATCGCGGCGCTGTCCACGGCCATCATCGGCACGCTCAGCAGCGACCAGCTCGATGGCTTCACGACCGCCCAGATCGCCACGCTCTCCTCAGTCCAGCTCGGCGCCCTGACCACCGATGCAGTTGCCTCTCTCAGCACCGATCAGCTGGGTGCGATCAGCACGCGCGCCATCGCCTCGCTGAAGTCTGCGCAGCTGAACGTCCTCAGCTCGGCACAGTTCGACGCACTTTCGACCGCCCAGCTGGCATCCCTGACCTCGGCTGCGGTTCGCGGTCTCAACAGCGACGCCATCGGCACGCTGACCTCCGCCGAAATCGCGGTTCTCAACAGTCGGGCAATCGCAGCCCTGTCGACCGACAACATCGCCCTGCTCGACTCGGCACAGGTCTCCGGTCTCACGTCCGGCCAGGTTGCGGCCTTGACGACCGCACAGGTCGGCACGCTCGATAGCGATCAGCTGGATGGCATGGCCACCGATGTCGTCGCTCTGCTTTCCAGCGCGCAGGTCCGCGCGCTGACCACGGATGCTCTGGCATCGCTCTCCACAGATCAGGTAGCTGTCCTCAACACGCGCGCCGTTGCAGCGCTCGGGTCTGATGCGATTGCCGCGCTCTCGTCCGACCAGATCGGTGTGCTGTCGACGGCACAGCTCGCTGCCCTCACGAGTGCCGCAGTCGCCGGCCTGACGACCGAAGACCTCGATGCCTTTGCATCGACGGACCTCGCGGCGCTCAACTCCCGGGCTCTCGCTTCGCTCTCGACGGACAACTTTGCTTCCCTCGACTCGACCCAGCTCTCCGGTCTGACGACCAGCCAGGTTACGTCGCTTACCACTGCACAGGTCGCAACGCTGATCAGCGACCAGCTAGATGGCCTGACGACCGCACTGGTCGCCATGCTCTCCAGCTCGCAGGTCCGCGCTCTGACCACCGACGCGCTGGCTTCGCTTTCGACCGATCAGGTGGCTGTGCTCAATACCCGCGCCGTCTCCGCACTCGGTTCTGACGCGGTTGCCGCCCTCTCGTCCGATCAGATCGGCGTCCTGAGCACGGCCCAGCTTGCAGCCCTCTCGACTGCCGCTGTCGCGGGTCTCACGACGGAGGATCTCGACGGACTGGAATCGACGGACCTCGCGGCGATGAATTCGCGGGCAATCGCAGCCCTCTCGACCGAGAACATCGCATCGCTCGACAGCCTGCAGCTCTCCGGCCTGACGACCTCCCAGGTCGCTGCGCTGACGACTGCCCAGGTCGGCGCGCTCGACTCAACCCAGATCGATGGCCTGACGGCCGCCCAGGCGGGCGTCCTCAGCTCCCTGCAGATCCTGGCCCTGTCGACTGACAACATTGCCTCGCTCTCGACGGATCAGGTGGCGGCGCTCAACTCCCGCGCTGTCGGTGCGCTGACGTCCGAACAGCTCGATGCACTGAGCACCGATCAGGTTCTGGCGCTGACCTCCGGTCAGATCGCGGCCCTCAGCTCTGCTGACCTCGCCGCCCTTTCCGCCGCCGATATCGCCACGTTCTCGACGGACGAGATCGCGGTGATCTCGTCGGCAGCCATCAGCGGCCTGTCTACGGATGCCATTGCCGGGCTCGACACCGATCAGGTCGCGGCCATTTCCAGCCGCGCCGTCGCATCGCTGACGGCCAGCCAGGTCGGGGTGCTCGATACGGCGCAGTTCGCAGCCCTCTCGACGGTCCAGCTCTCGCAGCTGAGCTCTGCCGCGGTGGCTGGCATTGCAACCGAAGATCTTGCGACGCTCGACTCTGCTGAACTCGCGGTTCTCCAGACCCGAACGCTGGCTGCCCTCAGCACCGAGAACTTCGCCGCTCTCGACTCGGCACAGCTCTCCGGGCTGACGACTGCCCAGGTCGCAGCACTGACGACGGCACAGATCGCCACGCTCAACAGCACGACGGTCGCCGGTCTGAGTTCTGCCCAGATCTCCGCCATGAAGTCGACGCAGATTGCTTCTCTGTCGACCGATAGCCTCGCAGCACTGACCTCGGATCAGCTGCCGGGCCTGGCAACGGCCGGTATCGCCAGCCTGACCTCTGACAAGATCGCTGCGCTGACGTCCAGCCAGTTCGACTATCTCTCGACAGCGCAGCTCGGAGCGATCAGCTCTGCGGGCATTGCGGGTCTTTCGACCGAAGATGTCGCGACATTCGCGCCGACCGACGTCGCAGCCCTCAATTCCCGGGCTTTGGCTGCCATGTCGACCGAGAACTTCGCCGCACTCGACTCGACCCAGCTCGCTGGTCTGACCACCGCCCAGATCGCCGCCGTTACCACGGCGCAGATCGGGGTGCTGACCACGGACGACATCGACGGTCTCAACACGCTGCAGGTCAGCGCATTGACGAGTGCCCAGGTCGCTGCCATGTCGACCGACAACCTCGCATCGTTCTCGACCGATCAGGTCGCGGCCCTTGGAACGCGGGTCTTTGCAAGCCTGACCTCCAATCAGGTGACGGCACTGACCTCCGAGCAGATCGGGGTGCTCTCCAGCGGTCAGCTCGCAGCGCTCAGCACGGCTGCCATCTCCGGTCTTGAAACCGAAGACATGGCGACCTTCAGCTCGACGGAACTCGGCTTGCTGAGCACGAGAACCATCGCGGCACTGTCGACCGACAACTTCGCCGAACTCACCTCGGAACAGCTCGCCGGCCTCACATCGGGCCAAGTGGCTGCGCTGACATCCGCCCAGGTTGAGACCCTGACCTCCGACCAGATCGACGGTTTCTCGACCGCCCAGATCGCGGCGCTGACATCGACGCAGGCGAGAAGCCTCTCGACCGACGGTCTGGTGTCCTTCTCGACGGATCAGATTGCGGCACTCGGTTCGCGGACCGTTGGCGCTCTCTCGACCGACCAGCTGGTCGCCATGACCACGGACCAGATCGAGGCCCTGACCTCGACCCAGGTCGCGGCGCTGAACTCTGCTTCGATCAGTGCACTGGGGAGCGAAGACCTGGTCGAGTTCTCGATCGAGGACATCGCCGCCATCAGCACAGCCGCCATCGCCGGTCTGTCGACCGACGACATCGGTGACCTGACCAGCGACCAGATCCAGGCGATCACCACCGCCCAGATCCAGGCGATGAATGCGGCCCAGGTCGAAGCCATCGTCGCCGCCTACCAGGCCCTCTAAGGCCGGGACAGCAGCAGCCCGCGGCATATACCCGGTGCAGGAACAGCAACCCCGCCTTTCGAGGCGGGGTTTTTTGTTTGGCGAGCGGAAGGGAGGACAGCGCCCTCGGCAATTCCGAGTGCCGTCAGCACCTGGATGCGAAGGAAATCAATATTTTGATGGAGAAAAATGGCGCACCCGACAGGATTCGAACCTGTGACCTTTGGAATCGGAATCCAACACTCTATCCAGCTGAGCTACGGGTGCTTCCGACGACGGTTTGACTCGCCGTTCCTGAAGCGGTCATAGCGCAGTCGATTGGCAGCTTCAATCGGAAAAAACACTTGGCTCCGGCGGAATCATCCCGCATCGGCGCAAATGGTGCGGCCGGATGGCCGAATCGCAAGCTGATCGGGGACTGGCCGGCCGGTCTGGGCTGTTGATGCCGGCTAAACCCCGTGGCTAAAGCGCAGGAATTGGCGTTTTACGGGAAGGCAAGGGCGGTTGCGCCTTGTGACGGGGGTTTAAACGGTTAGTATCGGAATGTCGGCTCGCAGGGGAAAACAGCGGGCCGGCTGAGGGGAAAATACAAGAATGGCAGGGGAAATGCCGGAACTTACAATGAATGAATTGATACCCAACCCGTCCAGGCTCGACTTCTCGATGATGGACGACGCCGTGGGATATCGCTTGAGGCGAGCGCAACTCGCGGTGTTTCAGCATTTCAACGAAGCGTTTTCTTCCAAGGGAATGCGTCCGACCGATTTTGCCGTGCTGCTTCTGCTCACCAACAATCAGGGTGCCAAGCAGAGCGAAGTGGCCGAAGCGCTGGGCATCCAGCGGGCGAACTTTGTCGCGATCGTCGACGGGCTCGAGAGCAAGGGGTTCATCGAGCGCCGCAAGTCGGAGACCGATCGCCGCGTGCAGTCGCTCTACATGACGCCGGCGGGGGACGCCTATCTCGAAGAGCTGATGCCAATCTGGCTCGATCACGAACAGTGGGTGCTGGACCAGCTCGGCGGCGTTGCCGAGCGGGACACGGTCAACATGCTCTTGCGGCGGCTCTACGACTGATCCCTAACGGCCGAGACCTGTAGCGAACCGGCTGATCGCGTCGTCGATGAGCCGGTTGGCGATCTTCATGCGCATGGTGGCTTCCTCGCGGAAATCTGCGGCGATACGGTCGGGATGGTTGTCTCGGGCAAATGCGCGCCGGCGTTCCTGAAGGCGTTCGCGATCATCGCCGGGATCGAGGCCGAGGTCGGCTGCAATCTCCTCCGGCGACAGGCGGTTGATCCAGGCCGGCGGTTGCGGCGGAGCGGGGGGCTCGGGCGGTTCTGGCTCGCGGTCTTCGGGCATCAGGAAGAGATAGGCGTCGAGCCGTTGATCCGTGCCGGGATCCACGGGTGTGGAGCCGCTTGCCGGTGTCATCGGAATGAAGCTCGATGCCAGTCCTTTGACGCGGAAGGCCACGTCCTCTGATGGCACATCTTCCTTCGCCTCTTCGCCGAGCCTGTCGACAACCGACTGGAAGAGCGATTTTCCGAACAGCATATGTGCCTCGACCTCCGCTGCGGCCCAGCCGCGTCTCGGCCTGACATCACCATATCGACGTGGTGCGGGGCTTGTGCCGCGCGCTGCTGTCCCCGGGGCGGTCAGCTTTGCGTCTGGCTCTGGCTCTGGCTGGGCTCGACGACGAGCGTGACGGTCAGGTCTTCGCCGGCGACGCCGATCCGCATGCCGGAAACAGGCGCCGCATCAGCGTAGCTGAGGCCGGTCGCGATCCGGACGTAGCGGGCGTCCGGGCAGTGATTGTTGGCGCCGTCGAAGCCGACCCAGCCGAGACCCGACAGATTGACCTCGGCCCAGGCATGGGTCGCGACCTGCTCGGCGCGATCGTCCATCAACAGGTATCCGGAGACGTAGCGGGCCGGAAGCCCCATGGTCCGGGCGGCGGCGAGGAAGGCATGCGCGTGGTCCTGGCAGACGCCACGCCCGGCCTCCAGGGCCTGTTCGGCGGTGGTTTCGGTTCCGGTCGTGCCGGGTTCAAAGGCGATCGCTGAATGCAGCTTGCCCATGAGGTCGTGCATCTTGGTGAGCTCGTTGTCGCCGGTCAGACTGCGGACGAGCTCGCGGGTGAGCTTGCCGGGCTTCGTGTGTGGCGTCTCGCGCAGGTAAAGCCAGAGCGGTACACATCCCTGATGCGGGCCGAAGACTCCGGAGCGGTCCTCCGTTTCGACCTCGCCGGAGGCGACGATGTGGACGCTGTGGCTGTCGCCCTCGGTCGATACGAGGTGCGTGTGGTTGCCGAACTGATCGTTGAAGCCGGCCTCGACCGTTGCACCATCGACCGCGATGTTCCACGACACAACCTTCTGGCCGGGCCCGTCGAGCGGGCACAGCCGGAGCCGTTGCAGAGAATACTGGACGGGATCGTCGTAGCGATATTCGGTGGTGTGGCTTATCCGCAGACGCATGGGATCATTCCTGCTCAGCTGTAGAACCGATAACCCTCGGTGATTTCATTGCCCAGCTTGTTGTTGCTGGCGATGAAGTCGTCGAGGAATTCGTGCAGTCCCTGGTCCATGATGGTGCCGATCGTCGTCGACTTCAGCGTGGTCAAGACATTGTCCGCCGTCTCATGCGCCGGCAGCTGGTGTGCATAGTCCCGTGCCAGATAGCCGAGGTTGGAGGTGATCTTCTCGTAACAATAGGCGAGCGAGCGGGGCATCTGGCCGTTGAGGATCAGGAAGTCGGCAATGTTGGCCGCCTTGTATTCTCCGTCATAGACCCAGCGATAGGAGCGGTGGGCGGAGACGGAGCGCAGGATCGATTCCCACTGCATGTTGTCGAGCGAGGAGCCGACATGGGTGATCGCCGGCAGAAGCACGTAATACTTGACGTCCAGGATGCGGCTGGTGTTGTCGGCACGCTCGATGAAGGTGCCGATGCGGGCGAAGTTGTAGATCTCGTTCCTCAGCATGGAGCCGTGGAAGGCGCCGCGAATGAGGCCGGCACGGCGTTTCACCGTGTCGATGACCTCGGGCAGGTCGGCGGATTTCAGTTTGCGGGCGAGCACCTGTTTCAGCTCGATCCAGCATTCGTTCGTCGCTTCCCAGGTTTCGCGGGTGAGCGCCGTTCGCACCATGCGGGCATTGTTGCGCCCGGCGTCGATGCAGGACACCACGCTCGACGGATTGGCAGGATCACGCAGCATGAAGTCGATGGCGTCCGATGCCGTGACCTTGCCATGGCGTTCGGCAAAGAGCGGGCGCACGTCGGCGCTTTTCAAGACGGCGTCCCAGTCTTCGTCCGAGGCACCGCTGCGGGTCAGCGACATTCTCAGGCCGGCATCGACGAGACGGGCAATGTTTTCGGCCCTTTCGATGTAGCGGAACATCCAAAAGAGGCCGTTGGCGGTTCTTCCGAGCATGACCATGTCAGTCCTCCAATACCCAGGTGTCCTTGGTGCCGCCGCCCTGGCTGGAATTGACCACGAGCGATCCCTGTTTCAGGGCCACGCGGGTCAGGCCGCCGGGGATGATTTGCACCTTGTCGGAGACGAGGACATAGGGACGCAGGTCGACGTGGCGCGGCGCAATGCCCTTGTTCACGAGGATCGGCACGGTCGAGAGGGACAGGGTCGGTTGGGCGATGTAGTTGGACGGTCGCGCCTTCAGCTTTTCGGCGAACTCGGCGCGTTCCTTCTTCGATGCCGTCGGGCCGACCAGCATGCCATAGCCACCCGAGCCGTGGACTTCCTTGACGACGAGCTCTTCGAGATGCTCGAGCACGTATTTCAGGCTGTCAGCTTCCGAGCAGCGCCATGTCGGCACGTTTTCGAGCAGCGCCTTGCGGCCGGTGTAGAATTCGACGATCTCCGGCATGTAGGAATAGATTGCCTTGTCGTCTGCAATGCCGGTGCCCGGCGCATTTGCGATGGTGATTTGGCCGGCGCGGTAGACATCCATGATGCCCGGGATGCCGAGCGCCGAATCCGGACGGAAGGTGAGGGGGTCGAGGAAATCGTCATCGACGCGGCGGTAGAGCACGTCGATCGCCTCGTAGCCGCGCGTGGTGCGCATCTTCACCTTGCCGTCGATCACGCGCAGGTCCGAGCCTTCGACCAGTTCCACGCCCATCATGTCGGCAAGGAAGGAGTGCTCGTAATAGGCGGAGTTGTAGATGCCGGGGGTGAGAACCGCGACGCGCGGCTTGCCCTTGCAGCCGGGAGGCGCGAGCGAGGCGAGCGACTGGCGCAGCAGATAGGGGTAATCCTCGACGCGCTGTACCTTGTTGAGCTGGAAGAGCTCCGGGAACATCTGCATCATGGTTTCCCGGTTCTCCAGCATGTAGGAGACGCCGGAAGGCGTGCGGGCATTGTCTTCCAGGACGTAGAACTGGTCTTCGCCCGTGCGCACGATGTCGGTGCCGACGATATGGGTATAGACGCCGCCCGGCGGACGAAAGCCGATCATCTCGGGCAGGAAGGCGACATTCTTCTCGATCAGTTCCCGTGGAATGCGGCCGGCCTTGATGATCTCCTGCTTGTGGTAGATGTCGTCGAGGAAGGCATTGAGCGCCAGCACGCGCTGTTCGATGCCCTGGGCGAGCTTGCGCCATTCGCGGCCGGAAATGATGCGCGGGATGATGTCGAATGGAATGAGCTTTTCGGCGCTGTCTGCATGACCATAGACGGCAAAGGTGATGCCGGTCTTGCGGAAGATGGTTTCGGCATCTCTCGACTTTGCCAGAAGCCTTGCCGGGTCCTGACTGGAATACCAATCGAAATAGTTCTGGTAAGGTCCGCGCGGATCGTTGTCCGCAGTGATCATTTCATCAAATGCCAATGACGCCATCCCTTTTTTTGTCATTTGAATACAACCATTTTGGCAATGCAAGCATGTTCAAGGGCCGACCTTGCAGAAATGCCGGGGACCAATAGTGGTCGAAAATCGGGCAAAAGCGCAAAATTTGTGCGAAAATCTTGTCCGATTGGCTGTTGACGGCTCTCTACTCCTGCGTGATTTGGCATATCGTCAAGTTCTCAGGCTCCGGGTTTCGGACCTTCGCTGAAATTTTAGGCAATCTTTCCGGAATAATTCTTTCTTCGCGTGCACGGAATTCATCCTTGCCTGCAAGAAAACTCTTTTGACCGCGCGACGGTGCCGCAGTATCGAGGCGCACCGCCGGCGGTATGCGTTCCGGTGCAGGAAAGACAGCGATATCATGACCCTTGCCCGGCTCGCGCCCGTTCTCTTCGTTCTTCTCTGGTCGACGGGCTGGATCTCTGCCAAATACGCGACCTTCTTCGCCGAGCCGCTGACCTTCCTCGTCGTACGCTACGGCACGGCGGTGGTGCTCTTCTACATCGTCTGTCGGCTGGGCGGCGTTTCCTGGCCGAAGCAGCGATCCGGGTGGCTGCATGCCATCATATCCGGCATGTTCCTGCACGGGCTCTATCTTGGCATGGTCTGGTGGGCGATCGGGCAGGGTGTGCCGGCGGCACTCTCGGGCATCATTGCCGGCCTGCAACCGCTCATGACCGGGGTTGCTGCGGCCTATTTCGTCGGCGAAAAGCTGAACGCCGGCCAGCGGGTCGGGCTCGTGATCGGGTTCCTGGGCGTCGCGATCGCCGTGCTGCCCAAGATGCTGGCGATCGATTCGGCGTCGATACCGGCCTATGCGGTTGCCGTGAATGTTCTTGCCATGGTCTGCGTCACGGCAGGCACGATCTATCAGAAGCGTCTGGTGAAGGATGGCGACCTGAGGGCTGTCGCCACGCTGCAATATGTCGGGGCGCTGATTGTGACAGTCCCCGCCGCGCTTGCGCTGGAAGACCTGCGTGTCGACTGGAGTCTCGGTTTCTTTGCGACGCTTGCCTGGTCGGTGATCGGCATATCCATGGGGGCGATCGCGCTCCTGCTCTATCTCATCCGTCGCGGGGACGTGTCGAAGGCGGCATCGCTGATCTATCTCGTTCCGCCGCTTGCAGCGCTGGAGGCGGCCATCGCCTTTGGAGAAGAATTGACCGTGCCTATGGTGATTGGCACCTGCGTGGTCATGGTCGGGGTCTATCTCATCAACCGCAAGAGCAAGGCTCAACCGATCATTCTGAAAGACTGACGACACCAAAAATGGCGCGGTGGGGACCGCGCCATCGTGATTCTCAAACTTCGGCCAATCGCGAAACTCAGGCTTCGCGGCGGCGTCCGCCGGCAGTGCCGGAGCGGGCCGGGCGTGCCTGGCCATTGCCATTGCCGGGACGGCCCTGGCCGCCATTGGCGCTGCGGTTCTGTCCGCCGCCATTGCTACCCTTGCGGTGACCGGACTTGGCCGGACGACCATCGGCCTTGGCGCCGCCTTCGGGCTTGCCGCGGCCCTGGCCCGGGGCCTGGTGATTGCGGTTGTTGCCACCGCCACCGCCACCGCCGCCGCGACGCTGCGGACGGGCCGGGCGTGCGAGGTTTGCCGGGGCTTCGCCGGAGGCGACCGGAATGTCGATGCTCATCAGCTTTTCGATGTCGCGCAGCAGGCGACCTTCATCGGGACCGCAAAACGCGATCGCGATGCCGTCGCGGCCGGCACGGGCAGTACGGCCGATGCGGTGGACATAGGCGTCCGGAACTTCCGGCAGGTCGTAGTTGAAGACGTGGCTGACGGCCGGGATGTCGATGCCGCGGGCGGCAACGTCGGTGGCGATCAGCGTCTTGATCTCGCCGTCACGGAAACCCTTCAGTGCCCGCTCGCGCTGGCCCTGGCTCTTGTTGCCGTGGATCGAGGCGACCGAGTAGCCGGTGGCGTCGAGATGCTTCATCAGCTTTTCCGCGCCATGCTTGGTGCGCAGGAAGACGATGGAGCGGCCATCCGGATTGTCGTTGAGGATCTTCTTGAGCATTTCCGTCTTGGCATTCTGGCCGGCGACGAAATGCACATGCTGTTCGACCTTGTCGGCGGCCTTGCCCGGAGGGGACACGGCGACCTTGAGCGGGTCGGTCAGGAAGCTTGCGGCAAGATCTGCGATCGACGACGGCATGGTGGCCGAGAAGAGCAGGGTCTGGCGCTTCGGCGGGACCATCTTCGAGATCTTGCGCAGGTCGTGAATGAAGCCGAGATCCAGCATCTGGTCGGCTTCGTCGAGAACGAGGTAACGCACGGCGCGCAACGAAATCGCATTGCGGGAGATCAGGTCGAGCAGGCGGCCAGGCGTCGCGACGAGGATGTCGGTGCCCTTTTCAAGCTGCAGCTGCTGCTTGCCGATGGAGGCGCCACCGACGACCTGGTTGATCTTCAGCGGCAGGCGGCGCAGGTAGCTGCGCAGGTTCTCGCCGATCTGGTTCACCAGTTCGCGGGTCGGGGCAAGAATGAGGGCGCGGGTGGTGCGGTTGTCAGGGCGCTTCTCATCCTTGAGAAGCATCTCGATCATCGGCAGGCCGAAGGCCGCCGTCTTGCCAGTGCCGGTCTGGGCGAGACCGATCAGGTCACGGCCGCCGAGAACGACGGGGATGCCCTTCTCCTGGATCGGAGTGGGGGTCGTGAAGCCGAGCGTAGTCAGCGTCGCGACGATATTCTTGGAGAGGCCAAGATCATCGAAAGTTGTCAAAGTCATACCTTTCGGGGCGCCAAATGCACAAACCCCGGAACGCGTTCTTCGCGAACCGGTTGGCATTGGCGTCAAGAACCCCGCGTGATTTGGGAACTTGCAAGTTGGAAAAAAGCTTTCCAAGCGCATCGGCGGAATGTCCGCCCAGATGTCATGCGCCTTATCCTTCGTCGCGTCTCAGTTGTCGCTGGGCACGCTCACGCGGCGGCCGGAAGGTAAAAGCTGAGTTGGAAATGGGCCCATTCGCGACAGAAGTCAAGATTTCTTTTGCGATGCAACGTGAACGTCTGCGTCCACGGGTCACGCATTGAGCGTCAGATGAACCGGGATCCGGCTGCCCACCTTGATGTTCTCGCAGCGGCGCAGGTCTGCCTTCAGCGGCAACAGAAAGCTGTCGCGGCGCTTGTCGGGAAAGAGCGAGGTGCGGACCCTTGTTGTGCCGATCAGCACCTGAACCGCGATTGCGCCCAGACCGTTGGCTCGGCCGAAGAAGCGCGCTTCGGCTGCAGCATCCGGCGGCAGGAAGACGGCATGCCAGCCGCCGGGCGCGTCAAAGCGGATGACCTCGGCCTCGAAATGGATCGAATGGCCGTCCTCGCTCATGCTGTCGCTTCCTGCGGCATGACGAGGTCGAAATCGGCGCTTGCGACGCTTGTGCCGTTCAACAGGATTTCCAGCCGGTGCCCGCCGGCATTGTAGGCTCTCGTGGTGATCGGCCGAAAGGCATGGCGCTTTGCCATCATCACGCTTTCACCTGCGGCAATCGTCAGGCTCCTGCCCTTGAAGACCTTGGGCGACAACGCGCCATCCTTCTTCTTGTGATGGATCGCGTAATCGATCAGTACCGGGCGCGCCGCGCTGCCATTGTTGGAAAGGCTGATCTCGAAGCCGAGGTCGCCGGGAAAGGTGACGCGCTCACTCGTCAAGGCGAGCGTCACCGTCACATCGGTGAGTGCTGCGAAGCCGAAATTGGCGAGCGCCTTGCCGTGGCCCTTCTTGATCAGGGTTCGCGAGGCGTGCTTGAGCAGCCAGAGCCTATGCTTCGATGCGCCATCTTTGTGACGTTCGACGAAATCGGCGACCAGATCCGGGTGATCCTTGGCGATGTCGTTGAGGCTGTTGGCGACGGAGCGGCGAACATAGTCCTCGTCGTCGTCGATCAGCGCTTCCAGGATCGGAAGGATCGGGGAGGGATCCTTGACCAGGGCGGGCAGGCGCATCGCCCAAGGCAGGCGAGGGCGTGTTCCCTCGCTGGCGAGGCGCCTGACATGGTGGTTCGCATCGGTCACCCAGTCAGAAATGATCGCAAGTGCTGCCTCCTGCTCCTCGGCGATCAAGGGGCGAATGCCGAATTCCGCGGTGAAATGCGGCGTCAGTGCCTTCAGAAGGCCAAGGGCAGTCTTGAGCTCGCCGCGCCCATGCGCGGCGATATACTGGTTGAAGGAAAGTAGTGCCCAGCCGCTCAGGCCTGTGTGGTTCGGCGTTGGCAGGCAGGCATGCAGGATTGCCGCCGCCGACCCGAAATCCTCCGGGAGGTGACGGTGCAGCGCGTCTGCAATGCATTGTCCGCGCTGCATCAGTTCCAGGGTCTCGAGGGCCGGCAGGGTGTCGGCAAGGAAGCCCTGGTGGTCGAACTTGCCCCAGGCCCGCGCCACGGCGTTGGCCGTGTCGCGGGCGGTGTGGGCGCCGATCAGATGTTTCAGCGGTTCGGCCATCGGTCAGATCGTGTCTTGCGTTTCGAAATGCTGCATCAGGGTAACACCCGAGATCGCCGACATGTAGGGGGCAAAGGCCGGATCGACCTGTACCTTGGCGGCGGCGGCATCGGCGCTCGCCTTGTCGGCCCATTCGACGAGATCGGCAATCATGTCGCCCTGTTCGAGGGCGGTGAGCGCCCGCCAGCTGACGAAGCCGGCATAGGTCCTGACCGCAGCCATGGCGGAGCGTCGTGCCTCTTCTGCCGCGGGCTTGTCGGTTACGGTGCAGACGGCCAGTTCTAGGATGGTGGTGGTGCGCATAAGGGGCTCCCGTGGTTGATCACGGCTTGACCTAACATGGGTCAACTGACAACCTTCTGGCCATTACCTGCGAAGGAGGCACGCATGCGCCCCGCCGACCGGCTCTTCCGGATCATCCAGCTGATGCGATCGACGGGTCGTGCCATGACCGCTGCCGAAATCGCCGAGAAGATGGAGGTCGCACCGCGCACCATCTACCGGGACATGGAACATCTGATGGCCTCGGGCGCGCCGATCGAGGGCGAGCGCGGCGTGGGCTACATGCTGCGCGAGGCCTTCGATGCGCCGCCACTCACCTTTACCTTCGAGCAGCTTGAGGCCCTGGCCTTCGGGCTGCGCGCCGTCGAAATGCTCGGCGATCCCCGGCTCGGCCAGGCGGCGCGTGAGGCGAAGGAGAAGATGCTCGGCATGCTGCCGAAGGAGCACGCCGAGCGGCTGATTTCAGCACCCATCCATGCCTTCCGGTCGTCGGCGCAGCCGGTGGTTCCGGATTGCCTGGGGGATGTACGCTCGGCGCTGTCGGCCAAACGCAAGGTCTGGATTGCCTATCATTCCTTGCCCGGCGAGCGCAGCCAGCGAGTCGTCTGGCCGCTGGGGTTCGCCGCCTTCGGGGCGATCTGGGTGATGACCGCCTGGTGCGAAATGCGCAATGGCTTCCGTGACTTCCGCCTCGACCGGGTCGAGGACTGGAAGGTGATGGTGGATCGGTTCGAGCCGGACTTGCACCAGACCTACCAGGCGTATTTGAGGACGCTCTCGTGACGGATCAGAAATCCGTCGCAACGCCGCCTTCGGCCTTGCGTTTCGCCACGAAGGCGTCGAGCTCTTCCTCGACGGCTGGATCGATCGGCGGACGCTCGTAGCTTGCCAGCTTTTCCTTGAACACGCGGTTGGCGTGATCGTAGGTTGTCGGGCGGCCGGCATCCGTCCAGGTCTCGAAGTTGCGCCAGTCCGAGAGGATCGGCGAATAGAAGGCCGTCTCGTAGCGGGCGAGCGTGTGGGCCGTGCCGAAGAAGTGGCCACCGGGGCCGACTTCGCGAACCGCGTCGAGTGCCAGCGCGTCCTGACTGACATCGAGAGGCGTCAGGAATTCGGCGACCATCTGCAGCATATCGACGTCGAGGATGAATTTTTCGAAGGAGGCCGTCAGGCCGCCCTCGCTCCAGCCGGCCGAATGCATGATGAAATTGCCACCGCCCTGGGTGAGCGCCCATAGCGAGAAAGCGGATTCGTAGGCAGCCTGGGCGTCCAGCGTATTGGCGGCATTGGTATTCGATGTGCGGTAGGGAATGCCGTAGCGGCGGGCGAGCTGGCCGCCGACGATGACCGCCTTCATGTATTCGGGTGTGCCGAAGGCAGGCGCGCCGGTCTTCATGTCGACATTCGAGGTGAAGCCGCCGTAGACGACGGGCGCGCCGCGCTTGACCATTTGCGTAAATGCGATGCCGCAAAGGGCTTCGGCATTTTGCTGGACGACGGCGCCGGCGATGGTCACCGGGGCCATGGCTCCGGCCAGTGTGAAGGGCGTCATGACCACGACCTGGCCGCGCGACGACATTTCGATGATGCCTTGGAGCATGGGCCCGTCAAGCCGGAGCGGCGAGGAGGAGTTGATGATGGTGAAGAGCGAGGGCTCGCTCTCCATCTGCTCCATCGTCACGCCACGGCCGATGCGGGCGATCTCGATTCCGTCGAGATTGCGCTGCTTGCCGAGCGAATAGCAGTGAAACACCTTGTCGGTCAGCTTCACCATGTCCGACAGGCAGTCGAGATGGCGCACCGAGGCGTGGATGTCGATCGGCTCGACCGGATAGCCGCCCGTCGTGTGGATGACGTCATAGGACTGGGCGAGCTTGACCAGCTTGCGGAAGTCTTCCTGGTTGCCGGCGCGGCGTCCGCCTTCCCGATCGGCGACGAAGGGGGCCGAGGCGATCTGGGCGAAGACCAGGTTGTTGCCGCCCATCTTGACGTTGCGCTCGGGATTGCGGGCAAACATCTGGAATTCGCGTGGGGCAAACGCAATCATGTCCATGATCAGGTTGCGGTCGAAGCGGACGCGATCGGATCCCTCCGTCACGTCTGCGCCATGCGCCTTCATGATCGCGCGCGCTTCCGGCAGCATGACATCCATGCCGATCTCTTCGAGAATGGTCAGCGACGCCTCATGCATTTCGTCGAGGGCCGAGGGATCGAGAAGCTCGGTCTTGCTCAGACGATTGACGAGATTGCGATATTTGCCTGGGGCTGCACTCCTGCTGCGCTCTCCACCGCGGCCGCCGGTGCGTCTGCGGCGCTCGCCGCCTGCGGCTTGTGGTTCAGTCTCGGACAAGGCGGGGCTTATGATGTCGCTCATGGTCGATCCATTGTGTCAATCTCGACATCAAGTCTCGCAGGTTCGGAAGCCAAAAGGCATTGCCGTTTGCGACGAAAACCCGGCTCATCTGGAACAGTGAGAGGGGCGGCAGGATTTCACGAGCTGAGTATGCCCCGGTCTCCTATTTTGAAGCGTCAGATCGTGATTTGCTTACCGGCTGTTTACCGAAACCAGTCATTTATCGAAGTGTGAACAGAGATTTGATCCGGGGAAGCGACTTGCTCGACCTAGTCCGCGACAAGATTGCCGCGCTTGACCTGCCTTCGTATGTCAAGGACAGCGAGCTGCGCTATGTCGCGGTCAACGCACCCTTCGCCCAACTTCACAATCTCGTCCCCGAAAGCTTCACCGGACGCAGCGACCGGGAGATCTTCGGCAATGAACTGGACGGCCACCGCGACGACCGCGAACGGCGCGTGCTGGTTTTCGGTGACGAGGAAGAGCTTCGCCTGACGCCGTCTCCGGACGGTCCGGCCCAGATGTTGCGGATCGAGCGCTTTTTCGACGACGACGACCGGATGTATTTGTTCGGCTTCATGGAAGAGAGCGTTGCCGTGGGCTCGTCTGCGTCTGCGACCGCTGTCGCTTTGCCGCCTGCTGCTCTGTTTCAGGCTGTCCTGGAGCAGTATCCGATCGCGACCTATGTGCGCAGTTCCGATCACCGGCTGCTTTTTGCCAATTGTGCCTATGCCGAAATCGTCGGGCGTCCGATCAACGAACTGCTTGGTCGCACCGAGCAGGAGAACTTCCAGAGCCTGGGGCAGAACTACTTCGAGGAAAATAGCCGCGTACTCGAAAGCGGCATCACGGAAGAGGTTCAGGAAACCTTCGTCCGTGCAGACGGCACGCAGGTGCCGGTTATCACCCGGACCGGTGCCGTGACCGGTCCCGATGGAGCGCGCTACATCGTCGGTTCCATCACCGATCTATCCCCGCTGCGGCGTGAACAGAAGATGCTGGAAGATGCGCGACAGGAGTCGGAGGCGCTGCAATTGCAGCTCCAGAGTCTCATGGCGTCGCTTCCGGTCGGCATCATCGTGCTCGGCGCCGACCTGACGATCTCTTTCGCCAATCCTGCCGTCGTGGAAATGCTGGAACTCGATCCGCCTGTGCCGCTGGTGGGCATGACCTATCGGGATTTCCTGTCGCGAATGATGGGACGTGGCCTTGCCAATCTGGATGCCAAGGACCTGCAGGAACGGGTGGCTTACCGCATCGAGCAGGTCGTCGGCCTGATCGAGGGGCCTCTGATCGACATCAAGACGCCTTCCGGTCGCGCCTTGGCCGGTGGCAGCCGCCGCATGGATGGCGGCCGTATCCTTCTGACCTATTCCGATGTTTCGGACATGGTCCAGCGCGAGGAGGAGACCCTTCTTTATCGCGCGACGCTCGAACAGATGCCGGTGCCGGTCTTCATTCGCGACACCAACAGGCGGATGATCTATGTGAATACGGCCTATGAAGAGCTTCACGGCCAGCGTCGCGAGGACGTTTACGGCCTGACGGAGGTGGACCTCTGGCCCGAATACGGCCAGATGATGATGGAGGAGAACCTCCGAATCCTCGCTACTGGCGAAATGATCGAGAAGAACCGCGAAATCGTCGTCCGCGACGATCAGGAGATCTCGGTCATCACGCGCCTCAGCAGGATCACCACCGCCGAGAACAAGCATTATGTGGTCGGGTCGGTGAACGACATCACCGTCCTCAAACAGGGGCAGCTGGCGCTTCTCAAGGCGCAGGAGCGGACTGAAGCCCTCTACAGCAGCATGGTCGCGATGCTGCAGGTCATGCCGGTCGGGGTTGTCATCATCGACTGTGACTACATGGTCGAATTCGCCAACGAGAAGTGCCGGGAAATCTGGAAGTGGCCGGATGAGCTGCCGCTGCGTGGCCTTCCCTTCCGCACCTATTGCGAGGAAAACCACAAACGCGGCTGGACATGGCCCGGGGTAGAGTTCGAGGAGGGCTATCGCCGTCGCCTCGCGCAGTTCGATGTGCTCGAAGGCTCGCGTGTCACCGAGCTGGAATACGACGACGGCAAGTTCGTGCTGGCGACGATCACGCGCCTGCACGACCGCAAGATCCTGCTCACCTATTCGGATCTGACCGAGATCCGGCAGCGCGAACGGGACATTACCGAGGCGCAGCAGCAGCTGGAACGCCTGGGCGGCTTTGTGCAGGAATCCATGCGATTGATGTCGCAGGGCTTGATGATGATCGAGCACGGCCGTATCGCGGAGGTCAATCCGTCCTTTGCCCGCATTCTCGACCTGCCTGACGATATGCTGGTCGCAGGCGAGAGCTGGCGGCCGATCTTCGAGTTTTGTGCGGCGCGCGGCGATTTCGGTACAGAGGCGGATGTGGTTCTGCAACAGTGGCAGGCTGCCATGCAGAACTCGAACGCGCTCTCGACGAACTTGCTGGTGGAGGGCAAGACCTGGGTCAAGCTCGAAGCAACCTTCGGGGGCGATCGCAGCTGCGTCGTCGTTCTGACCGACTTCACCGAATTGAAGGCGCGCGAAGCGGAACTGGAAGTGCTGCTCGCCCGCGCCGAGGCGGCCGACAAGGCCAAATCCGACTTTCTGGCCAATATGAGCCACGAGATCCGCACGCCGATGAACGGGGTCCTGGGCATGGCGGAGCTCCTGTCCAAGTCCGAGCTCGACAGCCGGCAGAAGACGTTTGTCGACATCATGGTGAAATCGGGCAATGCGCTGCTCACCATCATCAACGACATCCTCGACTTCTCCAAGATCGATGCAGGCCAGCTGAAGCTCAGGAAATCGCCCTTCGATCCGGTTGAAGCGATCGAGGATGTGGCGACCCTTCTGTCATCCGCTGCCGCCGAGAAAGACATAGAACTCCTCGTCTCCGGCGATGAGTCGGTTGCACACACCTTCATGGGCGATCCCGGACGCTTCCGGCAGATCGTCACCAACCTGCTCGGCAATGCGGTCAAGTTCACCGAGAAGGGCCATGTGCATGTCGCCGTGTCGACCAGCGGAACGCAAGACGGGCATTCCCTCCTGACCCTTCGCATCGAGGATACCGGCATCGGCATTCCGCCCGAGATGCAGGCAAAGATCTTCGAGAAATTCTCCCAGGTCGACACATCCTCGACACGACGCCACGAGGGCACCGGACTGGGGCTGGCAATCACGGCCGGTCTCGTCAAGCTTTTTGGCGGGAGGCTCAACGTTTCCTCGGAAGTCGGAAAGGGTTCGACCTTTTCCGTCGAACTGCCGCTTACCATCGTTGCCGAGCGTCGAAGGCAGAAGGAATTGCCGGCGACGGTCAAGGATGCCCGGGTGCTCGTCATCGACGACAACGCCGTCAATCGCCGGATCGTCACCGAGCAGCTCCAGATGTGGGGTTTCGACGGCCTTGCGGTTCCCGACGGACCGACCGGCCTGCAGATCCTTGGCGCGGCGCATGCGGAAGGGCTGAAGATCGACGCCGTCATCATCGATTACCAGATGCCCGACATGAATGGTCTCGATGTGGCGCAGGCGATTCGCAGCGATTGCCGCTTTGACGGGATCGCCCTGATCTTCCTCACTTCCATGGACATGGTGGGCGACGACCGTCTGTTCGAAAGCCTCAAGGTTCAGGCCCATCTGATGAAGCCGGCGCGGGCGAACGTATTGCGCGGGGCGATCATCGATGTCGTGCGCACCGCCCGTGTGCATGGAGTCAACTCCAAGCGCCTGCGACCTTCGCCACAGCCGGTTCTCGCGACCCGCTCCTCCGCACTGCCGGCCGAACCCGCATCCGTCGAAAGCGGCTCGGTGGCAACGGGCCTCAGAGTGCTGATTGCCGAGGACAATGCCGTCAATCAGATCGTCTTCCGGCAGATCCTCACCGGAAGCGGGATCGCCTATCGCATCGTCGGCAATGGCGAGGAGGCGGTCGAGGCTTGGTCAAGCGAGCCGCCGGATCTGATCCTGATGGATGTCTCGATGCCGGTCATGAACGGCCATCAGGCGACGCAGGCGATCCGATCGGCGGAGCAGGGGACGGGGCGCCGGATACCGATCGTCGGCGTTACGGCACACGCGCTCGACAGCGATCGCGAGGCCTGCCTTGCGGCGGGCATGGACGACTATCTGTCCAAGCCGATTTCGCCGGAACTCCTCCTACGCAAGATCGAAGAATGGAGCGGCAGGCCGGTCGCCGCTCTCGTTCGAGCCGATGGGTGATCAGGCTGCATGCCTGATGCCGCAGAGCATTTCCCGCTTGCCGGCGAAACCCGGACGCCGCTCGACGTCGAAGCCTGCCGCGATGAGATTGCGCCGCACGAAGCCAGCCGCGGCGTAGGTCGCAAAGCTGCCGCCGGATGTCGTCGTGTCAAAAACCCGCTGCATCAATTCGGCCGACCACATGGCACTGTTGCGAGATGGCGCGAAGCCGTCGAGGAACCAGGCGTCGAAAGCAAGGGAACTGGCCGAGAGATTTTCGAGCGCATCGCCGCAGACGACGGACAGCCGCGTCTGCGCATCGAGATCGATTTCCACGACACCGGAAGGATCTTCGGGCCAGAGGGTGACAAGTGCCTGACGCTCGGCATCTATCTGCGACCAGCGGGACAGGGCCCGGTCGATCTCACCGGCCTGCATGGGCAGGAGTTCGAAGGATACGAAATGGAGATGAGCGCCGGGCAGACGGTGCTCCTTCCACTGGCGCCAGGTCTCGCAGGCGTTCAGCCCGGTTCCAAAGCCCAGTTCGCCGATGGTGAATTGCTGCGTCTCCCGCCAGCGTTCCGGCAGGCCGTTTCCGGCCAGGAAGACATGGCCGCATTCCAGCCGGCCATCGGTCTGGCAATAAAAATGATCGCCAAAGGCTGTGGAAAAGGGCATATCGCCGTCATGCCAAGTGAGCGGTGCCTGAGCGTCGCCAGTGTCC